>CBFIHN010000036.1:0-16261 GCA_965662575.1 Gammaproteobacteria bacterium
CCTCCTGTGCCTGAGGCTTCTCCTAGTGCGGCTGAAATCCCTCAAAGTAATCAACTACCTGGTTACACGGGTCCTGGTTCTTATGGTCGCAACGGAGAGTATTTTCAAGAGATGAGAGAAATGGGTGCCAGTCTTCCCGGTGGTGGTGGGGAAGAAGACCCTAACCCTGAGCCGCAAACAGGTGGTGCCAAGCCAAGTGGGGACGCAGTATCGCAAGGAGAATCAGGGATCTCACCCCCTGTGATGAGTAATTTTAAGGATCTTGCCAAAGCAGCATCGGAGCATTTACCGTCAGATACGCAATTGATTAGCAGGAACGACGAACAATTTAAAGCTATAGCTAAGAAGGCTGTTGATCTAGAATATGACGAAAAAATAGATACAAAGGATGATAAGTCTAAAGCAATAAGATTACTTGCAAAGGTTTTAAAAGCGCATCGGCGGTATATTTCTGAGCACTTGCCTTTAAGTGCCACTTTAGAGGAGTCAAATTTTGCGACGATGGTTAGAGAGCGATACATAGTGCAAAAATCTGTTTCATTCGAGCCGCCGCCGGGATAAAAAGAGTGACTTAAGCCGACAAAGATTCGAGGTTTTCTCTACTGACACAGATGACAAGAGTCGCGTTGACTCATAACTAAATGTTACTTTGGCCTAAACACGTTGCCTCACATTAGGTGTTGCCGAAACGTATTTAAAAATTCATCAAGGATTTTTTCCTTGTTAGGCTTGGTAGCGGATTTGATCTATAGATTTTCATTATCCGCGAAAAACTGTGTTGCAATCGTAATCGTTTGATCGATATCACTCGTTTGATGAGCGGCAGACATAAAGCCCGCTTCAAAGGCGGATGGTGCAAGATAAACGCCGTTTGTTAGCATATACTGAAAGAATGCTTTAAATTGCTCAATCTCTGCCTGCATAACTTGCGCAAAACATGTCACCGGCTGTGTGTGGGTAAAGAATAAACCAAACATGCTACCCAAGTGTGTTGCATGGAAAGCAATATCATACTTTGCTGCACTCGCATTTAACCCCTCAACTAACCGTTTTGTATTCTTTTCCAACGCTTGGTAAAAGCCATCAGCTTGAATGGCTTTTAATTGCGCTAGGCCTGCCGCCATCGCTAATGGATTGCCAGATAGCGTCCCCGCTTGGTAAACCCCGCCAGCTGGTGACAGATGTTGCATAATCTCACGTCGACCGCCAAACGCACCAACGGGCATACCCCCACCAATCACTTTGCCCAAGGTTGTTAAGTCTGGTGTTATGCCATAATGTGCCTGTGCCCCCCCTAAGGCAACGCGGAAACCTGACATCACTTCATCGAAAATAAGAACAACTTTATGTTGATCACAAAGTTGACGAATCGTTGATAAAAAATCAGGTTGCGCTGGAATTAAGTTCATATTCCCCGCAACCGGTTCTAAAATCACGGCAGCTAATTGATCCCCGTGTTCGGCGAAGCAGTGTTTTAATTGTTCACTATCATTAAAGGTTACATTCAGGGTGTGTTTGGTGATATCTGCAGGGATACCGGGGGAGCTTGGTTGGCCAAAGGTTAATGCCCCTGACCCTGCCTTGACCAACAAACCGTCAGAGTGTCCATGGTAGCAGCCTTCAAATTTAATAATTTTATCGCGTCTGGTGAAGCCTCTTGCTAAGCGAATGGCCGACATGGTTGCCTCGGTGCCTGAGTTAACAAAGCGCAATTGCTCAAGACTGGGCATTAATTTTTGGATTTCAACAGCTAACTCAGTTTCAAGTAAGGTCGGCGCTCCGTAGCTTAAGCCTTTTGCCAATTGTTCAGCAACCGCGCTCTGTACGCGACAATCTGCATGACCTAAAATCATGGGCCCCCACGATCCAACATAATCAATATAGGATTTGCCTTCAATATCAGTGACATAAGCGCCTTTAGCCGCTGTGATAAAGACCGGTTCACCACCGACGGCACCAAAAGCACGAACGGGGGAATTTACACCGCCAGGAATGACTTGTCGCGCTTGTGCAAAGGCTTGCTGGTTATTCATGATCTTAACGCTCCCGGGTGATAATAAAGCTGGCAAGACTGTGCAGAGTTTGACTGTTTGGCAACAATGCGATGGCATGGCAAGCTTTTTGATAGTGTTGTGTTGCTAAGTGTTTTGCTTGATCTAAACCCAAAATGGATGGGTAAGTAGACTTAATTTGCGACTGGTCTTTGCCTGCGGTTTTGCCCAGCGTTGCACTGTCTGAGGTGATATCTAAAATATCATCTTGTATTTGAAAGAGGATGCCAATCTGCGTGGCATAATGAGACAGTGCTTGTTGATAAGCAGCATTTTGTCGGTATGCTGACATAGCAAGAGGCATTAAAATCGCGGCTTCAATCAAGCGCCCTGTTTTTAAATGGTGTAATTGTTCTTGTTGTTTGAGTGTCAGTTGCTGTTGTTCACTGTGGACATCTAGTGCTTGCCCTGCAACCATCCCTTGCGCACCAACAGCATTGGCTAATTGTTGAATTAACGTGACCCTAATCTCGGCAGTCAATGGCAGGTGTTGCTCATCACTTAGCAGCTCAAATGCCAGATTGTGTAACGCATCACCTGCCAAAATGGCGGTTGCTTCATCAAATGCAATATGGCAAGTTGGCTGACCGCGACGCAAATCATCATCATCCATCGCCGGCAAGTCATCATGAATAAGCGAAAAAGCATGCATAATTTCTAGTGCTGAGGCAACAACATCCAGTTGTTGGCGGGCAACATCGCAGAGCTCACCGCTGGCATAAACCAGCATTGCTCGGACACGCTTGCCACCATTTAAGCAGCTATAGTGCATAGCCTCTTGTAATAGGGCACAAGGGCTGCGTTGGGGTAAATACTTTTTCAGACACCGTTCTATGGCCAACTGTGTTTGTTGGTAGAATAGTTCAAATTCATTGTGAGTCATCAGCAATCATTTGACGAATTTTTTGTTCAGCTTGGTCTAACGCTGCTTGGCAGGACTTTGTTAAGGCAATACCGCGCTCAAAGTTATCTAACGCTTTTTCAAGTGAGAGATTATCATTTTCCATTTTCTCCACAATGGTCTGTAATTCAGACAGTGATGATTCAAAATCAACGGTTTCAATGGTTTTTTTGCTCATGTGCCGGTTTCTTATGTTCTGTTGCTGTATTTTTTGCTGTGGTTTTTTTGTCTACGGTGGCCGATTTTTTTTGAGGTAAAATCAGCTTGGTATCCAAAATTTTAATTGTTGCGCCATCTTGCAGCTTTTGTTGGCCAGCAGTGACGACCATATCTCCGGTTTTCAAGCCCGTGCTAATGGCGGTTAAACTCCGTTCGATTAAGCCTGTTTTGACGTAGACTTTTTTGACGCTGTTGTGGTTTATCACCTGATAAACATACTGTCCTTCAATGTCACTTAAAACGGCCACATCAGGAATCATTAAGAGCTGCCGTGAGGGATCAACAATTTGTTTCACGCTGACAAACATACCAGGCAATAACAAATAATCCGGATTATCAACCTTTGCCTCCAGAGTGATCGTGCCAGTACCTTGATTCACTTGTGGTGAAATATAGCTCAGTATGCCAGAGAATGTTTTTTTCGGGTAGGCGCTACTGCTGACCGTTACGGTTTGACCAATTTCAAGTTTTGAGCGCTCGGAAGCGGGCACACTGTAGCGTACTCTTAAAGGTGCTTCTTGTACTAAGCGGACCACGCCTGTTCCGGCAGCAATATAAGCGCCGATATCAACATCGAATGTACCTAAAATACCATCAAAAGGTGCTTTGAGTTTTTTCTGGTTAATGACAATTTGTTGTTGTTTCACAGCCGCTTGGGCTTTGACTACCTTGGCTTGAGCTTGATCTAAAGTCTGTTTTGAAATACCCCCAAAATCTTTAATCTTGAGCATGCGCTGATAGGTAGATTTTTGTAGGCTCAAATCAGCTTGCAGGGAGGTAAGTTGTGCAAGGTCAGATTGATCATTCAGCTCTGCAATCACATCACCTTGTTTCACACGGTGACCGTCTTGACTTAAAATTTTTACTAGGTGTCCGTCAACATCAAAGCTTAAATTGACTGAGCGCATGGCAACCATATGGCCGACGGCACTGATTGCCTCGGGCACTTTAACTTCAGCGGCTTGTGACGCATAGACATTAATGACTTGAGTTGACATTGAGCTCTGATGGCGAGACTTAACGTGCTGTCCTTTGGCATATAAACCGACAGTGAAAAACAATAGCCCGATGAAAATCGATAGGTAGACAGCATTTTTTTTGTGGTGAGTGATCAAATTTTATCAGCTTATCTTGGACATCAATAAAGGCGGAATTTTAGCGTTTTGGGCTGCAGTAATGCAAGCAAAATGTAATTGGTTTCATCTCTTGGGCTACGATAAACAGTTTTTTAGCAACGGTGGTGCTTTTTTCTCATGAGGAATCGCACAGATAATGGGGCTGTTGCAAGCTGGTTTATAGCGAGCAATAGCTAGACGAAAAAAATTAAAAAAGCGGAGTTTATACCTAATCAATGAGCAGTTTTTCATTTTTTTCAACGACGCTAGTGCCGCTAGAAACTGGTTTGCAACAGTCCCATAATGGCTTTAGCACATAAGATAAGCTAAGAATCATCGTGATACAAAAGCTTACAGGCAAATTAAAAAAATAAGCAAGGATCAGGGATAGCCAAACGCTACTGATAGAGATCGCTAGGCTCACGACCATCATGGATCCTAATTTTTTACCATATTGCGCTGCAATGGCGCCTGGTACCACCATCAGCACAAAAATCAATAAGGCACCGACAACTTGGCAACCCATGGAAATGGTCATAGCCAACAAGACATGAAAGATGATATTGAGAACCCGGCTAGGTATTCTTTGAGACTTTGCCATCACGGGGTCAATAGAGGCCATCGCTAGTGGTCTGAATATAGCGAGCATAGCAATAACGACAAAAACGCCTAATGCTAAAAGCACATCAATTTGTGCAGCAGATACGGCCAGGATATTACCAAATAAAATCGAAAGAATGCCGCCGGTATAGTTATTTTGGTATAAAAATAGGAAATAAGCCCCGAGACCTAGAAAGAAGGTGAGTACAACCCCAACAGTCAGGTCATTCTTTTTCACTTTATCGCCTAACACTGCCATAATACTTGAGGCAATGATATTAATGACTAACTGGCCTACCACACCTGGCTGACCGAGTAACAAGGCACCTGCGGCACCTGTCAGGCTAGTATGACTTAATGCATGTGTTGTAAAAGCAGCACGGCGCAAAACGACAAACACACTGGTTAAGCCACAAACAAATGTAATAATAAAGCCTGAAATAAAAGCATGTTGCATAAAACTATAGGCTAACATTCACCTCTCCTCGGACACAGGGCATGCTGTTGCAGTAATGAATGTTCGCGTTTTTGAAATGAATAAAGCCATTTAAATCACTAGCAATTTCATGCATATCATGTGAAATGATCAACAGGCTTAGCTTGTGACGTGCATTAATTGTCTGTAATACCTCGATAAAATGCCGCCTAGATTGTGGATCTAAATCAGCCAGTGGTTCATCGAGTAGCAGCAATTTTGGTTCATTAATCAGTGATTGTGCGAGGAAAATTCGTTTCTTTTGACCGCCAGATAAGGTGACAAAAGGCTGATCCATATAGTCATTAGCGCCAACCAGCTCAATAATATGATGATATTGATGCTTAAAAGACTTGCTGGGCAGTGGGATACCCCATCGTTGGCCCAAGTATGAACATTTGACCAGGACTTCACCGGTCATATTCTCAGTGAGATTGATCTCTCTTTCCTGTGGAATATAGCTGATATGCCGGTTCGCTTTACCTACTGGCATCCCCAAAACTTGCAACTCACCTGACCAAGGTTTAATCATACCCAGGAGGGTTTTTAAAAAAGTAGATTTTCCGATGCCGTTATGACCAATAACACCAAGCCACTCATGCTCATTAACAGATAGTGTGCATGGTTTATTGAGTGGTTTTTCATAGCCTAATACCAGCTTATTTGCTTGAAAGATCATGGTATCCTGAGAGCTTGTTCTGTTTTATTTAATTCAGCTAATAGCCATTCATTGACCGATTGGTGTGCTGGTTTTGTTTCTGAGATGCCAACAGTAGGAACATGGTATTTCTCAGCTAATTTTAAAATATTATCCGTCACTGAATCCGTGACTTGGTTATTGTAAAATAAAACCCTTACCTGTTTAGATATCAGATGGTCTTCATACTGGGCTAACATCCTAGGTGTTGGCTCAGCATCATTCATAATTTTCCATTGAACAGCTTTGCCTATATCTTTCAGGTTGAGAGCCTGGATCATATAACCGAAAACAGGCTCTGTTGCCGTCACACTCGTGTTGCCCTTTTCATCTTTAGCAATGTGTGCAATCTTTTCCTGAACCTGACTATTGTCTTTGAGAAACCTCTTAAGGTTTGCCCGGAAATAGGCACGAGCTGATGGGTTATTTTCCATTGTTGTGAAAAGCGTGGTCAGCTTTTTTGCTAATTGGGGAAAGGTCTGTGGCTCGTACCAAATATGCGGGTTGGCGTTTATCTGTTTTAGTCCAATTAAATCAGCAACCTGCAGCAAAACCACCTGGTCAGGGCCTGTGCATTTCTTGTGCAGACAATATCTGTTGTTAGAATGACCTTGGAGTAAATTATTCATCCATGGATCATAATTGAGGCCGTTATATATAATCACTTGTGCTTGGCCAACCGCTTTACTGGTATTAACTGACGTTGAGAACAAATGTGGATCGGCATTAGGATTGTTTAAAATACTAGTCACAGAGACATATTTGCCACCGATTGTTTTGGCAACAGAGCCATAAAAATTTTCAGCCGCGACAACGGCAATACGCTGAGCTCCTATGGGTTTGGCAAAACTGAATGCAGTGGCAACGATAGACACCATGATGACGAAGGCTTTAATCATTATCAGAGATATTCCATGATCACTAATATGTCACTATGCTATAGTATAATCTCTGGTAGATTCAACTGATCATGGCCTGGGAGGCTATTGAGTAAAATATTGGATTGCGTTAGATTGAAATAACATAAGTTGGTGTTGTGCTTAATTCGTTGATATTCAACGCGATGCCGTTCCCACATAGACAAGGAGAACAATAGGCTTGAGCTATTTAAACACGCCAAGACGGCACCACATTTCTTTAGGAGGATAGACGCCATGTCTGTTCGCAAATATTTTGGTACCGATGGTGTTCGTGGTCACGTTGGTTGTTATCCGATCACAGCAGAATTCGCTTTGAAGCTCGGTTGGGCTGCTGGTCGTGTATTGGCCAGCGCCCCAGGAGCGAGAGTTTTGATTGGCAAAGATACTCGACTGTCTGGCTACATGATCGAGTCAGCACTTGAAGCAGGACTCGCCTCCGCGGGTGTCGATGTTTATTTATTAGGCCCAATGCCCACACCTGCTGTTGCATATTTAACGAGAACGTTTCATGCAAAAGCAGGGATTGTGATCAGTGCCTCGCATAATCCCCATCATGATAATGGCATTAAATTTTTTGCTGCCAATGGGGAAAAACTGAGTGATGATATTGAGCTAAAGATAGAAGCTATGCTTGATCAAGCAATGGATACTGTTGCGCCAGAACAACTGGGGCGAGCTTTTCGCATAGATGATGCACCTGGTCGCTATATCGAATTTTGTAAATCATCATTGCCACCATTTTCCTATTTCAAAGGGATGAAGGTTGTTGTTGACTGTGCACATGGTGCAACCTATCACATCGCCCCAGAAGTATTACGAGAGCTAGGGGCGGACGTTGTTGCTATCGGTGATGCCCCTGATGGCTTTAACATTAATCAAGATTACGGTTCAACATCTCCTAACAATTTACAGACCGCTGTGTTAGCACATCAGGCGGATGTTGGTGTTGCCCTAGATGGTGATGGCGATCGTCTGATTATGGTCGACGCGCAGGGGCAGTTAGTCAATGGTGATGCCATTTTGTATATCTTAGCGATGGATATGAAACATCGTGGATGTTTGAATAATAGCGGTGTCGTTGGCACACAAATGAGTAACTTCGGTTTAGAAATGGCGATGAAAAATGCTGATATTCCTTTCGTGCGGGCTAAGGTTGGTGATCGATATGTGATGCAAGCTTTACGCGACCACCAGTGGTTTATCGGCGGGGAGTCTTCTGGACATATCATTTGGTTGAATTCGACAACCACAGGTGATGGTATGATTGCAGCATTGCAAATATTACACATTATGCATAGTAATCAACAGTCTCTAGCCCAATTGTTATCTGGTCTGCAGCAGTTTCCACAAGTGATGATTAATGTGCCGTTGGCAGGGTCACTCAGCAAGGCGCATTGGCGTCAGTTAATTGTCTACGCTGATAGTTTAGATCAGAGGCTCGGTGACCAAGGTCGTGTGTTGCTGAGACCTTCGGGTACCGAACCGTTAATTCGAGTAATGGTTGAAGCCGTCGAGCAAAATCTTGCGCAAGATACAGCACAACAATTAGCAAAAGAGGTAGAAAAATGCGCCGTCAATTAATTATGGGTAATTGGAAAATGAACGCCAGCTTTGAGATGATCGAGGCTTTGGTGCCTAAAGTTGCCGCTGAAGCCGACACCAGGCAAGTAGACGTTGCGATGTGCCCACCAATGCCTTATTTGCTGTATGTTGACCAGTTGCTTAAAGACAGTGAAATTGCTATTGGCGGACAAAACATCTCTAGCGAAAAATCGGGAGCATTTACCGGTGAAATTGCAGCAGATATGTTAGCTGAGGTTGGCTGTGAATATGTCCTATTAGGGCACTCTGAGCGCCGACAATATTATGGCGATAGTGACGAAATCGTGGTTAAAAAATTTCAACAAGCACGGGCAGCAGGCCTGAAGCCTGTCCTGTGTGTCGGTGAAACTCAGGAACAGCGGGAACAAAAACAAACAGAAGCTATTGTGGCTAGGCAATTACAAACTGTTTTGACTGTTGCCAATGAAGAAGATCTGCGCGCTTTGGTTATTGCCTATGAGCCGGTATGGGCTATTGGTACAGGTTTGGCCGCAACAGTAGATCAAGTGCAGGCAGTACACACCTTTTTACGTGCTGAGATCAGGGCCATATCACAGGCAGCTGCTCAGTCCATTCGTCTCCTCTATGGCGGTAGTTTAAAGCCAAGTAATGCTAACGAAATTTTAGCGCTTGATGATGTCGACGGTGGATTAATTGGTGGTGCTTCTTTAAACGCACAAGATTTTTTAGCGATTATTCAAGCTGCTGGGCGTAGTAATGGAGTCAGGTGAACTAGTAAAGGAGAAATGATGGATCGAAATTTAGCACTGGAAGTTGTGCGTGTTACTGAAGCGGCAGCACTAGCTGCAGCAACACAAATGGGACGTGGTGATGAAAAGGCAGCTGACAAAGTCGCGGTTGATGCCATGCGTAAAGCCTTTTCTAGTTTAACCATTGATGGCACTGTTGTAATTGGCGAAGGTGAGCGTGACAAAGCACCGATGCTATATATTGGTGAAAAGGTTGGCCAAGGTGGCCCAAAAGTTGATATTGCTTTGGACCCACTAGAGGGGACATCACTGACAGCACAAGGGGGTGCTAATGCTTTATCAGTGGTTGCGATGGCAGAAGATGGTGGGTTTTTAAATGCTCCTGATGTTTATATGCAAAAAATTGCGGTTGGTGCCGGGTTGCCAGTCTCTATAATTGATTTGGATGACCCCGTTTGCGATAACCTAAAACGCTTAGCAGAGGCGCGTCAAACCACCGTGAGTATGTTGACGGTTTGTGTGTTAAACCGCTCGCGACATCAACAGATTATCAAAGATGTTCGAGCTTGTGGTGCCCGTATTGCCTTAATTAACGATGGTGATGTGTTTGGTGCCATGGCAACGGCACTACCAGATACTGGCATTGATTTGTATATTGGCACCGGTGGTGCTCCAGAAGGTGTTTTAGCCGCAGCAGCATTACGCTGTTTGGGTGGTCAAATGCAAGGCCGTTTGCTCTTTCGTGATGATCAGGAGAAACAGCGAGCTCGGCGTTGGGGTATAGAGGACTTAGATCGACGATATCAGATCGAAGATTTGGCATATGGTGAGGTCATGTTCGCAGCAACAGGTGTCACTAATGGCAGTATGTTAAAAGGCATTCGTTATTTTCCTGGCGGCGCAAAAAGTCAGAGTCTGGTTATGCGCTCCAAAACAAGGACGATTCGTTTTATTGATACGCAGCATGACGTCTAATGAACATTGGCCAGGCGAGATTACAGGGCCATGAAGCGCTTAAATCAGTTAGTGATAGTGCAGCATTAGATGCTTTATTACTGCTACAACACACCCTTAAGCGAAATAAAGTTTTTTGCTTAACACATGATGACACCGAGTTAAATCAGGCGCAGCAACAGCAATTTAGGACACTTATTGGGCGCCGTGCGGAAGGCGAACCCATGGCGTATATTCTTGGTCAGAAAGAATTTTGGTCATTGCATTTGCAGGTGAATCGTCATGTGTTAATTCCACGTCCCGAGACTGAATTATTGGTTGAGTTTGCATTGGAACAGATTCAAAAGCCTTCAGCCTGTGTTGTTGATCTTGGGACAGGCAGTGGCGCCATTGCTTGTGCATTGGCGTCAGAAAAGCCCCGCTGGCATATTATTGCAACAGATAAAAGCGAAAAAGCATTGGCAGTTGCAAAATCGAATGCCAAAAAATATCGTCTACGTAATATGGGGTTTTATGTCAGCCATTGGCTTGAACGTATTCCAGAAGCATTATTTGATGGCATTGTTACTAACCCCCCCTATATTGCATATCATGATCCACATCTTGCCGTCGGTGATGTGCAATTTGAGCCCAGTATGGCGTTAGTGGCGAAAGATCAGGGTTTGTCTGATATTAAAACAATTGCTGAGGGTGCGCGATATCATCTTAAATCAGGTGCGCCGTTAGCAATTGAACACGGGTATCAGCAAGCACAAAAGGTGCGTGATTTGTTAGTGTCTCTAGGCTATTCCAATGTCTGTACTAGGCAAGATGTGGCAGGTAACGACCGAATGACTTTTGGTTTTTTTAGCAGCCGTCGATTTTTTTGAGAAGATAACTTTTTAGGCAAATGGCAGCGGAGGTGATCAAAGCAAGGACGAGACTAGGCCAGCTGCAGAGATAGTAAATCACTTCCCAAAGGGGTTTATTAAATGCCGCAGCGCAAGCAATGCCGATTAGAAAAACAAACGTCTCAATAGCAATGGCACCAAATATCATCGCAATGATCATGTAAACCCAGCGCTGGGTTTTGTCGTATTTCACTTCATGGGAACTCATCAACTTAAGATTCCTTGTCAATTTGAGGTTGCCCCTCTATGATTCTGTTATAGATTTCTTCGCGGTGGACAGAGACCTCTTTAGGTGCTTTGACACCGATACGCACTTGATTGCCTTTAACACCAAGAACTGTAACGTGTACATCATCTGCAATGACTAAAGTTTCACCAATTTTTCTAGTTAGAATAAGCATAAAATAAACTCCTCGTTAATTGTTGGGCATTCCTATGCGTTTTTCGCGAGGACTCCAGATCTTTATTATCCACATGCTATAAAAAAATGCAAATTTTCACTAATTTTTCCAATAAGATACCATTATATTTTTAAATTTTATTACAATTTTTTTCATCCTTTGATTTGGATAAAATGTGTCATATCGATTATTCTATTCATGACCCGCGGGTATCAAAATGGTTAAATAGTCATCTTTACCAACCTTATAGAAAAATATTAGCCATTACTTGGAATGACTACCATCAAAGCCAGAATTTGAGATTTTTCAGGCTAATGATAGCCTCACCTACGATAAACGTTTGGTTAACTTTGGATAATTTTGACCAACCCTGTTTGACTTAAACTGAGTTGACGCTCTTGGCCTTGGTGGCGCAGATAGAAGCTGCCATTGTTAACCGTCATGAAACCAAGGGGACTAAATGCCAAATAACGGTTGCTGGGAAATGCTTTTAAAGATAAATTGATATTTGTGCTCATAGGCTGATATTTGATTATTTTTTCACTATTCTCTCGTTGGTGATCATGATTGTTATCGTAGAACAGTAATATGCCTTGTTGCCATTGGCCCTGGCATGAAGAGCCTGATTGACTTGGGCAAAGCACCGTTTCCGTGTGCCGAGTAATGGCAAAATTTTTTGCTAATTGGATTAAATGACTGATTTGTTGTGCTTGATTTTTCACCTGTTTTTCTTGCCAAAATTGGTGCCATGACGGTATGCTTGCGCATGCAACCAAAGATGTTATTGACATGATCATGAGGGTTTGAGTCAATGAGTATCCTAACATAATCGTCTATTAGTTTATTTTTTATACAGGTTATTCTTTTTCGCTCATGTTGTAAATCCATTATGGGACTGTTGCAAACCAATTTCTAGCGGCATTAGCGTCGTTGAAAAAAATGAAAAACTGCTCATTTATTAGGTATAAACTCCGCTTTTTTAATTTTTTTCGTCTAGCTACTGCTCGCTATAAACCAGTTTGCAACAGCCCCATTATCGGCGAAATTTTTTTTATAATGAGGCGCTTATGACAACGACACGTTCTAATTCTTTAATTATTCTGACGCTCATGCTGACAATCGTTATTGATATCATGGGTATCGGTTTGGTTTTTCCGCTGCTACCTGGATTTTTCATGGGGCCACATGCCGCGCTAATGCCGTCAGGCAGCTCTGATTTTTGGCGGCACATTGCGTATGGCATGACAGCAGCTGTTTGGCCCTTGGGTATGTTTTTTGGCACGCCTTATATCGGTACTTTGTCAGATCGCATTGGCCGCAAAAAAGGGATTATGATTTGTTTGGCAGGGACAGCGTTAACTTATGGCTTGTCGGCAGTTGCGGTGAGCATGGGTAGTTTAACTCTGTTTTTAATTAGCCGGGTTTTGTCAGGGTTTTTCTCTGGAAGTTATGCTGTCGCACAGGCGGTCATTGCTGATATCAGCCCAGAAGATCAAAAAGCCCGCAATATGGGGTGGATTACCTTTGCGGCGACTCTGGGCTTTTTAATTGGCCCCATTATTACATCATTAACCGTTGAATCTAAGTCCATTGCGTGGTTTACGCAAACAACACCTATGTGGATTGCTATGGGCTTATCTGCATTGAATTTACTCAGTATTGTCCTATTACTTAAAGACAATAGTCAGCAGACGACATGTGAGACAAAATTAAGTTTGTTTAGTGCATTTGCATCCTTTCGCTTTATTTTTCAAGACACGCGTGTACGCATTCTTGGCATCTCATTCTTATTAGTGCAAATGGGCTGGGGATTTTATGCTCAGGGGATGCCCGTGTTGCTTGATCAGGTCTATGGGCTAAGTCAGCGTCATATTGGTTTATTTTATGCCCTGCTAGGCTGTTCTAGTTTGCTTGCGGTATTAATCTTACAGCCGATATTGTTTAGGCGGTTTCCGCTTAAGGTTTGTTGTATTGCGGGTGCCAGTATTGCCGGCGTGATTCTATTGTCATTGTTGTTTCATCTGTCCTTGCTTGGCCAATGGGTGACCGGTTTTTTTGTGCCGATGATTGAATTAGTCAGTTACAGCTCTATTTTAGCGTTGTTTTCAAATGCGGTGACGGCACAAGAGCAGGGTGCTGTGATGGGGGGGACCGGTGCAGGTTTTGGCGTTGCCTGGTTTATTAATGGTGTTGCCTTAGGGCCCTTGGTTACTCTAACTATATTTTCGCCGATTATCTTCGCAGGTATTTGTATGCTACTCGGAGGGTTAATGGTTATTTTTTATCGTGTACCCAAAAAAGAAGTCCATGCCTAAGGTTCAGTATGTTACGATCAATGATAGGCAGGTTGGGCAACGAATTGATAACTTTTTGCTAAAACAGCTGAAAAAAGTACCGCGTTCTCACATCTATCAGTTATTGCGTAAAGGCGAAATCCGCGTCAATAAAAAGCGTGTCAAACCCCTTTATCGTTTACAGGTAGAGGATGTGGTGCGTATTGCACCTGTGGTTGTACCCGAGCGTCAAACAACAACCTTGCGCCGCGATCAGCTACAATGGTTAGAACAGGCTATTCTCTACGAAAACCCCGGGTTAGTCGTTGTAAATAAGCCTTCTGGTATTGCCGTGCATGGTGGCAGTGGTGTTCATTGTGGTGTGATTGATATGCTACGTCAGTTACGACCACAGTCGACGTTTCTAGAGCTTGTCCATCGTTTGGATAAGGGGACTTCCGGCTGCTTACTCATTGCTAAAAAGCGCCGTGTCTTGCTGGCCTTGCAAACTCAATGGCGTGAGCGTCAGGTCAAAAAACATTACTTGGCGATTGTTGCTGGTCATTGGCCCCAGGCATTGAATAAGGTCGAAGTGCCTTTGCAGCGTTTAACCCGCGCCTCGGGAGAGCGTATTGTCAAAGTTAGTGACCAGGGGAAATACGCCAAGACCTGTTTTGAAGTGGTGCAGGAACTAGTCAACGCTACATTGGTTCGTGCTTTTTTACATACAGGCCGCACACATCAAATTCGTGTACATACGCAATATGCCAAGCATCCTATTTTGGGTGATGAAAAATATGGCATGGTGATACATAATCCGATAGTAGACGTAAAATCTCTTTGTTTGCATGCAGAACAATTGCAATTTATCGATCCCCTGACTGATGAACAGCTTTCAGTTAAAGCACAATATCCGGTACACTTCGGCCAGATATTAAAAAAATTACAACTTTAAAATGTCATATTCCCTAATCGTCTTTGATTGGAATGGAACACTGTCACACATGCCAGAAGTCCCCTGCCAGGAGTTTGCTCAGGAAAAGCCTTCCCGACATCATGTGCCACCTGTGGTGATGAAGCGCAAGATTCCTGCCCATACGAGACATGCCAGTGTCTTATTTCCTGGTGTAGAAACTTTGTTAAAAACACTGTGTCAGCAAGGTTATTTACTGGCAATTGCCAGTCATCATTCCCGCCGTAGTTTGGACGCTGAATTGCATCAGCATCGACTAGAAGATCAATTTATTGCAACGCGAACCTTAAGTGAGTGCTTGGCTAAGCCTAACCCGGATATGCTGCTATCACTCATGCAGTTTGCCGGTGTTGATGCCGAACGCACCGTGATGATCGGTGATAGCGAAGGCGATATGCTCTGCGCACAAAATGCCGGTATTGATGCCATCGGTGTCGACGGCGGTTCAGGCAATGCCACCTTGCTGACAGCAGCGGGTGCAAAAACGGTCTTATCTTCAATCACGCAATTAATCACTTATCTGGAGTATGCATAATGATGGATTTTCTCAAGAAATTATCCAATGGGTTTTCGGCTGGCGCTTTGGGTGGCTTGCTACATGTTATTATTTTTATACTAATTGTTTATTACGGCTTAACTAACAATATAGGTGTCAGCTTTCGTCTGCCAATAACCACCGGGGGGCTTGAGCACTTAGTTTATAGCAGTATTATTTGGGGTGGTGTTTGGGGTTTTTTATTCGCCTTTCCGATTGTGCCAAAATCTTGGTGGTTGCGTGGCCTATTAATTGGTACATTCCCCTCGTTGGTGACTTTATTTGTCTTATTTCCTCAAGAAGGCCTTGGTCTATTAGGTACTGGATATGGCAATTTGGCTTTTTTAGTGATTTTGCTGCTTAACTGGGCTTGGGGTGTCATTGCCGCAGGCTGGTATGAGCATTGTGCTTAGGGCTCTTTTACTCAACTGTTAGGAGACATACATGTCAGATTTAGAGCAACAATTCAAACAGTTATTAGCGGACGTTAAAAATGAAAACGTCGATAAACAGCCAACTCAGCAGGAGAAACTAATGCTCTATGCCTGGTATAAACAGGCAACGCAGGGTGATGCAGCGGGTGAAATGCCGGGTGATTTTGTCGGTAAGGTCAAATTTCAAGCCTGGCAAACGCTTGCAGGGATGAGCAGAGCAGATGCAATGCAAGCTTATATTGATTTTTTTGTCAGTGATTAAAGCAGAACTTTTGCCCTTCACTGCTGAAGGGTTTAAGGACGAAAATAAAATGTTTCCCTAAATCATATGGATGTCAATTGACTGTAGCTATCACGTTAACTCATCGCTAAATGTTACTTTTTTGGTAAAAACCTAAAAATAACTCTATATTAATTGTATGGTTATGTGTGGTTTTTTTCATGCGACATTTTGCGGTGTTTTTGTTGCTCTCTTTGCTTGCTACAGGTGCGTCAGCCGGGCAGCTATTAG
>CBFIHN010000037.1:0-16002 GCA_965662575.1 Gammaproteobacteria bacterium
GGGCCTCCCCATGTGAAAGTAGGTCACCGCCAGGCTCCTTATCCCCTCACCCCCGAACAAAAAATGTTACGGGGGTTTCGGAATAAAAAGCTATTTAATTCATCTTTAGATGGAGCTTATATTGTCAACGTTTGATTATAGTTGCCATTAGCACACCATTGATTTTTTTGCTTTTATTCAATACGGGGACAGAAATTATTTTTTCACGTTGCTTTGTCGAACGGTTTTTGTAGGTGCGCCCTATATAAAATCCTTCTGTATTATTACCCCGAATAACTTTTTTCCAAAAATTCTGTCGAGATTGCCAATAATAGGTGGTTATGCCCGCTTGGGCAACATTAAAACCGAGGCGGTCGACTAAGACAAGATTATTATAGTTAGATTTTTTAGCAATTTCCTTTAATATTTTGGATAATGGCTGATTGAGTTGTTTTTTGATTAAATGATATTGTTTGTTTTTACGTTCGCTGCGCCATTGTCGATTTAGTTTATTGGCTTCTTTTTTTTTAATATTTGCATGCTTTTCATTGGACTGCATAACGGCTTTGATTAGTGCCGATTGAGTGGCAATCTTTTTGAGCTGTTTAATGTTTATGGTTTCAATTTTTTTAGCCGCTAGGCTGCTGCATGTTAGTGCAATTGTGATGATTCCAGTTATCAGTGTGCGCATATTACATCCTCCATTTGTTTAAATAACGCACACACATTGTATTGTGTGTTTTTTGTTCAGTCAAGTTTTTTTATGGCTATTTCATTATATACAAAATGTTAACTCTATAATAAACTTGAATATTTGTACTTTATTTGATCAAATTATGATGATTGAATTAACCATCTTAGCTACATGGCGCCACTAAATACTCTGCCAGTTAATGAAAGGCCTCGCGAAAAACTATTGCTTTATGGCGCGCATTGCCTTTCAGATGCTGAGCTTCTTGCAATATTTATTCGTACAGGTATTAAAGGGAAAAGTGCGATCGATCTTGCTCGAGATCTTCTTACTCGGGTAGGCAGTTTACGCGAGTTGCTTAGAATGAGTGAGCAACAATTTTGTCATACTAAGGGTTTAGGCTCTGCAAAATATGCGCAGTTACAGGCAGCTCTTGAAATGATCCATCGGCATTGGCAGACAAAACTTGAGCCCGGAGCAAAAATTTTATCCTCAGCTGATGCTATTCCTTATCTAAAGCAAGAATTACGTGATTGCCCTAATGAAGTATTTGCTGCTCTTTTTCTTGATAGCAAACAGCGTGTCATCCGTTTCGATAAATTATTTTCTGGCACAATTAATCAAACGCAAATTCATCCACGCGATATTATTCGCCGTGCACTTGAATACAATGCTGCTGCAATTATTTTTGCCCACAATCATCCTTCTGGTGACCCGTCACCCAGTAACAGCGATATTGATATCACAACGGAGTTGCGTTCTTTATTGTCAATGATTGATGTTCAAATGCTTGACCATATTATTATAGGCGATAATGAGTGCTATCAATTTTTTAATCAGTAATTAATTGTTGCTCAATATGCTCCAGGGACTGTTACCTACAAGTCTACGTTTTGATAGGCAAGATGTTTGCAATAAATTAATCGCATGAGGCGGTCGGAGTCCATGAGATTTTTGTGTTGTAATGTGATGGTTAGGCGTGCAATGAGCTCAGCATTAAGGTCGCGTCTATTGTACGTTGCTTCAAGCTTCAATTGTTCGAATAGTTCTCTGGGAATTCGGCAACGTAGCTGTGGATCTCCCGGGTGTGTAAATTTTCTGTAAACTGTCTTCGTCGTCATTGAGGTGCCCTCCTTTGCGTAAATGACATATTTAAGCCTTATTTAATTTTATATTCATGATGGAAATAAGTCAACACCATATGTCACACAAATTATGGGTATTGAGTTTTGGACCCTGATGTTATTCCCGTAAAGAGGTATTCAAAATACTGTCAACTTTTCTGCTTTAACAGGAAAGGCTATAAACGCATTCCATTAGAGAACTATTTCTCTGGATGAGCTGTTGTAAAAACGCTATAATTAGAAAAAAATAATAGTACAACTGAATGATCAATTTTTTTATCAAAATTTTACATAGAATTGAAGGGCACAATAAATCTTATGTGAGTAAAACTGATCAGCTCATTACCGCATTTGATCAAAAAAATCCCAAGCGTTCTGCTTCACAAAAGTATGAGGTATTGAAGCATCGAAATATTTTTACGCGCCCTAAAAAATAAAACCCACGGCTAGCGCCTCCTGGAATATATCAGCCACGTCAGTTGGCATTAACGGCGAAATGCTATTCTTGCCCCTAAAGCCTACACTGGTCAAGCGCTTTTGCCGATAGGATGAAAGTCCTGATAGGAATAAATATCAAGGAACCAATTATCATGGCACAATATGTATTTTCAATGAATCGAGTCAGTAAACTCGTCCCACCAAAAAAATATATTTTAAAAGATATTTCATTGTCTTTTTTTGATGGTGCCAAGATTGGTGTACTGGGTTTAAATGGTGCGGGTAAATCGACATTGTTAAAAATTATGGCAGGTCTTGATACAGATATTGAGGGTGAAATTGTACTGCGGAAAGATGTCAAAATTGGTTATTTGCCGCAAGAGCCACAACTGGATGCCAGTAAAAATGTGCGTGGCAATATTGAGGATGGTGTTAGCGAGATGAAAGCATTGTTAACTCAGTTTGATGCAGTGAATGACCGATTTGCCGAGCCGATGTCTGACGATGAAATGAATAAACTACTCGCGGAACAAGGTGAGTTACAGGCTAAAATTGATGCAGCTAATGGCTGGGCATTAGATCGTACTTTAGATATCGCAGCCAATGCTCTGCATTTGCCCCCAATGGATGCCAAAATTGAGCACCTCTCTGGCGGTGAAAAGCGTCGTGTTGCGTTATGTCGCTTATTATTATCATCACCGGATGTTCTATTATTAGATGAGCCGACTAACCATCTAGATGCTGAGAGCGTTGCTTGGCTCGAAAAGTTCTTACATGACTTTACAGGTACTGTCGTTGCAGTAACGCATGATCGTTATTTTCTTGATAATGTCGCTGGCTGGATTTTAGAGCTTGATCGTGGTCAAGGGATTCCTTACGAGGGCAATTACTCTGGTTGGTTAGAACAAAAAGCACAGCGTCTAGCGACTGAAGAAAAACAACAAAGTGCCAAACAAAAAGCGATGAAAGAAGAGCTTGAGTGGGCGCGCAGTGGTACTAAGGGTCGTCATGCTAAATCAAAAGCACGCTTGAACCGCCTGAGTGAAATCGATTCAGATAGCTTCCAACAGCGTAGTGAAACCCGTGAGTTGTACATTCCCCCGGGTCCACGCCTAGGTGATAAAGTCTTTGATGTCTCCAAGTTAAATAAGGGTTTCGCTGATCGGCAGTTAATTAATGACCTCAGCTTTTTAGTCCCCAGCGGTGCGGTAGTTGGTATTATTGGTGCTAATGGTGCGGGTAAAACAACGTTGTTTCGTCTGTTGGCGGGCAATGATCAACCGGACTCTGGTCACATTACCCAAGGGGAAACCGTTGATTTAGCTTATGTTGATCAAAGCCGTGATCACCTAAACGATAAAAATACGGTTTGGCAGGAAATTTCCGATGGCCTTGACTATATTACGGTCGGTCAATATACCACACCATCGCGAGCCTATGTTGGACGCTTCAATTTTAAAGGTCAAGATCAGCAGAAATATATTGGCGATTTATCGGGTGGTGAACGCAATCGTGTGCACTTAGCTAAATTATTACGCAAAGGTGCCAATGTTTTGTTACTTGATGAGCCGACTAATGATTTGGATGTTGAAACGCTCAGAGCGCTTGAAGGTGCAATTAATAATTTTCCAGGTTCTGTCTTTGTGATTTCACATGACCGCTGGTTTTTAGATCGAATTGCTACCCATATGCTGGCTTTTGAGGGTGATGGTCATGTCATTTGGTTTGCTGGTAACTATGCAGACTATGAAATAGATAAAAAACGCCGTTTAGAAACTGTTTGATGAAAGAAGAGCTTAAGCACATCCATTTCCAACAGCGGTTCAATAATTTTGAGAAAGCTTTTTTGCAATTAAAAGCAGCTGTGGACGATGTAGAACACTTGTCTACTTTGGCTAAAGAAGGGCTTATTCAGCGTTTTGAATATACCTTTGAACTTGCCTGGAAAACATTAAAAGATTATCTTGAGTCGCAAAGTGTCGACGTAAAATTCCCCCGTGAGGTGATTAAGCAAAGCTTTCAATATCAACTCCTTAATAATGGTGATATTTGGATGGATATGCTCGAAAAGCGGCATCTATTGGCTCATACTTATGACGAACAGAATTTTCAATTAGCCCTTGCCAGTATTACCAGAAGCTACTATCCACAAATGAATGCTCTTTACCAATTACTGCAACAAAAGCAATGAAGCATGGTATCTCAAAACATAGTTATGAGTTAATTAAAAGTGAGTTAGCTCGCCACCCTGAGATTGAGCAAGCGATTATCTTTGGTTCACGTGCAATGGCTAACTATCAACCTGGATCAGATATTGATTTAGCACTGCAAGGTGACCGTTTAACGGCAGAGATCATCACACGGATTAGTCAGCGGCTAAATCAAGAGCTACCCATTCCTTACCAGATTGATCTATTGCATATTAACATATTGCAAAACCAAGAATTAAGGCAGCATATTCAGCAGAGAGGAAAGGTTTTTTAGTCATGACCACGCGCAATTTTCTGTTGATGCTTTTGCTGACGCTTTGTGCGATCTTTAACTTGTCCAATCAGCTGGCCGCAAGCTGCGTCAATATCATCGCCACGTGTTTTACGAATTGTCGTTGTTATGCCCGCCTGACTGAGTTGTTTTTGGAATGCGTGAATGCGGTTGTTGCTTGAACGTTGGTAGTCAGTCCCTGGAAAGGGGTTAAATGGAATTAAATTAAATTTACTAGGGATATCACGCATTAATTCGATAAGCTGTTGTGCATGCTGTAAATGATCATTGATACCATCGAGCATGACATATTCAAAAGTAATATGCTTATGTGGGTTATGATGACTATAATCTTGGCAGGCTGACAATAGTTGGGCTAATGGGTACTTGCGATTGATGGGAACTAAAACATCACGTAATTCATCGTTTGGTGCATGTAGCGACACCGCCAAGGAGACTTGAGTGCGCTTCATTAACTCATAAAGTTGTGGGACAACACCCGAGGTGCTCAGAGTTACTCGACGTTTGGATAAACCATAGGCATGATCATCCATCATTAATTCCATGGCTGGGATCACCGCATCAAGGTTCATTAGGGGTTCACCCATACCCATCATGACAACATTGGTTACTTTGCGATCATGTTCGCCATTGTGTTCGGATAGGCGCCGTGCGGCAGTCCATACTTGACCGATAATTTCTGCGGTGGTGAGGTTGCGATTAAAGCCTTGTGTGCCAGTTGAGCAAAAAGAACATGTCAACATACAGCCAACTTGTGATGAAACACATAATGTGCCACGATCTCCTTCAGGAATATAAACGGTTTCAATGGCATTGTTGCCGGGCATTTGTAATAGCCACTTATATGTACCATCTGCAGAGGGTTTGTCAAATATAACCGTAGGTGGCTCAATGACTGCCATGGTTTTAAGGCGTGTACGTAAGGCTTTACCTAAATTCAACATTTGATCAAAATCGGTCACACCAACTTGATGAATCCATTTTAAGACTTGGTGGGCGCGGAATTTAGGTTCGCCAAGCTCAAGGAAAAATTGTTCCATCGCTTGGCGATCAAAGTTCAGAAGGTTGGTCATCAACGGCTGTGCAATTCGCTACTGGCAAAGAAGTATGCAATTTCCTCTGCTGCTGTTTCGGGAGCGTCAGAGCCATGGACTGCATTTGCATCAATGCTATCAGCAAAATCAGCACGAATAGTTCCCGTTGCTGCTTCTTGTGGGTTGGTCGCACCCATTAATTCACGGTTTTTGGCAATCGCATTATCACCTTCTAAAACTTGTAACATGACGGGGCCAGAGCTCATAAATTTTACTAGATCATTGAAGAAAGGACGTTCTTTATGGACAGCATAAAAGCCGGCAGCTTGTTGTTCGGTTAAGTGCGTCATTCTGCTTGCGATGATACGCAAACCTGCTTGCTCAAAACGACTGTATATTTCACCAATCACATTTTTTGCCACGGCATCTGGTTTAATCATTGAAAAGGTACGTTCGATCGCCATATTTATGCTCCTACTAATTAATCGTTTCAGTGCTGTCACACACGGTGTGAAAGTCGAGAGAGATTATACCTTGAGCAACAAACAATCGTCCAGAATATTTCAACTTCACGCCACAGCTTGACTTGCAAAGCCCAAGCTCGCTATACTTGCCAACAATCTGGAGAGATGGCCGAGAGGCTGAAGGCGCTCCCCTGCTAAGGGAGTATGGGGGTAAAACTCCATCGAGGGTTCGAATCCCTCTCTCTCCGCCATCTGGCAACATTGCCGCTATTTTTTTACCAACTGATCTATTTCTATCAGCTGTTCTAGTAACTCGCGCATTTTCCCCATTGGCCAGGCGTTAGGGCCATCACTTAATGCTTTGTCCGGGTTGGGGTGGGTTTCCATAAACAAACCAGATATACCGACGGCTGTGGCAGCACGTGCAAGAACGGGCACAAACTCACGTTGCCCGCCAGACGTTGTCCCCTGACCACCAGGCAGCTGTACCGAATGAGTGCCATCAAAGACCACCGGGCAGTTTGTTTCCCTCATGACTGCCAATGATCGCATATCTGAAACGAGGTTGTTATAGCCAAATGAGGCACCGCGTTCACAGACCATTATTTGGTCATTACCTGCAGCGTGCATTTTTGTCACGACATGCTTCATATCCCAAGGTGCTAGAAATTGTCCCTTTTTGACGTTAACCGGCAATCCTTGTTTGGCGACATTCTGCATAAAATTAGTCTGCCGACATAAAAATGCGGGAGTTTGTAAAACATCAACTACATTGGCGACTTCCGCCAACGGTGTATCTTCATGTACATCAGTGACGACAGGTACATCAATTTGACGTTTTACTTCAGATAAAATTCTTAACCCTTCTTCGACACCCAAGCCACGGAAACTATCAACCGAAGACCGGTTTGCTTTATCAAAAGACGACTTATAAATAAAAGAGATACCGAGTTCTGTTGTCAGTTCCTTGAGATAACCTGCCGTCTCTAAAGCTAATTGTTCACTTTCAATAACACAAGGCCCAGCCATTAAAAATAGTGGTTGATCTAAGCCGACTTCAAAATTACATAATTGCATTGATGATCCTTATAAAATTTTTCATCTATCATTAACCGTCATGAGTCGTTTTCAGGGTGGCTTGGCCACAAAACGCAAGATGAACAGGAAAAATAATACGCCGCCACTTGCGGCGGGGTGGTATATTATAGCGTGAGTTAGGGTGTAAAGGGTAAGGTCAATAGACGGAATTGACGTTTAAGCTCAGCTTCCTGAGGTAAAGGCAGTGGTGATGACTTTTGTACGGCTAAAATTGCTTGGCGATCAAAGGCTCGGTTACCACTAGATTTAATCACCTCAACTGACATGACATTGCCCTGCATGTCTAATGCAATTCTGAGTGTCATGGTTTTTTGGTGACTGACATTTTGCGGCTGAATCCAATTGCTGGTGATTTTGTTTTGAATTAAACCGATATATTTTTCAACGACGGTTTTGGCATATTGTGCTTGCTGTTGTTGTGCTTGTTGCTGTTGCAGTTTGTTAAGATTATTCAATGCCGCTTGTTTGAGTTGCTGTTTGAGTTTCTCTTGTTTCGCTTTTTCTGCGTGTTTGCGCTTTTGCACAAGCGCCTCTCTTTGGCGTGCTTGCTCACGCTTTTTTGCCAGGGCTTTTTGTCGTGCTCGCTGTTTTTGCTGAAGAATGGTAGCTTGCTTGGCTTCACGCAGCCGTTTTTCCTTAGCCTGTCTTGCTGCTAGTGCAGTTGCTTTTTGGCGAGCAATGGCTTGTTTCTGTTGTTTGATCTGCGCTAATCTCTGCGCAATAGCACGGTTAATCGTTTGGCTACTAACCACCGAAGCTTGAACGATGGGTTGGTTCGGCTTGGGGTTTACTGGGACAATGGTGCGGTAGAGTTTGGCAGTTTCTGGTGCAACAAATATTAACAGCAAAATAAATAGGGCTAAATGTAATGCTACCGATAAGGCATTTGCCGGATAGCGTTGACAGTAATGTTGAAATAACTGCCATAGTTGTATGAGAGCGTATCGGAACTTTTGGCGTTTATTCAACGGATGGCCACTGGGATGTCGATTATCATGTTAGAATACATTATCTTTTATATTGGCAATAGTAAAGATCGATGCCAAATAGCGCGTATAGTCTGGTAATTTCGGACTTGCACCTCAGTGAGAAACGCCCGGAGAGCTTTGCTTTATTTCAGCAATTTATTTGTGAAAAAGCAGTAGATGCCGATGCACTGTATATCCTGGGAGATTTTTTTGATTTTTGGGTTGGCGATGATGATCTGAGTGAGTTTCACCAGCAAGTGGCAGCCAGTTTAAAAACATTACATGATAGTGAGACTCAATTGTATTTGATGGTTGGTAATCGCGATTTTTTGATTGGACGGCAATTTCTTGACAGTTGCCACGCCAAACGATTAGCTGACCCCAGTGATGTCAAACTGTATAATCTGACCATTCGGTTCACTCACGGTGATTTATTGTGTACCAAAGACTATGCCTATCAACGCTTTCGTCGTGTTGTCCATCAAAGATGGTTGCAGATGCTATTTTTGAAATTACCGTTGTCTTGGCGCAGGGCAGTGGCAGCTAAAATTCGCCAAGCGAGTAGAGGCTCACGTTATTTTTCAGATGTGGATGTCGATGCCGCATCGGCATATCTGCAGGGTAAAGACTATTTAATCCACGGACATACCCATGAATTTGCTACCCATGGCAAGCGAATTGTCTTAGGCGACTGGCATGCAGTAGGAAGTTATGTTGAAATACAGGCTGATGAAGTTTTATTGAAGTCTTATCCGTGAAATCTCTGTTTTTGTCATTGATGATTTTTCTATCGTTGTGTCATAGTCTGGCGATGGCATCATCAGCTTTTGCCTCACCTCAGGCACTGAAAGCATTTGGGCTTGGCAGTGATGCTCAGCCATTACCTGCTTCACAAGCATTTGTATTGGCTCACCGTTGGCAAGGCCAAACATTGACGCTACAGTGGCAAATTGCCAATGGGCATTACCTGTATCAAGATAAATTGAGCCTTCAACTCAAGCATGCACCGCAGGCAAAAGTGACGGTGGATTATCCGCCTGCAGACACGATACATGATCCATTTTTTGGTCGACAAAAAATTTACCGTCACCACTTACAGTTGCAATTAAAAGTCACAGGCTATTGGTCAGATGCAGCACGTTTAGTGATTCATTACCAAGGCTGTTCAGGGACCTTGTGCTACCCGCCTTCACAGCAAACATTATTGCTACCCAAGAGCTCAGGGCAATCAGCAGGCCTAAGTGGTGCATTGTATCAACAACACTACCTCTGGGCTCTACTCGTTTTGTTGGGCTTGGGCATTCTACTCTGTTTTACGCCCTGCGTATTGCCCATGATCCCAATTATCACGGGAATTGTGCTCGGTCAAAAAGGGTTGTCTAGAATTCAGGCATTGGCTTTATCATTAAGTTATGTCATGGGGATGGCAATTTGCTATGCTGTTCTTGGATTAATGATTGCCCGTATTGGTGCCGGCTTTCAGGGGTTTTTACAGCAACCTACCGTGATCATTATCTCTGCGATTATTTTTGTCTTGCTAGCATTATCCTTGTTTGGTGTTTACCGTATTGAGTTACCCCATCGCGCACAAACTTTTTTAGCCAAGCTCAATCATCGCCAACGGGGTGGGCACCTGATCGGTGCTTTTTTGATGGGGCTGTTAGCAACACTGGTTGTATCGCCTTGTACTAGTGCGCCGCTCATTGGGGTATTAGGTTATATTGCACAATCCGGCAATATGCTATTTGGTGCAATTGCTTTATTTGTCCTGGCTGTTGGGATGGGTATCCCCTTGATTATGATTGCGGTTGTCGGACATCATGCCTTACCCAAAGCGGGTCTTTGGATGTACCACATTCAGCGGTTATTGGCCTTTTTGATGTTGGCAGTTGCCCTCTGGTTATTAAGTCGTATTTTGCCAGCGCCAATCACGATGTCGCTATTTGGTTTGCTTTTGATCAGTTATGCCTGCGTGATTGGTCTATTCAAGAGAGGGTGGGCGCATTGGAAAGTACTGCAAAAGATAATTGCTCTGCTGATAGCGTTTTATGGTCTTTTATTGATGATGGGTGGTTTGGATGGCAACAGCAATTTTCTGCGGCCAGTGAGTTTTAGCAAATCGCCAGCAAAGGCAGCGCTGCCATTTGTGCGTGTGAACGATTTAACTCAACTCCAGGCAGCCCTGAAAAAAGCGAAACAACAGCAACAGCCAGTGCTATTGGATTTTTATGCGCATTGGTGTGTTGAATGTCGCAAGTTGGATGCCTTTACTTTCCGTGACCCACGGGTCAAAACTGCATTAGCGCATTATCGTTTGTTGCGTGTCGATGTCAGTGATAATACAGCAGATGATCGTCGGTTGATGAAGGCATTTCATATTATCGGCCTACCGACTCTGATTTTTTATGATAGACAAGGTAATAGCAAAAAATCACAGCGATTATTTGGTGATATTAGTGCCGCACAGTTGTTACAATCAATTCGATGAAATATATTTTTCACGTCGGATGTGGTGATTACCAAATCCGCGGGCGGTTAAATCTTCAAATGCATCATCGATCATATTGGGGTTGCCACAGAGGTAAATCATATCTTGTTCTGGATTCAATTGCAGCTGTGCAAATTGTTTTTGCACATAGCCTGAATACTCATGGTCAAGCCGATCATCTAGTGACTCACGGCTTAAACAAGCGCGAAATTCAGCAGTACGATGGCTATTGGCGAATTGATTAAATTCCCGATCATAGAGTAAATCATCACGATACTGTGCGCCCTGGAGAATGATCACATCAGCTCCTTGATTCACTTGCTCTGTGAGTTGTGGCAACATCGCGCGATATGGGGCAATACCTGTGCCCGTACCGACTAAAATATGACGTTTAATACCAAGGTCTGTTTGTAAGACCAGTCGGCCGGCAGGGCCCATCGCTGGTAATTGGTCACCTGGGGTTAAATGAAATAATATTTCCGACGCAATACCAGCTTTCACATAAGAGACAGCTATTTGAATACCAGATTCTTGATTGGGAATAGTCGCCACGCTGTAGCTGCGGCGTTTCACTTGGCCGTCATCACTAGTGAAAAGAAAAGTAATAAATTGACCAGGGATAAAATCTAAGGCTTGTCCATCAGCTCTTGTAAAATGCAAGTGCAAAACATTGGGGGCGATTTTATCTGCAGATTGGAAAACTAAACCGAACTTTTGTATTGGCATTGAATTGAAACATCGATAGTAAGTCGCTAGCCCATAATACGTGACAGCCATTGAAAATGAAAGTTTCTGATGCTCAATCTAATAGCGGCATAATTTGATGCATAACCTGTGAAAAGACGGGGGCAGAGACACTTCCACCGTAATATCGATCAGCGCGTGGGTCATCCACCATAATAACCATAGCCAATTGTGGATTATCTGCAGGAATCAATCCGGCAAAGATGGCAATATAACTATTATCAGCATAACCACCGGCTATGGCTTTGCGCGTGGTACCGGTTTTACCCGCGACTAAAAAACCTTTAACCTGAGCTCGTGTCGCTGTGCCACCTTTTCCCACAACGGATTGCAGCATCTTAACAATATCTTTTGCCACCTGTGGTTTGACCACTTGCACACCTGACGCCGTCTGCTGGCGCTTTAACAGCGTCACTGGCAGACTCCTGCCCTCATTGCCTAGGATGGCATAAGCATGAGCTAACTGTAAGGTGGTTGCTGATAGCCCATAACCAAAAGTTAATGTGGCTAACGCAAAATCAGGCCATTGTCTACGCTGTGGTAGGTAACCACTAATGACACCTGGGAAAATCAATTTTGGCTTGTGACCGAAACCAAACTGGCCGAGTAATTGAGGAAAAATTTGTGGTTTGAGCGATAGCGTTAAGCGGCTAATGCCCACATTACTTGATTTTTGTAATACGCCAGTTAAGCTCAACGTACCATTGTTATGGGTGTCGCGAACAATATGACGGCCAATACGGGTATAACCTGGGCTGGTGTTGATCGTTGCATCCAGTGGGTATTGACCACTTTCGAGTACCGCGGTCATTGCAAATGGCTTAATGGTTGAGCCAGGCTCGAAGACATCCGTCACGGTGCGATTACGCATCGCGCCGGGTTGAATCGATTGCCGACTATTTGGGTTAAAAGAGGGTAAGCTCACCATGGCCAAGACTTCCCCTGTATGGACATTAAGAATCACGGCAGAGGCAGCCATTGCCCGGTTTTTTACCATAGCGGCTTTTAGATCATGGTAAGTAATGTATTGCATGCGCTGGTCGATACTTAAAGTCAGGTTTTTCCCAGGGTGTGGTGGTTTTTTATCGAGAACGGTTGTGATCTGTCCCAGTAAATCACGACGGATTTGACGCTTCCCTGGTTGACCACTGAGCCAAGTGTTGTATTGCAGCTCCAGACCCTCTTGACCTCGACCATCGATATTGGTAAACCCAAGGACTGGTGCTAACACTTCTCCAGTCGGGTAAAAACGTCGATAGGCCTTTGAGTGATAGACGCCCATCACATGTAATTGTTCAATTTGAGCCGATAAAGCGGGTGGTATTTGTCGCTTTAAATACATAAATTGTTTGCTCTTGCGTTTGGCTATTTTTGAGTCGACTTGAGTCAAATTCAGGCCCAGTAGTGCGACAATTTTCTGCCACTTGGGATTCTCCTGGTCTAGTTTGCTGGGATTCACCCAGATTGTATCAACGGCGGTAGAAATAGCGAGTGGTCGACCGTCGCGATCTAAAATCATGCCCCGCTTTGCAGGAATAATTTGGGTGCGCAAACTGCGATGGTTGCCCTGTGTGGCAAGGAACTCTTGGTCGATAAGATGCAGAAAAATAAGGCGTCCTATGACGGCAATAAACAAAATAATAATAATCAGAATGACAAACCAATGGCGTTTTTTCATGATTGTTCAGTAGCCGTTTGAATCTCAGGGGCCTGTGCTGGTGGAATGGCCAGGACTTGCCAATGTTGACCTTTTGGCACCACCATATGGAACTGATCTTTCGCGACCTGTTCAATGCGTGAGTGTGCAGCCCAGGTACTTTCCTCAAGTAATAGTTGAGTCCACTCGGTATGTAAGTGCTGAGACAGTCGATACTGCTGTTGCCATAATGCCATTTGCTGGCGATGATGATTGGTTTGAGCCACCACCCACAGTGCCGAGCAAAAGATCAGAATGACCAACAGCCAGATTGGCCACATGATGGCTTGGCAGAAGGTGTTTTTGAGAGCTTGGTTTATTTGATTCATCGTTATTCAGATTATATTTTTTCTACAATTCTTAGCACGGCACTGCGTGCACGGCTATTGTCCTGGATTTCTTGCTGATTAGCTTTGTACATTTTGACACACCAACGGGCCTTAGCTTGTATTTGGTCAGTGGTTAAAGGTAAATGACGAGGCATCGTTGGCTCACATAATGTGCGCATAAATCGCTTAACTAAGCGATCTTCAAGCGAATGAAAACTGATGATGGCCAAACGTCCTCCCGGTGCCAGAGCCGCAAAGGCTTGTGTTAAAACATGGCTTAAGTCATCAAGTTCTTGGTTGATCATAATTCGTAATGCTTGAAAACTTCGCGTTGCTGGGTGTTTGCCCAATGTCGCTTTGTGTGGCATGACAGTATGGATTAATTGTGCTAATTGTAAAGTGCGGGTAATTGGTTGTTGCTGACGTTGTCTAATAATTTCTCGTGCGATTTGTCGTGACTGTTTTTCTTCACCATAACGCCAGAGCACATCGGCAATCATTTTTTCATCAGCAGAGGCCAGCCAGTCACTTAGTGGTTGACCTTGGCTCGTGTCCATGCGCATATCCAAAGGACCATCATGCCTAAAACTAAATCCACGTTCGGCCTGGTCTAGCTGTGGGGAGGAAACGCCCAAATCAAGTAAAATACCATCTAGGTTGCCAAAGACACCGTTTTGTTGGCAAATCCTTGTTAACGCAGCAAACGAGTGATGCACAATAGCAAAACGTTTGTCATGGCCAAGATGTTGTTGTGCGGTGGCAATTGCTTGAGGATCTTTATCAATCGCTAGTAGTCTGCCTTGCTCATCGAGCTGATCAAGAATTCGTTGGCTATGGCCACCACGGCCAAATGTCCCATCTAGATAACAACCTTGCGGTTTTATTGCCAAGCCATCAATCACTGCATCGAGTAAAACCGGAATATGTTCATTCATCACTTGGCTCAGAGTGTCGTGGTTGAATTTTTGCCCGGTATACTGACTGGTCATCAACGTGCAGAATTTCGATTGGGTAACCATCAATTAAGACACAGCTTGAGGCATTCGGTAAGGTTTCTAAATAGTCTGTAATCAATCCACTGAGCGTTTTTGCCCCATGGATTGGTAAGGCTAAATCCAATTCGCGATTGATATCTCTGACTGTCATATGGGCATCAACAATTACTGTCCCATCCTTTTGGCGAATAATTTGTCGTTGATTTGATAATTGTTGCTCATCGGCAAAACGGCCAACGACTTCTTCAATGATATCTTCAACCGTTGCCAAGCCCTGAATATCCCCATATTCATCAACGACCATCGCCAATCGCTCACCATTTTTTTGAAAATTGATCAATTGTGTTTGTAAGGTTGTGCTCTCTGGAATAAAGTAGGCAGGTTCAATTAATGCTTTTAATTGTTCGATACCTGCATCGCTGTTTGAAATGAGTGACAAAGCCTTGCGCAGCGGCAAAATACCAAAGCATTGATCAATATCTTGTGCATAAATAGGCAGTTTTGAGTAGTGGCTTTGGATCAATTGTTGACGAATGTCAGGCCAAGGCTCAGTGACATCAATGCCGGTGATGCGGTGGCGGGGAATCAGTACCTCTGCAATGGTTGCTGATTCTAGTTCCAAAACGCCTAGTAACATATGCTTACGCTGTTGTGGTAAGTCACCTTCGCTTGCATGGACGACAGAACGTAATTCATCCGTCGTCAGGCTGTCTAGTTTTTTTTCACCAACACGGACACCAAACACTGCAATCACACGATTTGCTATTATGCTAAGCAGCCACACGAGGGGATAGACTATTTTTAGTAGAAATTGAAGGGGACGAGAAGCAAAAAATGCAATACCTTCGGGGTGAACAGCGGCGACTGTTTTTGGCATGATCTCAGCAAAAATCAAAATGACGACGGTCAAGATTATTGTGGCAAGTAACACACCTTTGTCACCAAACCAGCCAATAGCTAGGACTGTTGCAATCGATGAGGCTAGAATATTGGCAAAGGTATTTCCCAATAAAATCACACCCAGTAACCGGTCTGGGCGTCGCAGTAACTTTTGCGCTCGCCGAGCTGCAGGATGTTTTTTTTTCGCAAGATGTCTTAAACGATAACGATTTAATGACATCATGCCCGTTTCTGAGCTGGAGAAGAAAGCAGAGATAATAATTAACGCGACTAGTGATAAAATGAGAATGAGTGCCATCAAGAGTTAAATAATTGCCACTATGGCATTATGGCCAACAAGATATGATTGTCAAGCCAAGCTAGAAATGTCCTTTTTTACTCTCTGAGGATTGCGCAATGCACAATTTTTCAAATAATTTACATGATTTTAAGCCGATGTTATATTTGTAATTAATTTCATAAAAAATACGATGATTGTGACGAATTTTTCATTAGCACTGGCGACGATTGGCTTGGTTTTTTCCTCAGCTAGCCTTGAGGCAACACAATTGT
>CBFIHN010000038.1:0-15884 GCA_965662575.1 Gammaproteobacteria bacterium
TTTTTCCCCTAGCCATCATTCGCCATAAACCAGTTTGCAGCGGTCCTATAATTAATTTTGTTTATAACTATGAAAAGGATCCAGTTATGTCTTGTAATGTAGGTGATCTTACTGAGCCAGAGGATCATAACAATCTACTTCAAAAAAAAGATTGTTTAGCCCTGTCCCTCCCCGGAAAGGATGAGCCTAATTGCTTACCATTAGAAAATACAACAAATATCTGTGCAGTAACGTATAACCTTGACAATAAAACCCTCACCGATAAACAAGTTGAAGGTATTACCAATGTAGTTTTTCCTCAGGGAGATAGAGGCGATAAGCGGCCAGAAATAGCCTTGTTTAGTTTTCAAGAGGCAAAAAATAGTCATTGGGAAAATGCAAGTATTGCACAACGTATTGCTGATAAAACAGATGATTATATCTGTATTTATCAAGATGGGTTGACGGTTGCAACGAAGTGGTATGAAGGTCTTAGTTGCAACAGTTCACAGACGCAAATCGCTGTTTTAGTTAGAAAAGATTGCTTGTCCCAATATAAGGTTGATTATAAGTGTCATAAGCCTTCGAGTGCAAGAAAACGCAATAAAGGCGGGTTGCAAGTGACGCTAAATACGCCTCAAGGCGCGTTGAGTTTTGCGGGTGCGCATCTTGAGTCTAATGATAAAGGTAAGCATGAGAATACGCGAGTTAATCAGTTTCAAGCATTACATAACATAACAAATGAGAAAAATGTCATTATCTCTGGTGATCTCAATACTCGTTGGTGTGAATGTCCTAGAGAAAATCTCGATGGTAACAATTCGATTACGTTTGAGAATAAATATTACATAGAACCAGCAGATGACAAGACCATAAAAAAAATAAGTGAGTTGGGATATAGCAATAAAACAACAGAAGAAACTTACCGAGGGCCAATGCAGCTAACTAACAAACCAGATGGTAGTAGGGAAGAGGTCATCAGACATAAAAACACTAAGAATGGTCGTAATTATCCAGATTTTGGTGCTTTGGATCATAATTTGATTTGTTCTAAATCTGGTTCTGGTTTGTCGGTTAAAGCCATCAACACCCAGGTTGATAAGAATAATAATTTAAGTGATCATAAAATGGTCAAAAGTGCTATTCAATTATCAGGTTCATGCAAGGAGTCTCCTGACGCGGCGATATGGAGTGTCGTTGGATTGGAGGCTGAAAAGCAATATTACCGTCGTTGGTATAATCAAATTTATGTTTTGAATACACTTTTAAGTCATTTCAGGCATGTCAGGTCTGTTTGGGATTTAAGCCTGACCGGGTTGAGGCTTAGAAAGCAGCAAGCGGCTGTTAATTTGTATGAAAAAGTTGCTCAAGCCATGCAGTCAGAGGATAGACAAAACGCCTTAATTGGACTCTATCAAAATAAACAAATCTCCTTTGAAGGTTTGGTATGTTTAAATCGTATGAACCATGATAAAGGCCAAGAAATAGACAAAGATAGATCGGTTTGCTTAGCTCCTCAAGATCTATTGGCAGCAGTTGAGACAAGCAAAGCCTGTGACAATAAAATTTATCCGTGTGATCAGGCATTATGCCGACAGCTGGGAGAGCTAAAGCAACAGGAAATCAATATATACAAATGCGCTAGAGCTGTTTTTGATCATATGCTTGAAGAGGTGAATGGGTGGTTTGTGCCGACAGCGTAATGAATTTTAGTTTATAATGGCAGAGCATGGTTTTGGTGGTTGAGAAATGAAACAGTTAAAAGATTGTATTGTATTAATTACAGGTGCGTCTAGCGGTATTGGCCAGGCTTGTGCTGTGCATTTTGCTAGGGCAGGTGCACATCTGATTTTGGCCGCAAGACGGTTAGAGCGGTTGCAGAAATTAAAAATAAGCTTGGAGCAGAAATATGCTGTCAAAGTTCTTCCTATTGAGTTGAATGTTTGTGACAAAACGGCAGTTGAGTCTTGTTTATCAGGGCTTGCCGTAGAGTGGCAAGCTATCGATTATGTGATTAATAATGCAGGCTTGGCATTGACAACCGATAAATTACAGCATGGCAAGCCTGCTGATTGGGATACAATGATCGATACCAATATCAAAGGTTTGTTATATGTCACCCGTGCGGTGGTTCCTGGGATGATTGTGCGCCAGTCAGGTCATATCATTAATATCGGTTCCATTGCGGGGTCAGCAGCATATGGTGGTGGTAATGTCTACTGTGCGACAAAGCATGCCGTGCAGGCGATTTCTGATGTATTGCGAATTGATTTACTAGGCAGTCATGTGCGGGTGACGAATGTTAAACCAGGTATGGTGCAGACTGAGTTCAGTAAGGTTCGCTGGGGTGATCAGAAAAAATCAGATGCTTTTTATGCAGGGACAAAGCCTCTTCTTGCTGATGATATCGCGCGCTCCGTGGTTTTTTGTGCTCAACAGCCAGACTATGTCACCATTTCTGATATGACGGTTGTGCCGACGATCCAAGCCGATGCAAACCATGTTTTCAGTGAAGGTAAATTAAGCGCAATGTTTGATTAATCGTCATGCATCTGCGGCATTTCAAACAGTGGGCCAGTTTTTGGAGAGCATTATTAAGCTATCGTGATTTTGGTTAGTCAAGATATGTTCATAAAATATGACTGTGAGTTATGATGTGGACATTCATTGATTGTTAAGTGCGTTTACCCTGACAAGCTTCCAGCTGAAATTGTATCTTCAATCTAATAGTGATAGCTTACCACCAGTAATGGAATGAATTAATCTGTTAGCTTAACAACTAAAATGCTTAGCTGATAAAGTCAATACTTGAAAATCTCTAAATTGGGAAGATTTTTTTATCATTTCCTAGATAAATTTTAAGAGGTAATATGCACTATGTGGTGGCAGGATTTACAAATAGGCATTTATATTGCTGTTATTCTGGGCATGATTATTTTAACGTTGCTGATTGAGGCGGTTATTCATCGGTATCGTCTTAGAAAAATTCCTATTCGTATCCATGTTAATGGTACGCGCGGAAAATCCAGTGTTGCTCGTTTAATTGGCGCCGGCTTGCGCGCGGGTGGTATTTCTACTTGCACTAAAACGACAGGCACTTTGGCTCGTTTTATTGATACGGAGGGTAATGAGGAGCCAATTTATCGAATGGGTCATACGAATGTGATTGAGCAAGTGGGGGTAGTAAAAAAAACCACCAAGCTTAAAGCCGAAGCCTTGGTCATTGAATGTATGGCTTTGCAGCCATTGTTACAATCCTTATGTGAGTTAAAACTAGTACGTTCAACCCATGGAGTTTTAACCAATGCGCGTCCAGATCACCTTGATGTTATGGGGCCACTAGAAGAAGATGTAGCGTTGGCTATGGCGGGTACTATGCCGATTAGGGGAAAATTTTTCACTTGCGAACAGAAGCATTTGTCGATTTTTAATTATGCGGCAAAGGATCGCCAATCGACAGTTTTTCCAATTAAATCCAGTGATATTACGGCAATTAGTGATGATGAAATGTCTCAATTTTCCTACCAAGAATTTAAAGAAAATGTTGCTTTAGCTTTAAAGGTTTGTCAAAGTGTCGGCGTGAGTCGTCAAGTTGCACTAACGGGGATGTACCAGGCAACACCAGATCCTGGGGCCATGAGCATCTATACGTTGAACTACAAAAATCATCAATAGCAAAAGACCAACATGTCAGTGCTTATGTTAATGTCGGTGGTGGTATGGCTTCGATTGGGCTAAAAAAAATAAAAGGTGCTAAAGACCTTCATATTACCCCACATTCATTAATCACTGGAGTCATCACTAAAATGCCGATTGCCTTGGTTAATCGAGATTCAGTGGCCATTCGTTATCTCAAGAAAGGTGTGCCGGTCATCAATGTTCATAATATTGGTCACATATTAATGAATGAATATGGTTTCCCTGTGGCGCCTAAAATTGAACCGTTAATTGGATCAGGTGCTCTATTCCATCATAAGGAATATCGCACATGGCTTGCTATTTTGGCCCTGGCATTAGATATCTTAGCCTTCATCATCATTGCTCTGATATCACGAAAGTATATGATTCGCTATAAAAGCTGAGGTTTTTTCCTGCCAGATTAAGTTTGAGCTGGCAATATGCCTTAATACTGGTAGGCACGATTGGATTTGAACCAACGACCCCCACCATGTCAAGGTGGTGCTCTAACCAACTGAGCTACGCGCCTAAAGAGCCCGTAATTATATACTATCTTTTTTGAGATACAAGTGGTCTAATAAGTTTGTTTCAATTGATCTTTAGGATTCTCAAAATACTATGTCAACTTTATTGCTTGCCCATATACTGATCTATGTTGCTGCAGTGTTAGGTGCTTCTGCTGCATTGCCTCAAATTGTCAAAATTTTACGAACTAAAGATGCTAAGGCGATTTCCTATGGCTTTCTCATGATTCGTTTGATTGCTTTTGTTCTATTTATGGTTGCAATTATCTTAACTGGTCATCTCTTTATGGCGATTAGCTATGTCATTATCATTGTCGCCAATTTAGTTATTTTGGTATTGAAGCTTAAGTTTGGTTAGTTGCCGATGCATTTTCAATTAAAAAAGAGTTCACATGCTGCGCGTCTTGGGCAACTGCAGTTTGATCGGGGTATGGTTGATACACCAGCCTTTATGCCAGTAGGTACCTACGGTACGGTGAAAGGTGTGACGCGAGAAGAAATTCAGGCAACCGGTGCGCAAATTATTTTAGGGAATACTTTCCATTTGATGTTGCGCCCAGGCACTGAAATTATCAAAGCACATGGTGATTTGCATGACTTTATGCAGTGGCCAGGGCCGATTTTGACCGACTCTGGTGGTTTCCAAGTCTTTAGTCTGGGAGCTTTGCGTAAAATTAGCGAGCAGGGTGTGAGCTTTCGCTCGCCGGTCAATGGGCAAAAAGTTTTTTTATCGCCAGAAGTATCGATGCAAGTGCAGCGCGATTTGGGTTCAGATATTGTGATGATCTTTGATGAGTGTACGCCATATCCTGCGACGGAAACCGAGGCACGCTTATCAATGGAGATGTCATTACGTTGGGCCAAGCGTAGTAAAGAGGCGCATGGTAATAATCCAGCTGCATTATTTGGCATTGTTCAAGGTGGTATGTATGGTCACTTACGTCAAGCCTCGGCAAAAGGTTTGATTGATATTGGGTTTGACGGTTATGCCATTGGTGGTTTATCAGTTGGTGAGCCTAAGGATTTAATGCTGCAAGTGCTCGAGCATACGACGCCCTTATTACCGCAAGATAAGCCGCGCTATCTCATGGGCGTTGGTAAGCCTGAAGATTTGGTCGAAGGTGTTCGTCGTGGTGTCGATATGTTTGACTGTGTGATGCCTTCCCGTAATGCCCGCAACGGACACTTATTTACTTCGGAGGGTGTGGTCAAGCTGCGTAATAGCAATAATAAAAACGATACGAGACCAATTGAAGAGGGTTGTGAGTGTTACACCTGTCAAAACTATTCACGGGCTTATTTACATCATTTAGATAAGTGCAAAGAAATGCTGGGCCCACGTTTAAATACAATTCATAATATCCATTACTATCAGAAGTTGATGCGTGATATTCGTCATGCGCTCGCCGAAGATCGCTTTGAACAATTAGTGCAAAACTTCTATGCTCAGCGTGGGCTAGCAGTTCCTGGTGTTTGGTGATGGCCTCAGGGAAAATACTTTGCAAGCGTGTGGGTATCATATTAGCAGTTATCTTGATCATTTTTCTGCTTGGTCCTATGTATGTATTATTAAGTGGTCAAGTGAAACTCGGGCAAAATTGGCGGACGGCTAATCGCGCTTCAAGTGGGGCGCTGAACCCATATGGCCTTCAGCATCAGGCAGCCATTGTGCTGCTCGATGCCCCAGCATTTAATTGGCGAGGTATGTTTAGTGTTCATACCTGGCTGGCTACTAAGGTCGCCAATAGTCAACAATACACTGTTTATCAGGTGCTTGGATGGAATCGTTGGCGACGTTTGCCTTATGTCAATGTTTCTTTTGGTGCGGCTGATCACTTTTGGTTTGGTTATCGTCCAGAGGTTGTGAGTCTTGTTACCGGCAAAAAGGCAGTCAAGTTAATACCTAACATCAGGCAGGCAGTACGCCGTTATCCTTATGCTGATCGCTACTGGGCATGGCCGGGGCCAAATAGCAATACTTTTATCGGCTATATCCTGCAACAAGTCCCACAGCTGGGTATGCAAATGCCTTACAATGCATTGGGTCGTGATTTTACGCCGCAGTTCCATTGGCCTGACTTTTCATTGTGGGGTATATTCGGCTACCACTTGAGTGCAAATAGCTTTTATATTAATTTCCTGGGGTTGAATTTGGGGCTTTCTTGGCAGCCAAAAGGTTTCATTATCCCTGGACTAGGGTTCATCAATTTGTGATCTGGAAGATGACAGCGTCATCTGCTTCAGGTAAAATCACGCCTCTTTTGACTAGATATGAATGGAGCTTCCCATGAAAAATTTATTGGCCATCTTAGCATTAATTGGTCTTAGTAGTCGTGCTTTTGCGGCAGAACCTGCCCCAGCCAATGGCTATGGTTCTTTAATTTTAATTGTCGTTTTTATTGCCATCATGTATTTTTTAATGATTCGCCCACAAATGAAGCGTAGCAAAGAGCACCGGCAATTACTAAGTAGCTTAGGGAAGGGTGATGAAGTGGTTACCAATGGCGGTATTGTCGGCAAAATTGCTAAAGTTGGTGATAACTTTATTGAGGTCACGGTTGCTGAGAATGTTGATATCAAAGTACAAAAGCAAGCTGTTAGTACCGTGCTGCCAAAAGGGACAGTTAAAAACGCGTAAGCTTGATATGCTGCGCTACAATGATTAGAAGCTGCGGATGCGACATGACAATATGTGCAACGCATGATAGATAAAGGTTAACGTTAGATGTTGTCTGCTAAAAAAAATACGGTTCCCTTAAACCATTATTCACCATGGGTTTACGTGCTGGTTGTTGCTGTGCTGTTATTCTCTATTATCTATGCACTGCCAAATTTATTTGGTGAAAGCAACGCAGTGCAGATCTCACCGAAAGATAGTCGGCAAGTGACACCAGGCATGGTGGCAGAAATTAAGTCGATATTGGCAGAAAATAAAATTGCCTATCATGATTTAACCGTTAAGCCTTACCGTGTGCAGTTATTGGTAAAAAATACCACCAATCAAATGTTAGCTCAGGATGCCATTCAAGCGGCGATGGGTAAAAAAATAGTGGCTGCCATTAATTTGGTGCCCAATACCCCGGAATGGTTGCGTGATTTAGGGGCAAATCCGATGAGTCTCGGTTTGGATTTGCAAGGCGGTATGTATTTCTTGCTCGATATTGATATGCAGTCGGTGATTAGTAATAACCTCAATAGTTATGCGTCGAGCATTCGCAAAGACTTGCGTGAACAAAATTTACGTTATTCTGGTGTGCAGGTTAAAGGTCAAGCTTTGCAGGTTTCCTTTCGTCAAGCAGCAGTCGCGAGCACAGCCGAAGCTTATATCAAAAAACAATTCCCCATGCTCATGGTTAATGAAGATAGTAAAAACCCTTTGCGGTTGCGGTTGAATCTTTCTGAGCAAGAATTGAAAACAATCAAGCAATATGCTGTTGGTCAGACTGTTCAGGTGATGCGTAACCGTGTTAATGAGCTAGGTGTTTCTGAAGCCTCTGTTGCTCAGCAAGGTTTGGATCGTGTGGTTATCGAGTTGCCCGGCGTACAAGATGCTGCCCGTGCTAAAGCCATTTTAGGGGGGACGGCAACACTGAAGGTGATGATGGTCGATAGCCAGGCTGATGTTGCTAATGCAGTTCATGGTCAGGTGCCAATTGGTTCTAGTTTGTATTATGCCCAGGATGGACGACCGGTGATATTGAAAAATCAAGTAATTATCACGGGAAAATCAGTGACAGGTGCTAATGTCGGTTATGATCAACAAACTAGCTTGCCGGTGGTGAATGTCCGTTTGAGTGGACCTCAGGTGAGTTATTTTGCGCAGGTGACACGTGAGAATGTCGGTAAGCCGATGGCAATTGTCTTGGTCCAGCAGACGTTTGAAAAGAAAAAAGTCAAAGGCAAAATTGAGACAGTGACGCACACTGAGCAAAAGGTCATTAACGTTGCAACAATCATGGGACCACTGGGGAATAACTTCCAGATTAGTGGTTTGGGTTCTGCGCGTGCTGCACAAAATTTAGCTTTGACCATTCGTGCCGGTGCCTTACCAGCACCCGTGCGTATTGTCTCTGCAAGCTTAATTGGGCCAACCCTTGGTGCGCACAATATTAAAGTCGGTACCATTTCGGTGATGGTTGCTTTAATTTTAGTGTTGCTATTTATGATGCTCTACTATCGTTTGTTTGGTTTGCTTTCGGGTATTGCATTGGTAATGAACCTGTTTTTTATCGTTGCGGTCATGTCAATCTTACCTGGCGCAACATTAAGTTTACCAGGTATTGCCGGTATTGTTTTGAACTTGGGTATGGCGATTGATGCCAATGTGCTGGTGTTTGAACGTGTGCGCGAAGAATTACGTCATGGTAAGACGCCACAGGCAGCAATCCATGCTGGTTATAGCCGTGCATTTAGTACGATTGTTGATTCACATGTCACAACGTTGATTGTGGCCATTATTTTATTTGCTGTTGGTACCAGTGCTATTGAAGGGTTTGCGGTTACATTGATGATTGGTACGACGAGTTCAATATTTACGTCAGTGGTGGTGACACGCGCATTAACCAATATGATTTACGGTGGTCGTGCAATTAAGCGTTTGTCACTGGGGATTAACGTTAAGCCCCAATAGAGGTATCAATTGATCAACTCAGCGCTTGAGTGCCGCAAGTATTAAAGCAATGAGAATCACAAGAAGACTGCTGCGTAAAGTGAGCCAGTCAACTTGAAATTTTGAGGAATAGTTAAGTGGAATTCTTTAAACAAAATACACAGATTGATTTTTTTGGCATTCGTCGATGGACGGCGCTTGTATCATTAGTTTTAATTATTGCTTCTTTGGCCTGTTTGGGTATAAAAGGTTTAAATTGGGGCTTAGACTTTACAGGTGGTTATGCGCTACAAATCAACTATCCTCATGCAGCTGATTTAGGGAAAATTCGAAGTGAATTAAAAACCGCGGGGTTTGATCATTACAGTGTCATTACCTTCGGTAGCAGTAAAAATATCCGCTTAACCTTAGCACCAGACGTGGTAGACTCTTCTCAGGCGGTTAACACTAAAAAACAAACGGCACAGGATATTCTTCGGGCCAAAGTACAAAAGGCTTTGGGTGCGCGGGCGGATATTGTTAGCCTGGATTATACTGGCCCGTCGGTTGGTAAGCAGTTAGCACAGCATGGTGTTTTAGCGATGTTGATCGCCTTGTTGGCCACGATGGTTTATATTGCGATGCGTTTTGAAATGCGTTTTGCTTTGAGCGCGGCCATTGCTTTGGCTCATGATCCAATCATTATTCTTGGGGTCTTTTCTTATTTTCAATTGCGTTTTGACTTGGTGTCATTAGCCGCTATATTGGCGGTGATTGGTTATTCATTGAATGATACGGTAGTCATTTATGACCGAGTGCGTGAAAATTTCCGTAAGCTACGTAAGGCCAGTGTGATTGAGGTTTTAAACCGTTCAATTAATGAAACCCTATCGCGGACGATTATCACCTCTGGTTTAACATTATTAGTTGTGGTTGTGCTGTTTTTCTTTGGTGGGCCAACGATTCACTGGTTCTCATTAGCACTAATCCTTGGTGTTATTATCGGTACTTATTCATCAATTTATGTTGCTGGTGCATTAGCCGTTCTATTTGGTTTAGATCGGCAAGCTTTGCTACCGCAGGCCAAGCAAGTTGATGATCGCCCTTAAATCTCGATCGATACGGCTTGTAACGGTAGGTAGAGTAAGGCTTTCACTTGTCGTTGAGGTTCTAGTTGTTTGACAAGGTAACAGTAATTATCTAGTTGACCTTTGTATTGTTCTTTGAGTTTGATTGCCAATTGTTCTGTTGGTTGTTGTTTGGTGTTTTGAGTGATTTTATAATCAATCACCCAACGGATACCATCATCAATAAAACTGCGATCGATAATATATTCTTTGAGTTGATGATTTTGCTTGCATCCTAGGCGCCATTCACTATGCGCTGCATGTCTGGCGCTTAAAATCCAATGCCCAATTGTATCCCCTAGTGTCTGGTTTAGAGCCTTAATGATTGTTTGGGCCGCTTGCTCAATGGCATCTTTAGGCACTCCCAGTTGTCTTAGCTTGAATAGAATATGCTGTTTTTGTTGCTGTGTCTTGTCTAGGTTCCAGTGTTGAAGATCAATGAGTGATAACTGCTGCAGATAATGATGTGTGATTGTGCCAATAGCGCGTTCAGTTATTGTATCTAACATGGATTGTGGGTTACCGACTGAGCTGGTTACTATTTTGTCTACTGGTATTGTTGACTGCCGGTTCACTGGTAGGCGCGTCGCTGGTGTTTGGGTTTGCGTGTCTTCGACCTTTTGTATTAACTGAGTGCTTGGGTTGGGTGGTGCAATGCTTGGCCAGAGTAGGGAAAATAGACTTGATTTTGCGGGTGCTTTGATTTGTTGCTCTTGGTGTATGCAGGAGGCATAGAGATATAAACGTTTTTTGGCGCGGGTAATGGCAACATAGAGTAGGCGTTGACGTTCATAATATGACTTCTGCTGCTCAAGATATTGCAGGTATTGGTAGGTTGGGTCTGCGTCTTCACCTGTGGCGTGAATCGATGCCATCATCAGGTGAGGTTGTTGCTCAATTGATTGTAGTTGCCAACGTAGTAACGGGGACCCATCAGCACGTGTTGCGCGTTGAAGCTCTGGTAAAATCACGCTATCAAATTCTAATCCTTTGGCCTTGTGAATTGTCATGACTTGGAGTTTAGGATTGGGTTTACTGCAGCGAAATAATTGTTGTAGTTTTTGTTTGAGCTCCTCTTTAGTTGGTGGTTTTCCGGCATTTTCTAGCGTTTCTAGCAGGTCAAAAAACTGTTGTGCATTCTCATAATCATGATGGTCTTGTAATGCGTCATGGCCACCCAGTGCCCGCCAAGTTGCTTCAATGTGAGTGCGTAAAGGCAATCGAGCGCGATATGTTATTGCCTGTTCAAGAATGGGGAGAATGCGTTGGCGAATTGTTTGCCCATCTTCGGTTAAAGTAGCCAAGGGAAGAGCCTGCCATATTGTCGTTTGTTCGTTGGTCAGGCAGGTGATGTTATGCAGATCTTTCAGCGACAATCCGCACCAAGGGCTACGCAATAATGATAGCCAAGCCAAGCGATCTCCTAGATGATCAAGGGCATAGCATAGGCTGGTTAAGTCGCGAATGAGTAAATCGTCAGTTAATGCTTCGATGTCGACAGCCTCAAATGAAATATCAGCTTGTTGTAGCATCGGTAAAATTTGTGTTAGGTGACGACGAGAGCGGACTAAAATGGCGATATCATCCCCAGGGTAGTTCTTCTGTAGGTGCTCGATTTTTTTTACAATCTCTGAGGCCTGTTGAGTGCTGAAATTAATTTCTGCGCCACTATGTGCATATTCACGATTAGCTTGTGATACTGCATAACGCACCGCACCTTGTAATGAGTCATCATAAGATGGAAAAAATGCGGCAGCATGGTGATTGATCCAATCAATAATATGTTGGTCAGAACGAAAGTTATTTTGTAGCTGTAGGCTCGTTAGTTTGATATCGCCAAGACCTTGTTCTCGTGCTTGTAAAAATAAACTAACATCTGCTTGGCGAAAGCGGTAAATCGATTGCATTGGATCGCCAACTAAAAATAGTGTTCGGCCGTCATTCGCTTGCCAGCCTCGAGTCAGAGACTGGAGTAGTTGAAATTGCAGTTGTGAGGTGTCTTGAAACTCATCAACCAGGATGTGATGCATTTGATAATCAAGTCGCAGTGCCAAATCACTGGGGGCATCTTCACTACCCAAAGCTTGTAATGCTGCTAGAGCAATATGGTTAAAATCAACGGTATTATGCTGAGCAAAAACCAATTGCAAATGAGCGCAGAGAATCGGTAGTAAGCTGAGTAAAGATTGTGTCAACTGCCATTGCTTAGGTTCAATTTGTTGTGGTGGCAGTTTTTTAATCAGGAGAAGGTGGCTCGTCAGTGCCTGATGAGAACTAAGTGTCTTAAGCAGTGCAAGCATTCCTTGTTTTTTCGTTTGTAATTGTGCTTTTTCTGCTGGGTTTTTAGCTTTCGATGGAGGGGGGAATCCTTGTTGCTCAGTTACATTTTTACGCAGATGATTTTTATCGGTGAAAAGCCATTGAGTGACCTGCTGCCAGTAATTGATTTTCTCTACAGTGTTGCTGCAATCATTGAGGGTGATGTTTAGTGCAAAATCCGACAACGTTTGGATTTGTTGGTGTATGACATGAGGCAACATCCCCTCAAGCTCTCCGATGGCTTGTTGGTGAATAGCTTGTATACTCTGTTCTAATTGCTGTTGTAGCTGCTGATTTTCTCTGCATTGAGTAATGACTGGTAGCCATTGTTCACGCCGTGCAAGTAGTTCGATGAGTAGGCGTTCAAGAAGTTCAAAGCGATTATCAAGATGTCGCAAGAGCCTCTTGAGATCTTTCTGCCAAGCAACTTCATTATTCAGGTCCTCAAATAAGGCAGTGACCGCTTGTTGATAGAGTGGTTGGCAATTCTCTGTCACCTTGATATCGCTGCCAAGGCCGCTAGATATTGGTAGCTGTTGTGCTAATTGGGCACAGAGAGAGTCGATGGTGGTAATGCGCAGCCGCTGGGGGTTGTCGAGTAAGCGCCAATTTTTTTCTTGGTCATGTTTGAGTACAGTTGCTGCCAGTTTCCATGTTTGTGCATGATGTGGTGCTGTGGGGCAAGGGGCGGTTTGTGCATATTCTAGGGCCTTTAAAACACGTTCACGCATTTCTCCAGCTGCTTTGCGGGTGAAGGTCAATGCGATAATTTCTTGCGGGTATTGATGGCTACAAGCTAGTAAGCGCAAAAATCGTTGGGTTAGTAACTCAGTTTTTCCAGAGCCTGCCGGTGCCTGAACAATAAATGATTGCTCAGGATTTAAGGCAAGTTGGCGTGCAGATTGATCGTCAATCACAAGAGATTAAGACTCAGCGAGCATTTTCTCAAGGTAGTGAATATTGGTGCCCCCTTTCTGGAAACTTTGATTCGCCATAATACGCTGTTGTAGCTCAATATTAGTTTTAATGCCTTGGATAGACATCTCAAGTAGCGCATTTTCCATGCGTGCAATCGCCGCTTCACGTGTGCGGCCATAGGAGATGACTTTAGCAATCATGGAGTCATAATGGGGTGGAACACGGTAACCAGAGTAAATATGTGAATCAATCCGCATGCCTGGGCCGCCAGGTGGATGATAAATGTCAATTAAGCCAGGGCTTGGCATAAAGGTTTGAGGGTCTTCAGCGTTAATGCGGCACTCAATAGCATGGCCTTTGATTTTGATGTCACTTTGTTTGTGTGCCATCGGAACACCTGCGGCAATGCGCAGCTGTTCCTTAATGATATCAACACCAGTAATCAGTTCAGTGACGGGGTGCTCGACTTGGACGCGTGTATTCATTTCAATAAAGTAGAAGCGACCATTTTCATACAAAAATTCAAAGGTACCTGCACCACGATACGTCATTTGTTGGCAGGCTTTAACACAGACTTTCCCAATTTTTTCACGCTCTTTCTCGCTGATGCCAGGTGCTGGGGCTTCTTCAACCACTTTTTGGTGGCGTCGTTGCATTGAGCAATCACGTTCACCAAGGTGAATGGCTTGACCTTTGCCATCAGCTAGTACTTGAATTTCGATATGGCGTGGGTTTTCAAGGAATTTTTCCATATAGACCATGTCGTTATCAAAAGCAGCTTTGGCTTCCGTTTTGGTCATTTGAATGGCTTGTACTAATTCTATTTCAGAGCGGACAACACGCATACCGCGTCCACCACCACCACCAGCTGCTTTAATAATCACTGGGTAGCCAATATCTTTGGCGATTTTTTTGTTACGCTCGGCATTGTCGGTGAGTGGGCCATCAGAGCCCGGAACGCAGGGTACGCCGGCCTTTTTCATCGCTTTAATTGCTTCGACTTTATCTCCCATGCTGCGAATATTGTCTGCTCGAGGTCCGATAAAAATAAAACCACTTTGCTCAACTTGTTCAGCAAAATCGGCATTCTCAGCAAGGAATCCATAGCCTGGATGAATCGCCGTGCTTTCAGTGACCTCTGCTGCACTGATAATGGCAGGAATGTTTAGATAACTTTTGTTTGCCGGTGCCGGACCAATACAGACTGCTTCATCAGCAAGGCGAACATGTTTTAGATCGCGATCCGCGGTTGAGTGAACCGCAACAGTTTTAATGCGTAGTTCGCGGCAAGCGCGCAAAATACGTAAAGCAATTTCACCACGATTGGCAATTAAGACTTTATCGAGCATGATAGATCCTTTGAGCTGAGGTTATTCGATAACAAATAAAGGTTGATCAAATTCAACTGGTGCACCATCTTCGGTAAGGATTTGTTTGATCGTTCCCGCTTTATCAGCCTCGATAGGATTCATAATCTTCATGGCTTCAATAATGCATAAGGTCTCACCAATACTGACAGATTGGCCAACACTGACGTAAGGATCACTATCAGGAGAGGGTGCCCCGTAGAACGTGCCAACCATAGGTGATTTGACTTGATGTCCGGAAGCAGTAGTCGTTGTCGTGTTTTCACTCATTTGTGCTGCCGGTGTTGGTGCGGTAATAGCCGCTGGTGTGACGATGGGTTGTAACGCCGGTGCAGCATTAACAATTGGTGCTTGACTTGACGGTCTGCTTAAGCGAATACTTTTCTTATCATCAGTCACTTCAATTTCAGCTAAATCTGACGCCGATAGCAGTTCCATCAGTTTTTTAATATCTTTAATATTAAGATCCATTTTATGATCCTTTTAATTCTTAAGTTTAAGGTTAGTATGATAATCGTTTGCTGCATCAATGGCCAGTTGATAACTCTGCGCACCAAAACCTGAAATGACGCCAAGTGCTTGATCAGAAAAATAAGAACACTGGCGGAAAGCTTCGCGTTTATAGATGTTGGAAAGGTGCACTTCAATAAATGGTTTGTTTATCGCCAGTAAGGCATCACGAAGGGCAATGCTTGTATGCGTAAAAGCGGCAGGGTTAATAATGATGAAATCGACGCTGTCGGTACTTTGGTGCATGGTGTTAATTAACTCATGCTCAGCATTGCTTTGAAAACAGACTACAGTATGGCCAAGCATTTTAGCTCGGTTTTGACAGGCTTGATTAATGCTGTCAAGCGTTGTCGAGCCATAGATATGACTCTCTCGAGTGCCGAGTAAATTTAAATTTGGGCCATGTAGCAGTAGAATTTGCATATAGCGTCAATGATTGCCTTGAGTCGAGAAGCGCATTCTGCCGAAATTCCCTTTATTTGTCTACAAGTCTTTTGCATTCAGGGGCTGTTGCAAGCTGGTTTATAGCCAGCAATAGCTAGAAGAAAAAAATTAAAAAAGCGGAGTTTATACCTAATAAATGAGTAGTTTTTCATTTTTTTCAACGACGCCAGTGCCGATAGAAACTGGTTTGCAACAGTCCCATTCAAAATAAAGGAATGTTGATCTATGGAGCATATTCTAGTGATGTCACAGATTGATTCAGGTGCACCCAAGATACCAGATCGTGTAATACTGGTATTATTATCAGTGCAAACTAAACACCATAAAAAGGCGATAAAAATTATTTTAAATGAGCGCAGATTCAACAACTAATCCGCCACCCTGAGTATTAAGCAGCCAACTGTATTTCCATCATTTGTCTCGGTGTTTT
>CBFIHN010000039.1:0-15404 GCA_965662575.1 Gammaproteobacteria bacterium
GACTTAATTCATTTTATTATTTCATGTACCATTATCTTTGAGTTTCTTATGTTTTTCAATTACCTGTAGATTTTGGTTTTCGATCTTACAGTGAACGTTAGAGGTTATATGATGTCAACAAAACGTAGTCATTTGGTTTGGATTGACCTTGAGATGACAGGGTTAAATCCAAATCATGATCGTATTATTGAAATTGCAACGGTTGTTACTGATAGTAATTTAAATATTCTTGATGAAGGTCCTGTTTTTGCTATTTCTCAACCACAAGCTCTTTTGGATGGTATGGATGATTGGAATCAAAAACAACATGGTCATTCAGGTTTAATTAAACGGGTTCAAGATAGTGTGGTTACCGAGGCATTTGCTGAACAAGAAACCATTAGGTTTTTAAAGCAATATGTTAAAAAAGGTCAGTCACCTATGTGTGGTAATAGTATTTGGCAGGATCGTCGTTTTCTAGGTAAATACATGCCAGATTTAGAGCAATTCTTCCATTATCGATTGTTGGATGTGAGTACGCTGAAAGAATTGGCTAAACGTTGGAAACCTAAAGTTTACAATGCATTAGATAAAAACTCTCGTCATTTGGCTTTAGATGATATTAAGGATTCTATTAACGAACTTATTCATTATCGAAAATATTTTATTGATGAAACTTCATAAGCTATCTGATTGTTTCTCGATTTATAATATATTACTTATTCTTTATATTCTTTTTTTATTTTATTTATTAAGGTGCCCATTCTGTGTGGATTGTCTTTTGAAATTCTTGTGATTATTGGCTTGCCAATGTTTGATAGATTGGGTTTTTACTGTTGGATAGCTTGTGATTTGATGTGTATTATTTTTGTTTGTTCATCATCTTTCATTTTATTCACTGTCTTTTCACAGTTTGTTATTGCCTTTTCCTATTTTTTTTCCACAGACTTGTTAACACGCTAAATTCTGCTGAATCTATTTTTTTTTTCTGTTATCATCTCGTGCCTTAAAATGTTTCGCAACATCCTAGTTTTTCCACAGGATTATGCACAGAATCTTGAGAGAGTTTTAATTTTATGTCCCTTTGGCCTCAATGTATGGATGCATTACAGCGTGATTTATCCACATCTGAGTTTAATACTTGGATTCGTCCTTTGCAGGTTCGTGAAGATGGCCATGAATTGGTTTTGTTGGCGCCAAATCGTTTTGTAGTTGATTGGGTGTCTAATCGTTATGTTTCAAAGATTCAACGTGTTTTACAGGATTTTTCATTTACTGGTGATGTTTTGGTTCAGGTTGGTAGTGTGAGTTCCTTAAATAAACCCACCATATCAAAACAACTTAAGCCTGTTGTTGAGTCCTCAAAGAATAACAACCCTTTTACCCATGAGAGTGGTTTGAACTCAAAATTTGTTTTTGATAACTTTGTTGAGGGGAAGTCAAACCAATTAGCTCGTGCTGCATCTGTACAGGTCTGTGAAAATCCCGGTAGTGCGTATAACCCTTTATTTTTATATGGTGGGGTTGGTTTAGGTAAGACTCATTTAATGCATGCGATTGGCAATAGTATTTTGGTACATAATCCTAGTGCTAAGATTGTCTATTTGCATTCTGAACGTTTTGTTGCAGATATGGTTAAGGCTTTACAGAATAATACGATTAATCAATTCAAGCAGTATTACCGTTCTGTGGATGCCTTATTGATTGATGATATTCAGTTTTTTGCGGGTAAAGATCGTTCACAAGAGGAGTTCTTTCATACCTTCAATGCCCTACTTGAAGGGCATCAACAAATTATTATGACTTGTGACCGTTATCCGAAAGAAATACAAGGTTTAGAAGAGCGGTTAAAGTCTCGCTTTGGTTGGGGGTTAACGGTTGCAATTGAGCCACCGGAGCTCGAAACACGAGTTGCCATATTAATTAACAAAGCAGAACAATCAGGGGTCCATTTGCAGCATGAAGTTGCCTTTTTTATTGCCAAGCGTATACGTTCTAATGTTCGTGAATTAGAAGGTGCCTTAAAGCGTGTGATTGCTAATGCAAAGTTTACTGGGAAAGCGATCACTATTGATTTTGTTAAGGAGGCACTCAAAGACTTAATTAGTTTACAAGATAAATTGGTTACCTTAGATAATATCCAAAAAACGGTTGCGGAATATTTTAAAATGAAGGTCTCTGATTTATTATCTAAGCGGCGGAATCGTTCGGTTGCAAGGCCAAGGCAAATTGCGATGACTTTAGCCAAAGAACTGACAAATCACAGTTTACCTGAAATTGGTGAAGCCTTTGGTGGGCGTGATCACACAACAGTGCTACATGCCTGTAGGACGATTAAAGATATGAGAACCAACAACCGTGATATCGAAGAAGATTACACCAATCTTTTACGTATTTTATCAACCTAGGAAATCACCATGCAGTTAACCATTCAACGAGAAACTTTATTAAAACCCTTACAATCTATTTTGGGTGTGGTTGAAAAAAAACAAACAAAGCCGATTTTGTCAAATGTACTCATCAGTGTTCGCGATCAGGTTTTAAAATTAACCGTTACTGACTTAGAGTTAGAAATGGTGGCATCGATTGCCATTGAACGCCAAGCAACCGATGGTGAAATTACGGTGCCTGCAAGAAAGCTGGCAGATATTTTTCGAAGTTTGGCTGATGACGCTGTGGTTGATCTAATACTGAATGATAAATTACAGGTAGTGATCACATCTGGCAAAGCGCGTTTTAGCTTAGCCAGTTTGCCTGTGGCTGATTTTCCCAATATTGAAGCGGCATTAGCAGAACAACATTTAAGTTTGTCACAACAACAGTTAAGTCATGTCTTAAATCGCACCTACTTTGCAATGGCACACCAAGATGTGCGTTATTTTCTCAATGGCATGTTGTTTGATATTCAATCAGACCATTTTAAGGCGGTTGCTACTGATGGTCATCGTTTAGCCTTATCTCAAATTGAGTTAGAGAAACATCAAGTCAGTCCATCACAAATCATTGTGCCGCGCAAAGCGATTTTGGAATTAATGCGGTTGCTCGATGACAGTGATCAAACGGTGACGTTGATATTTGGCCATAATCATTTACGCATTGAGCTACCAGGATTTATTTTTACGACGAAACTCCTTGATGGCCGTTACCCAGATTATAAACGCGTGATTCCTGCTAAAGCCAAAAATGTCATGATTGCGGATCGTGGTTTATTGAAACAAACTTTAAGCCGTACCGCGATTTTATCGAACGAAAAATACCGCGGAGTTCGTTTGGAAATTGAACCTGGTTTATTAAAGCTCTCAGCAAACAATCCGGAGCAAGAACAAGCCAGTGATGAAATCAGCATGGATTATCATGGTGATCAGATGGAAATAGGCTTTAATGTTAGTTATCTATTAGATGTTGTTAATGCAGTTGATGGTGAAACTATTGAGTTGGCATTAGCCAATGCCAATAGCAGTGCATTAATGCAGTCACCAAACGATGATAGTAGTGTGTATGTCGTTATGCCAATAAAACTATAATGGGACTGTTGCCAATACATGTTTAGCAGCACTAGCGTTTCCATGTTTTTTAGTGAGATAAAAAAAAGCCCGCAAATGCGGGCTTCTTCTTATATGAGGAGTATAATGAAACTGTCATTCCTTTGACGGGTCACAGTCCATGTGAGTGTTTGTCCTAAACACAAAAGCTATTATCCATGAAAATTAGTCAAAGGTCTGTAGTCAATCGCTGAAAGTTGTGTGAGACATTGGCCATTTATTCGCAATACTATTTCCATAATGTTACAAATAATATAGAGTATATTTTGTGCAATTACTAATTAAAAATATTAAAATTCAAAGATTTAGGAATATTAGGCATGCAAATCTTGTATTGCAGGCAGGTTTTAATGTCTTTATTGGTGATAATGGTAGTGGGAAAAGTAGTTTACTTGAAGCAATGTATTTTTTAGCACACGGTAAATCGTTTCGTACCCACTTACTTAAGCGAATTATTCAGATTAGCCAGCAACAATTTAGCCTTTTCGCTAGTTTTGAGTCACAAGCACAAGTGATGAGTCTTGGTATGGTTCGCCAGCACAATGGGGCAGCTCGGCAAAGGTTAACCGGTATTCACTCAGTGACACAGGCTGATATTGCGAACGTTTTGCCTATGTTACATTTCACCCCGGACAGTTTGTCGGTGTTATTGCAAGGTAGTAAAGGCCGGCGACAATTATTGGACTGGGGTGTTTTTTACTATCAAGAACAATTTTTGTCCCTTTGGCAAAAAACACAGCGTTACTTAAAGCAGCGAAATGCAGCATTGAAGTTACAGCAACATCAAACCTTAGATAGTTGGGACCGGGCATTAGGCGCATGTGCGGAACAAATTGATCAATATCGCCAAGAATATTTAATCGCATTAGAACCCGTTCTGCACGATTTATTAGGCGAATTTCTTCAACAACATGACATCCAGCTCGACTATTATCGTGGTTGGGCTAAGGATAAAGGGTTGTTTGAAGCATTACAGGATCATCGTCAACAAGATTTAATCCGAGGTTTTACCCATACTGGCCCTCATCGCGCTGATTTTCGTTTTCGTGTGCATGGCGTTCCAGCACAAGATGTTTTGTCACGAGGCCAGCAAAAGTTATTAATTTGTGCTTTAAAAGTTGCGCAAGGTGTTCTATTTTATCAGCAGAAAGGGGTCGGTTGTATTTACCTGCTCGATGATATTGGTGCAGAATTAGATTCTAAACATCGCCAACTACTCATTAACTGCTTGAAAAAACTCAATGCTCAGGTATGTTTAACGGGCATTTCAGATCATGATCTGGTACAATATTTACCAAAATCTAGCGCTATTTTTCATATCGAAAACGGTATTGTTTCCAGGAGTCATTCGTGAGTGTAGAGACAGAAATTAACCAAGAACAAGATTACGGTTCTGATAGTATTAAGGTGCTTAAAGGCCTTGATGCGGTCCGTAAACGTCCAGGGATGTATATTGGGGACACAGATGATGGCACTGGTTTACACCATATGGTGTTTGAGGTGGTTGACAACTCTATCGATGAAGCCTTGGCCGGTCATTGTGATCGTATCTCAGTGACCATTCACACCGATGAGTCGGTCTCTATCCGTGATAATGGTCGGGGTATCCCAACGGATATGCACCCAGAAGAAAAACGTTCCGCGGCAGAAGTGATTAGGACGGTGCTTCATGCCGGTGGTAAATTTGATAGTAACTCCTACAAAGTCTCTGGTGGTTTACATGGTGTTGGTGTTTCAGTGGTTAATGCACTATCGGAATCACTGCAATTGACTATTTTTCGTCATGGCAAAATTCATCAGCAGACTTATCATCTTGGTGAGCCACAAGCACCTTTAGCAGCCACAGCTGATACTGAAGAAACCGGCACCATGGTGCGCTTTAAACCCAGCCATGATATTTTTAATAATGTCTTGGAATTTAGTTATGACACTTTAGCGAAACGTCTGCGTGAATTATCTTTCCTCAACTCTGGTGTGGGTATTATTTTGCGTGACGAGCGTTCTGATCAAGTACGTGAAGAAGAGTTTTTGTATGAAGGTGGTATTCAGGCTTTTGTTGAATATCTCAATACGAATAAAACCACAGTTAATCCCAAAGTCTTCGCGGTTACCGATGAAAAAGAAGACGTGACCGTTGAAGTTGCGATGCAATGGAATGATGGCTTTAGTGAAAATGTATTCTGCTACACCAATAATATCCCACAACGCGATGGGGGTTCACATTTGGCCGGTTTTCGCGCTGCATTGACACGCACGCTCAATGGCTATATTGAAGTCAATGGTTTAGCGAAAAAGAATAAGGTTTCAACCTCTGGTGATGATTCGCGTGAAGGTCTGACCGCCATTTTATCGGTCAAGGTTCCTGATCCCAAATTTTCTTCACAAACCAAAGATAAATTGGTTTCGTCGGAAGTTAAACCGATTGTTGAGTCTCTGGTGGCTGAGCGATTAAACGATTTCTTACAAGAAAATCCAACGGATGCTAAAGCAATTACCGGTAAGATGCTTGAAGCAGCGCGAGCGCGTGAGGCAGCGCGTAAAGCGCGTGAAATGACACGCCGTAAGAGTGCGCTAGATATTGCTGGCTTACCTGGTAAATTAGCGGATTGCCAAGAAAAAGATCCGGCGCTGTCAGAACTCTATCTTGTTGAGGGTGATTCAGCGGGTGGTTCGGCTAAACAAGCACGTGACCGTCGTACACAAGCCATTTTGCCGTTGAAAGGTAAAATTCTCAATGTTGAAAAAGCACGCTTTGATAAAATGCTCACCTCGGCTGAAGTGGGTACGCTGATTACAGCAATGGGCTGTGGTATTGGCCGTGATGAATATGATCCGGATAAAACACGCTATCACAAAATCGTCATTATGACCGACGCGGATGTTGATGGTGCCCATATCCGTACGCTATTGTTGACGTTCTTTTATCGTCAAATGCCGGAGCTGATTGAGCGTGGATATATCTATATTGCTCAACCACCTTTATATAAAGTGACTAAGGGTAAACAATCAACTTACGTAAAAGATGATGATGCGTTAAATGATTATTTAACACAAATTGCTGTTAACAATGCGCAGCTTATTAGCAACAAAGAAACCCCCGCGATTCAAGCGCTGGCGTTGGAGCAACTGATTCATCAATACCAGCAGACGGCAAAGATTATTGATCGTTTGGCTAAACGTTATCCCCGAGGTTTGCTTGAAGCATTCGTTGGCTATAAACCGATTGCTAATCCTGCTGACCAAACCGCATTGCAAGCCTGGTGGTTGGCCTTGGGAGATGTCGTTAATCAACCCGACAAACAGCATAGTGTGCGTTATACCTTTAAGATAATTGAACAAGCAGCAGGTTTTGCAGCCGGTGTTGATGTGATTGATCGTGGTGTACACACTGAATATACATTTCCAACGCACTTTTTTGAATCCAATGAATATCGTACCATGAGTGCATTAGGTGCTGATCTCTGTGATTTGATTATTCCCGGTGTGTCCAAAGTTAAGCGCGGTGAACGCGAGCACGTGATTGAAAATTTCACGCAAGCGGTTGAGTGGTTATTTAAAGAATCTAAGCGTGGGCAAAATATTCAGCGCTATAAAGGTTTGGGTGAAATGAATCCAGATCAATTGTGGGAGACTACCATGGATCCAAATGTTCGTCGTATGTTACAAGTAACGGTAGACGATGCCATGCAAGCCGATGCTCTATTTACGACCTTAATGGGTGATCATGTCGAACCACGACGCCATTTTATTCAAGACAATGCCTTGAATGTGAGTAATTTGGATGTGTGATAAAAATTCATTAAGATTAGATTCCTGTCCACCGCGGGAATAACATGGCTGTTAGTAGAAGGTGATCGATATGTATCAACTGTCATTGATCGCTGCATGTAGTCAAAATCGTGTCATTGGCTGTGGTAATCAATTACCTTGGCAATTACCCGATGACCTCAAGCATTTTAAAAAGCTGACGTTAAATAAAACCATCGTGATGGGGCGAAAAACATTCGAGTCAATTGGCCGTCCGCTACCAAAAAGACATAATATTGTGATGACAAGACAATCACATTTAGCTATAGCAGGCTGTGAGGTTATCTCAGATCGTAACAAGATTTTGTCGTTGGCTCAGCAACAAGAAGTGATGGTTATTGGTGGTGAAATGATCTATCAATTATTCTTACCATATGCTAATACAATCTATTTGACTACCGTTAATTGTCAACTTGACGGTGATGCTTTTTTCCCCGAGTTTGATCTTCAACAATGGCAAGAAACGATGAGTGATTATCATCCTCAAGATGACGCCCATGCCTATAGTTTTAACTTAACCACTTTAAAGAGAGTCAATTGATGTCAGCGGTGCCGTTACTGATTCAGTCTGAATCTCAAATGGCAATAGTTGCTCGCCAATTTGCACAACGGGTGGCACCCGGGACAATCGTTTTTTTACAAGGTGATTTGGGCGCAGGTAAAACAACGTTTGTCCGAGCGATGCTACGTCATTGGGGTGTTTCAGGTGCAATCAAAAGCCCGACCTATACAATTGTTGAACCCTATGAGTTGGATGGTTATGTTGTTTATCACTTTGATTTATATCGACTGGCCTCGCCAGAAGAGTTAGAGTTTTTGGGGGTCAGGGACTACTGGCACAATAACAGCATATGCCTGATTGAATGGCCTGAGCAAGGTGGGGCGTACCTACCTAATGCCGATGTAACACTATCGATACGCATTACCGGCACAAACCAAAGGACCTTGATGGTTTCTGATCATGACCAAACGATTGAATAAAAAAGGGCGAGTTTCCATCCTTGGAAGCTCTAGCATGCCCAATGTCAGAATCCATTCTGAATAGGGTGATTCAGGCAACTTTTTTGATATCTTCAGCTTGAATTGATCCGCAACACCAAGCGCGGCTTAGAAAGTTATATTCATTGATGTGACGAGCTTTAAATAAGCATTGTCTTCTTCGCTCAAGCTCCTGTTTCTTTTGCTCTGAGCAGACTAAGCGTATGCCATAGCGTCGTGCCCATTTTCTGATCGTACAGTCAGCGATGCCCACTTGATCCTCAGCTTCTTCATAGCTTAGGCCTTGTTCCGCAAATTGGGTTAACAATTGAAACGCACTACAACCAAAACGCTCTTGTGCTTTATGCTCTAAACTACCGGTATATTGATTTGCCATTTATGTTACCTATAAAAATATTCTGAGTTATCGTTCGCCTGTGCAGCCAAGCTGCACCGCGCCTCTTTAGTATCCCTAGGCGTTAAATTGCCTTTGAAAACCACGGGTTATAACTGTTAATAAATCTTTACGTTTGTTAATGGCTCGTCCTTGAGCATCTTGTCCATGTGGTGCATTATCCGTGAATCAAATCGTGTTTTATAAGAGCAAAAGTCCCAAATTGATGTAAGACATTCACCATTCTCTTGTAGGAAAAAAGATGTTTATAGGGACTGTTGCAAACTAATTTCTAGCGGCATTAGCGTCGTTGAAAAAAATGAAAAACTGCTCATTTATTAGATTTGGAGTTGATTCTGCCATGAGGTTAAAGCTATAGTAATTGCTTGTTATATCAGTAAATAAAAAGGTTTTATATGTTAGCAAAGAAGATGACGGATTATCCTCATAAACACCCTGGTGGGCTGTGGTGGTTATCAATCATCTATGCATTATTCTTTGCGACATTTGCACTGATGCTGTCTAATTTAACCTTATTTATGATCCATAGTGTAAAACTCAGCACTGCCCACGCCTATGGAGTTTTTGCCGTATTTGCAGCATTAGGTTTTACCCTACCGCTAGGGGGAGGGTATTTGGCAAGTAAACTGGGTTACAAAAATGCTTGTCAAATTGGATTGCTTGCTTGTTTGATCGGTTTTTTAGCATTAATGAACCAATCAACCGAGATGGTTTATTTGGGTGTTTCTATCTATCTAGTTGGTAATGCCTTATTTACACCATCATTATGGTGTTTAGTTGATCACCTTTATACAAAAAATGATACTCGCCGTGAAAGTGGTTTTACCTACTTCTATCTCAGCTTTAATATTGGTGCAATTGTTGGGGTATTTTTGGGTAGTTATATTGCCACAGCTTTTGGTTATGTCAGTGCTTTCGCCTTTGCTGCCTTAGTGATTATCGTGGGTTTAATTGCTTTGATTTGGCATTTTGATCAGCTTGAATTTCAAGCCGATCGTCATATTGGTCCTCAGCTCAGTTGGAGTAACTTTCGCTGCAAATTCAGTCTAACGATGATTGGATTGATATGTTTACCCTTCATCTGGCTGCTGCTGGTTTTTTATCAATGGAATGACTTATTTACGGGGATACTCTTTGTCATTGGTTTGTTCAGTGTCATGCGTTTGGTTATGCGCAATAGGCATTCAGATCACTGGCATATTATTGCCTTTGCTGTATTGGCTATTATCTCGATTGTATTTTGGGCGCTTTATAATTTAGAGCCCTCACTACTGTCAGTTTTTATTGAGCATAATGTAAAACAAACAGTTTTTGGTCTGTCTATTCCAGCGGCCGCATTCATGGGATTTGAAGGCGCGGCAATTGTCATTGTTGGCCTATTTTTAGGTTGGTTGTGGACGTTCCTTGGTGAACGTCAACTCAACCCCTCATTACCAACCAAGTTTAGTTCAGGTCTCATTGTAATGGCTCTGGGTTTCCTTTATTTGATTTTAGTTGTTTATCTCAATGGTGAAAATCAGATACTCGGCTTTTGGCCAATGGTCTGTGCCTACCTCTTCTTTGCGACAGCCGAATTGTTAATTGGTCCGATCGGTATTTCCATGTCTGGTCGATTAGGTCCGGAAGGGTCTGAAGGCTTATTAATGGGATTTTGGCAATTATGTACTGGGACTTCAGCTGTATTGACCGGGCAGTTAGCAACAATGGCTGTGGTACCGAAACAATCTCATTTGCTAGAATCGAATCATATTTACAGTCTACTATTTTTTAAAGTCGCTATGCTATCGATTGTCGCTGGCGTGATTGCATTTTGTGTTACTCCCTGGATTAAAAGGCTCATTAGGCGATGAGTGCGCAGTTAGTTGTCGGTATATCAGGGTTTGAGCTGACGGCTGAAGAAGTCCAGCTATTGCAACAGCCTAATGTTAGTGGTGTCTTATTATTTGCACGTAATTACCACGATAAACAGCAGCTCACAGAATTAACAACATCGATCCATCAGCTTCGTGCAAATATCCTCATTTATGTCGACCAAGAAGGTGGACGCATTCAGCGTTTTACACATGGTTTCACACCGCTACCTGCTGCCGCAACTTTTGGTGAGCTGTATCTGACATCGCCGAATCAGGCATTATATGAGGTTGAAGCCCATGCTTATTTGATGGCCGCGGAATTAAAGGCCTGTGGTGTTGATATCAGCTTTGCGCCGGTGCTGGATATTCAGGGTATTAGTGAGGTGATTGGGGACCGTGCTTTTTCTGAGCAAGTCCCTGTGATTATCGACTTGGCGAGATCTTGGGTTGATGGTATGCACCGAGCGGGGATGATCGCAGTTGGCAAACATTTTCCAGGCCATGGTTCGGTGAAAGCCGATACGCATGTTACCACGGCGATTGATGTGCGATCAGCTAGTCAAATTTCGGCACAAGACTTACTGCCTTTTCAAGCACTTATTGAATCTGGTATTGATGCCCTAATGATGTCACATGTGATTTATCGTGATGTTGACGATAAGCCCGCCAGTTTTTCTGTGCACTGGATCCAGACTGTTTTGCGTCAACAATTAGGTTTTAGAGGAACTATCTATAGTGATGACCTAGGGATGGTTGCCGCAACCGAGTTTGCCAGTTTGGCTAATGCTGTTGATGCGGCTGACCATGCAGGCTGTGACCATATCATTGTTGCCAACGAATCAGTCGACGCGATCTATGCCCTGCGCTAACAAAATTCTGATTATCGCGCCGGCATGGATTGGCGATTTAGTGATGTCTCACAGTTTGTTCCAGCAACTTAAAAAGCATCAACCACATTGTGACATTGACGTGATGGCGCCACATTGGTGTTTACCACTTTTGGGTAAAATGCCTGAGGTTAGCCATGCCATGGCATTACCTTTTGCCCATGGGGAATTAGCATTGCTCAAGCGCTGGCGCATCGGTCGTTTATTAAAAAATAAACATTATGATCATTCCTTTGTTCTACCCAATTCGTGGAAGTCGGCATTAATTCCTTTTTTTGCTGGCATTAAAAGACGGACGGGATGGTTAGGTGAGAGTCGTTACGGTTTACTTAATGATTATAAAAAAATAAACAAAAAGATTTATTCTTTAATGGTGCAACGTTTTGTTGCACTAGCCGATAACTGGCAGATTCTCGATTGTCCACAACCTAAGTTACAAGCGGATTTTGTACAGGCTAAGCAATTGTTGCAGCAATTTGGGGTGAAAACGGATAAGCCGATAATTGCCTTGTGCCCTGGAGCTGCTTATGGTCCAGCAAAACGCTGGCCAAGCCATTATTTTGCAGAAGTAGCGCAATATTTTATTCAGCAGCAGTGGCAAGTATTTTTAATTGGTAGCAAGGCAGATCAGCCCGCGGCAGCAAAGATTCAAACCGGGTGTAATCAACAATGCGTTGATTACACCGGGAGACTATCTCTGGACCAGAGCGTTGATGTACTAGCTTTGAGTCAATTGGTCTTATCTAACGACTCAGGCTTGATGCATATTGCTGCAGCGTTGTCGCTTCCGCAAGTTGCGATTTATGGTTCGAGCACCCCTGATTTTACCCCACCGTTATCAGAGCACGCCCAGGTGATGAGTGTAGACTTAGACTGCCGCCCTTGCTTTAAGCGTCAATGTCCATTACAACATCTCAATTGCTTAAAACAGGTAAAGCCAGTACAAGTGATTAAAGCGTTGGAGAAACTGTGCGTATCCTAATCATCCGCCTGTCCTCTTTTGGTGATGTGATTCATGCCTTTCCGGCAATGACGGATGCCAAAAAACAGATGCCCAACTTAACAATTGATTGGGTAGTGGAAAAGACGTTTGCCCCGCTGGTTGCCTTGCACCCGGCAGTTGATCAGGTGATAGCAATTGAACTGCGGAAATGGCGTAAAAACTGGTGGTCAGCTTTGTGTCGTGGTGAAATCAAACACGGCGTGCAGCAGCTACGCCGACGGCGCTATGATAAAATTATTGACGTACAAGGTTTAATCAAAAGTGCGATCATCTCTCGTTTAGCTAACGGTAAGCGATATGGCTATAATAAACACAGTGCACGAGAATCATTGAGTCATTGGTTTTATCAGTATCGTTATTCCATAGATAAAGACCAACATGCAGTTGAACGTGTGCGTCAATTGGTTGCCCAGAGTTTGGCCTATGAGTTGGTTGACCTACCGCTGGATTATGGTTTGGGTGTGCCAAATACCGTGTCGCAATCAACGTCAACGAATGCTGGCGTCACACACGGCCGTCCGGTTTTGATTTTTGTGCATGGGACGACGTGGGAAAGCAAACAATGGCCGATCGTTTATTGGCGTAAACTGATTGAATTGGCAGTCAATGCGGGTTACTGTGTGAAATTACCTGCTTGGGGAAAAAGTGAAATTGAGCGAGCAACTAGTTTGGCCCAAGGGATAGAGCAAGCAGCGATTCCATGGATTGAGCCAGCATTTGACGTGCTATTACAAGGTTTCAAACAAGCCAATGCTATCGTCAGTGTTGATACGGGTTTGAGTCACTTGGCAGCGGCCCTTAACAAACCCAACATCGCGCTGCTTGGTGCGACAGAGGCAAAGCATACGGGTGCTTATGGGCCTAAGCAAATGATCCTATCGTCTGATTTTCCTTGTGCGCCATGTAAACTAAGAAGCTGTAACCATTCTCAGCGCTTTCAGGCCATCAGTCCACCTTGTTTTGAGAAAAATACACCTCAGAAAGTTTGGGGTAAGCTACAGTCGCTAAAGGGATTGAATACCAATTTATTAGGGCTTTCGCATTTTGATTAATTTTGTGTAAGGGGGCTTGTTGTTATAGGCCGAATTTTGTAGCATCGTCTATTATTCAAACAGAAACGCCGAATCACATAAGATATCTTTCAGCATTTTATTGACAGCCTCCTCGGTCAAGCTGCTGCTAAAATTGTAGTGCCCATAGAAATTAATATGAACCCAAGCAACAAGTGAAATGTGTCTGAAAGCTGCTAGCTCTTCTTTTGTCCCGAACCTTTCCTTGTGCTTAAAAACCTCTGATAACAGGTACGCATTGTAGTAAATGACAACTAAAGACAGCAACCGTGTGCACTGGTCATTTAAAAAAATATCGCAAGAGTTAGGTGTTGATTTCTTTTTTACACATCCGTACTCTTCAGGGGAGAAAGTAACTAACGAAAACACCAACGGATTAATTAGGCAATATTTTCCCAAGGGAACTAGTTTTAACCTGGTTAGTGACACCGAAATTAAGGTGGTGGAGGACGAGCTTAATAACAGGCCAAGGAAATGTCTGAAATTTAAAAAGCCAGCTGATATTTTAGCTGAGGACATGAGCAGAAAAAGTTGCGTTAGCTAGTTGGATCCGCCGTAAGCACCAAACTTAGGATAGCTATATTTCTTATCGTTTATCATATTATTAAACATGGAAATAATTCTAAAATAGGATTCTTCTTTTTTATTAATGCATGGCCGATTGCATTCACTTCCATTTTCTATGGGGTACATTGAATCTGAAAAGTACTCAACCTCATTCTTTACTAATTTTTTCAGTTGTTCTGGATTGTGGTCGCTCTCTAGCGCTCTATTTAAATTATTAGCTCTTTCTCTATGAGGAATAAAAAGTAATGAACACCACCACCACCAAGGAACAGTTGTGTAGTTAGATAAACAGGCTCTAAAAAATTCCTTAAGCAAAAATAGCCCATAAGCTTCAAGCTCATTTCTCCCCTTCGCTGGCAAAATGTAAGGAAAGATAATATCTATCAAAATATCATAACTAATTGCAACGGTTGGATTCTGGGCTTCTAAATGAAGTTTTTCTTTCTTTATAGCAAGTTTGTCTTTTCTTATGATAACTTCCGAAAGTAGTATTAGTGCAGAAAGATATGATTTTGTCATTTCGGGATGAATAAATGCTAATTGATGTTTCACATGTTGTTTGATACGGGAACGGTAACATTCAAATTGCCTCTCAGTACGAGATGAGTCTTTTTCGTCCTCCACCAATATCTGAAGAGCTTCAGTGCTAAATGCATTATTATCAATTTTTCCACACCAAAGGAAAATGCTCTCTTTTTCTTTTCTTTTAAACTGATCATTTTCCTCAGCACCATAAAGCGCATAGAAAATATCGGCGCCAGGTTTTGCTAGAAGCTCGTTAAGTAGCGCAGTATGCCCACCTCTCGCAGCACCATGAATCGCCTCATCGATATTGGTGTCGCCAGGGTTTTTTAGAAGCTCGTTGAGTAGCGCAGTATGCCCACCCATCGCAGCACCATAAGTCGCATACGTATAGTTAATATTGGCGCCAGATTCTGCTAGTGCTAGAAGCTTGTTGAGTAGCGCAGTATGCCCACCTATCGCAGCACCAAGAATCGCCTGGTTAATATTGGCGCCAGATTCTGCTAGAAGCTTGTTGAGTAGCGCAGTATGCCCACCTCTCGCAGCACCAAGAATCGCACAGTTAATATTGGTGTCGCCAGGGTTTTTTAGAAGCTCGTTGAGTAGTAGCTCAGTACGCCCACCTATCGCAGCACCAAGAATCGCATAGTTAATATTGGCGCCAGGGTTTTTTAGAAGATCGTTGAGTAGCGCAGTATGCCCACCGTAAGCGCCAAATACACCACCTGGTAGCTCCCGCGAATTCAGGCTGAGATAATGGCCACACTCCAATCAACCTGAG
>CBFIHN010000040.1:0-15347 GCA_965662575.1 Gammaproteobacteria bacterium
ACCTGTGGCAAGCAGAGAGAGTAGCAAAAACACCGAAGAATGCCGCATGAAAAAACCACACATAACCATACAATTAATATAGAGTTATTTTTGATGTTTTGCTAGGTTGTTGATTCTCTTAGATGTGGCGCTCAGTTTTCCCCTGAGGAAGCTATCATCTTTGCCGTAGGTAATTTTACGTATCAGGCTGAAAATTGGCGAATGTGAAACGCTTTAACATACGCAACAAAGTTTTGCAGTGCATCAATACCACTCTGCTCTGCTTGGCGACACCATTCTTGTAGCGCATCCAAAAGCTCTTTTTGTGAGGCTGTTGTTTGCCCCCAAATGGCTTGTAATTTATCGCGATATTGACAAACAACAGCCAAAGCATGGCTTTGTGCAAGCGCCTGTTTAATCGACTGCTCGTCTTCATTATTAATCAAGCACTTATTTCGAATTAGTAGGGTTTTGACATGACGAGATAATGCTTGATATTTACGGTGATCATATGTTGATTTACGCTCTGCTTTAAAGACTGGTTTAATCACTTGTGAACTGTAACTGGCTAAAAGCTGTAGTCGATTAGTCACAACGGCTTTGACCGTGTCGATATCGATATCATGCTTTTGTGTTTGTAGTACAGTTTTTGGGAAAACACGTTTAACTTTAGCCAGTCCAAATAAGCGCATCACGTTGATGTAGAACCAGCCAATATCGAATTCCCACCACTTAACCGATAAACGAGCCGATGTCCCATACGCGTGATGATTATTATGCAACTCCTCTCCTGCGATCAAGATCCCAATTGGGAAGATATTCGTTGCCGCATCACCACATTCAAAATTACGGTAACCAAACCAATGCCCAAGGCCATTAATCACACCAGCAGCAAAGAAGGGTGTCCAGGCCATTTGCACACCCCAAATAATCAACCCCGGACCACCGAAGAGCAAAAGATCAACAACTAACATCAGGATAACACCGAGCTTGCCGCGCAAGAAAGCCGTTGAATAAACACGACGTTCAAGCCAATCATCCGGCGTCCCTTTGCCATATTTTTCTATCGTCGTTTTATCTTTTTTATTCGCACGGTACAACTCAGCACCACGCCATAAGACATTCGATATACCTTCTAAAACTGGGCTATGAGGATCACCAGGACTATCACTAAAAGCATGATGACGACGGTGAACAGCAACCCATTCTTTTGTTTTCATCCCAGTCGTTAGCCACAACCAAAATCTAAAAAAATGTGACATAATCGGGCTTAATTCAACAGCTCGATGGGCACTCGCTCGGTGCAAATAAATCGTCACCGATACCATCGTTATATGAGTAAGTACTAAGGCAACAACAAGATAACCCCACCAAGGTAAATTCAATAAACCATAAAAAGACATGGAACGACTCTCCTATATTTTCATGCGTCATTCTACAAAAAAAACTATTAATATGCAATTTTTTTCGATTACTTCCTCATCATTGACGCTTCATCGCCGTGAAGAAATCGTCATTGGTCATGGTATCTTTGAGACGATCGACCAAGAATTCCATTGCACCAATTTCTGTCATGGGATGCATAATCTTACGTAATATCCAGAGCTTTTGTAGTTCGTCTTGGCTGGTGAGCAATTCCTCACGACGAGTACCAGATTGATTGAAGTTAATCGCTGGGAAGACGCGCTTTTCAGCAATTTTACGGTCGAGCTTAAGCTCCATATTGCCAGTGCCTTTAAATTCTTCAAAGATCACTTCATCCATTTTTGAGCCTGTATCGATCAAAGCTGTCGCCAAAATGGTTAAACTACCTCCCTCCTGAGTATTACGTGCAGCACCAAAAAAGCGTTTTGGGCGTTGTAACGCATTGGCGTCAACACCACCAGATAAAATTTTACCAGAGGATGGTGCGACCGTATTGTAAGCACGTGCCAAACGGGTAATTGAGTCCAATAAAATCACAACATCTTGTTTATGCTCTGTTAAGCGTTTTGCTTTTTCAATCACCATTTCAGCTAATTGCACATGCTTATGTGCAGGCTCATCAAATGTACTGGCAACGACCTCACCACGGACCGTACGTTGCATTTCGGTTACTTCCTCAGGGCGCTCATCAATTAACAAAACAATCAAATGACACTCTGGTGAATTTTGCGCAATCGAATTGGCAATATTTTGCAACATCAAGGTTTTCCCAGCCTTAGGTGGTGAAACAATCAAACCACGCTGACCTTTCCCCGTTGGCGCTGCCAAATCAATAATCCTTGAGGTAATATCTCCTGTGGTCCCATTGCCCAACTCCATACGCAAACGTTCTTGTGGAAATAATGGCGTTAAGTTTTCAAAAAGAATTTTAGTTTTTGCTAACTCTGGTGGATCAAAGTTCACCTCATTAATACGGGTAATTGCAAAATAACGCTCATTATCTTTTGGGGGGCGAATTTTGCCTACAATGCTATCACCTGTCCGTAAATTCAAACGGCGAATCAGTTGTGGGGAGACATAAATATCATCAGGATTTGCCATATAGGAACTATCCGCTGCACGCAAAAACCCATAACCATCTTGTAAAACTTCAAGAACGCCTTCACCAAAAATATCCTCTCCTTTTTTTGCATGCGCTTTTAAAATTGAGAAAATAATTTCTTGCTTGCGCGCACGCGCAGTATTTTCAAGATTCATTTCTTGCGCAATATGCGCCAGTTCAGTCACGGATTTTTTTTTGAGTTCGGTAAGATTCATAAAAGACCTTGTATAGAAGTAGGTAAGCGCAGAGTGGCGTGACCCAGAAAATTTATTTAGATGTTAACGTTGAAATCATAAACCGTCGGAGAACACCGACTAGGTTAATCATACGCACTTAATGTAAAAAATACAAGCTGGTAATAGAGGGTTTACCAATGGTGGTGTTAATCGAAAGGGTCATAACTGCCATTCAATACATTAGATATCCCATCATTAAATAGGTTTTATCTATATAGGTGATACTTAGACCTACTCAGTTTTGTTAGTACCGTATCAACACTACAATTTGGTGATACTTTTCAGTATCAGGGGAGTGAATGTAAAAAGAACAAAGTAAACCTAAAGTTTATAAAATATTAAACTATCCAATAAAATAAACAACATAGGTTGCCGATGGTGTTTATAAATCACATTAATTTGCTAGTGATGTTTAGGTTACCTTTTTTGGTATGAACATTTTTTTTATCATCTATCTTCCACCAGGTTTAGATCACGCACATGGACTTTTTATTCCTCAGCGTGAAACAGAGGGTCTTTACGGACAGTGAAAATATTTCTATCTTTATAGAAATGTTTTCTCATACTATGGACAACGCCAAATATCTTACTACTTTCTGTCACATCAGACAAGGGGTAACGAGGATTTAACGGTTTAAGATATCGCTTTGAACCATCAGAGATTAGTTGCTTGAAGCTGACTTCTTTCTCTGCCAAATTTCCAACGATAACATAATCATTATCTTGTGGCTCCAATGACGGATCAACAAGAATTAAGGCACCTTTGGGAAAACTATCACCATGAGGTGCTTCCATTGTATCTGTCTCTACTCTGAGGACATAACTTTGGTCACTGATGCTATTATCCACGACAATACGTTCATAGCCTTCATAATCTCTTGGTTTAGTGGCCACAGCTTCAACAAGGACTTCACTCCAGGGTATGACTGGTATTAAACGCAGAGAAGCATAGGTCACTCGAGATTCTTTAACACAGCCAGGCTTTTTTTGTTCCGTGTGATAAAACCAATCGATTGACACTTCTAAAATACGTGCTAGTTTTAACAAGTCATCACTTTTAGGTTCACGAACATCTCTTTCGTAATTGGAAATACGCGCAGGAAAGTGGCCCCATCCACATAGAATCGATAACTCTGACTGGCTTAATTTTTTCTTCTTTCGCGCCGCGCGGATATTCTGACCTATTGACCACATGTCCCTATGTCCTATTAATTATAAATATTTTTTTATTTTGTTTAACTGACTTGTGACCGGTGATCATAACAGCTTTGTTTCTCACTGAGAAAATCGATTATCAAATAAACCCGAAGTTTATTATATGGTAAACAATTTGCTGGTTGCAATCTGGCGCCAAAGCCGTTACTGTCACTGCTCTACCGACCACATTAGTCAAGATAAATTATGACGTCAGCAAGACAAAAACCTCTTAAGTCTTTGATTGTATTATTTGTTACTTCCTTATTTTTTTTCTATGAGTTTGGCTTAAATAATATTTTTAATTCCTTAGAAATTTATATCGCGCATGACTACCAGTTGTCCTCGGTATCTGTAGGATTTATATCAAGCTTGTACTTCTACGCCAACATTATTTTTCTGATTCCCGCCGGGTTGATTCTTGATCGACTATCACCAAGAAAAGTGATTACCTTTGCATTACTTGCCTGCTCACTGAGCGTACTCTGTGTTGCCCTATCCAACAATTTAATATTGCTGGTTGTGTCACGATTTGTCATGGGTATCGGTGGTGGCTTTTGTTTTATCGGTTGTGTTCGTATTGCGGCTAACTGGTTTGATACCAAGCATATGGCTAGAGTCACCGGTTTTATTGTTACTATGGGCATGCTAGGCGGTTTCATGGTACAACTCCCCATGACCTATATGATCAATCAAATCGGTTGGCGACACGCCTTAGCAATCGTTGCTATCATTGGTTTGGTTATTACCATGTTGATTTGGTTGGTTGTTCGTGACTACCCAGCGTATAAAATCGAAACATTTAAACAAAGACAAAATGATCTTAGTCAAATGGGCCTGCTAACTAGCCTCAAACAGGCCTTAGGACGTGTGCAAAATTGGTTATGTGGTCTATACACGAGTTTGATGAATTTACCAATTTATCTCTTAGGTGCCCTATGGGGTATACCCTATTTAATTACCGTACACCACATGAGTAATACGCATGCTGCGACAGTGGCCGGAATGCTGTTTATTGGGACCATGATTGGTTCACCACTAGCGGGGTGGATTTCAGATAGCTTGAGAAAGCGTAAACTTTTGATGATTATGGGTGCTGTATTATCAATTATCCTTATTTACATTGTTATTCATCTACAGTCTCACAGCTTCGCGCTCATGTTAAGCTTATTTTTATTACTTGGACTTGTCACGAGTACACAAGTCATCAGTTATCCTATTGTGGTTGAAAACAATAGTCGAGCACTAACCAGTACAGCTGTCAGTATTATCTCACTGATGGCTCTAGGCGGCGGTGCCATTATTCAACCTTTGTTTGGTAAACTTTTAGCACTTGATTGGCATGGAAAAATGCAAGATGGGACGCCCGTTTACAGTGCGCATGCCTATAGTGTTGCAATGTATATTCTTGCGCTAACATTTGTAGCAGGTCTCATTGTCGCCCTATTAATTAAAGAGACTCATTGTCAGCCACCTGAGAGTCAATCTGAGTTTGGCGATGTTGATTTAGAGCCCACAACACATGCTCTTTAATTAAAGGGGAACTTGTCTCTTTTTGTGTCTTTAGGGTTTGGATAACACGGCCTGAACTTGGCATATTACCCAGCGCAACAGCAATATTCCGCATCCAACGTTCATAGCCTATACGACGAATTGCAGATCCTTCTGTGTTTTTTAGGAACTCTTGTTCAGTCCATAAAAATAGGTCGACGAGGTCTTGATCTAATAAACCCCGATTAGCTTGAAAACCAAGCTCTTGGCTATGCTTCGCAAATTTATTCCAAGGACAGACAATTTGGCAATCATCACAGCCATAAATCCGATTACCAATGGCCTGACGAAACTCTATTGGTATTGATCCCTTCAGTTCGATGGTTAAATACGATATACAGCGCCTTGCATCCAATTGATAAGGTGCAATAATTGCCTTTGTTGGACAAATATCTATACAGGCACTACAGCTACCACAGTGGGTAGTAACGAACGCTGAGTCAATAGGCAATTCAAGATTGACATATAGAACACCCAGGAAAAACCAAGAACCTGCTTTAGGATTGATTAAATTCGTGTGTTTACCCTGCCAGCCTAAACCTGCTTTTGATGCAAGAGGCTTTTCCATCACAGGGGCACTATCAGTAAATGCCCGATACTCGAATGCGCCAACTTCTTGCTCAATTCTTTTAGCCAGTTTTTCTAGGCGTTTACGAATCAGTTTGTGGTAATCTTTATCTTGCGCGTATCGTGAAATATAGCCTGTTTCTCGATTGCCTAGATAAGTAAATTGTGGATTATCAGGTAAATAATCAAGACGAACAACAATGGCACGTTTTGTCCCTGGGACAAGCTTTTGTGGTTGACTACGCTTATCGCCATGGCGTTGCATATAAGCCATTTCACCATGGAACCCTTTTTTCAGCCACTGGTTGAATCGACCTTCGGCTTGGCTCAGATTGATGTCACAAACTCCGACTTGCTGGAAACCCAGCTCAAATGACCAAGATTTAATTTTCTGGGCTAATTGCGCCAAACTTTGAGAATGATGACTAGCTATCGCTGTGCTCTTCAAGTGTCACTTTATGGATATAATGAGAGGTTATCTTTTTTGGCAAACAAAAGCGATAGGCTAGATAGCAAATAATGACCGAAAAAATGAGTAATGATAGTAACATTGCACTCTGTGATAACCAATGTTGACCACCGCCATAATTACCAATATAGGAGAAGAAACTTAGACCAATAAAGTATGGCCAAATCCAAATAGAGCTTTTCCAATTGAGATGCATTTTTTGACCTCGTTCAGACAACCAATAATAACTAAATAATACTAATAAGCCCAAAACAACGGCAATGCCAAGTTTCGATAATGTTGCCCAACCACACCAATAGGCCAAAACTGTACACAAATAAAAGGCAGCAAACGCCCACACATGGCCAAAGGGTAATTTGATCGGACGCTTATAATGCGGTAATTGCTTGCGAAAGACTAGAAAGGAAACTGGGCCCACGACATAAGTAATCGCAAGCAATGAGGTCAAGAACGTGACCATCTTATCCCAACCTGGAAGTGGTGCAAACAAACATAAGCCAATAATAAAATTTAAAATGATCGCATAAATAGGGTTACCATGCGGCGATAGTCGCTTAAATAGCGCGGGTAATGAGCCATTTTTACTGAGACCATATAATGCACGGCTTGCACTACTGCAATACATTAAGCCTGCCGCTAATGGTGCAATAATGGCACCAATCGACAGCACAGGAATTAACCAAGTCAAATGTTGTTGAACTAAAATAGCAACCATTGGGCTATTAGCATGAGCTAAATGTAAATGGGCCCAACCATGCACTAAATTTTTAGGTGTCAGTGCAGCTAAAAAGCCCCATTGTAGTAATAAAAACAAAACCAAACACAACAGTATTGAGCCAACAATTGATAGGGGTATTGCCACTTTGGGGTTTTTCACCTCGCCCGCTAATTCTGCACCCAAACGAAAACCTGTAAAAGCAAAAACAATGCCACCTGTTGAAATGGCAGCAAAGATACCATGGAATCCACCTGGAGCAAATGCACTGTGAAAGGGAGAAAGACTTAAGCGATGGTGATGAAAGGCGACAGCCAAAACAGATAGTGCAACAGCTAATGGGATAACGATTTTGAAAATAGTGAGAATATTGTTAGAACGTACTAACCAACGCAGTGAGTAGGTATTAATTGCACTAATCAATAATAAAATCACGGCAGCGGCAATATAACCATAATGAGTGAGACCACCGCCATTTTTGACGATATCAGGAATATATAAGCTGACATATTGCAGTGTGGCCTGCGCCTCTGTTGACATCAAGGCAATGTAAGCTAACCAAATCATCCAAGCAAAAATAAAACTCACGATACTGCCGTGGGTAAATTGTGGCAAACGAGCACTTGAACCACTCACTGGAATCATACTGCAATTCTCAGCAAATATGAAGGCAATAACTAATGAAATCACACCCCCTAAAGTCCAGGAAATAAGTGCAGATGGCCCCGCAAGGGTTGTTGTAAAATAAGAGGCGAATAGCCAACCGGAACCTAAAATGGCGCTAACAGACGCAAACAGTAGTGCCAATGGGGATATTGATCTTTTCATGTTTTTTTAGGAAATTTTGTGACCATATTATATCAGATAAATTGCCATGAGTACGTCTTTGCTGCACATGCAACATCTCACTCGGGAGACAATACCTCTCTGATTGTTTTCTCGGGGTGGTTATCTCCAAGCAGGAATCGCTGCACCATTTGGAAATAATCGCATCACTGCTGACACAACTGGCCGACTGTGAATAATCTTAACCAGCGTTTTAAGCAATGGGTTGTGTTGATCTTGCTCTCTCACCACAATAATATTGGCATAAGGTGCTTTGGCCCCTTCCTGAAATAGCGCATCAGATGGCTTAAATCCAGCCGGAGCGACAAAATTATTGTTAAGTGCCACTAATTGTGCATCATCAAATACCCGTGGTAATTGTGCCGCATTCAACAATTTGATCTGTAAGTTTTTGGGGTTCCAAATAACATCATTGGGTGTACCAAATAGTCCTGCGCTGGATTTTAATCGAATCAGTCTTGCTTTTTGTAACAACCTTAGTGCACGCCCTTCATTACTTGGGTCATTAGGAATTGCAACAACTGCCCCAAATTTTAGTTGTGATAAGTGTTTTATTTTTCGTGAATATAAACCCATGGGGTAAACATAGGTTTTCCCAATGACTGCAAGCTGAAAGCCACGTGCTTTCTCTTGGGCTTTTAGAAAAGGAACATCTTGGAATAAATTGGCATCGATATCGCCATTACTCAGTGCTAAATTAGGTAATTCATAGCTATCAAACTCAATGAGTTTTAAATGAATACCAAAATCTCGTAAGGCAACTTTCTGCGCAACTTGCATAATTTTAGTTTCAGGTCCACCTATAATACCTAATCTAATTGTTTTTGGTTGAATCATTGTATTAGCATTAATGGCTATTGTTGTGATACAAGCGACCCATAAGATCACTGATATAATTGCTGCAGATGTCAGTTTACGGTGTTTTGCTAAGGTATCACCAAACCATTGTACAATTTGCACGAGTATGACTAAAACCACAACGGTTTCTACCATCACAATCATATTAAACCGTTGATAACCAAATTGAATGGCTAGCTCACCTAAACCACCCCCACCGATTGCACCAGCCATGGCGGAATAACCAATTAAACTAATCACGGTTAGTGTTGCCCCTTTGATTAATCCAGGTAAGGCTTCTGGTATCAACACTTTGTAGATAATTTGCCAAGTTGATGCACCCATCGAAACGGCTGTTTCAACCAAACTTTTTGGAACTTCCTGTAGTGAGGATTCAGCAATTCTTGCATAGAAAGGCATTGCAGCAATCGTTAAGGAGACAATGGCGGCATTGGTACCAATGGACGAGCCAACTAATAATCGAGTCAAAGGAATCAATGTGATCATTAAAATGATGAAAGGTACTGAACGTACAACATTGGCAATAAAACCGACTATCCGATTGATAGATAGATTTGCCCATAATTCACCACGTCTGGTTTGAAATAGGACAACACCAAGAGCCAAACCAAGCAAAATACTGAAAAAACTTGATAAAAAAACCATATAAATGGTTTGCCATGTTGCTTCAAGCAAAGGCTGTAGCATGAGTTGGGACATAGCCAATCACCTCCACATCGACATGATGTTTTTTCAAAAATGCAATGGCTTGCTCAATAACCGCATTATCACCAATGAATTGGCAAACAGTGATACCAATTAAAGCGCCTTTAACAATATCCATATTTGCCTGCAGGATATTCACTGTGACTGTAAATTGTTGACTTAGCATAGTTAATAATGGCTTATCAGTCGTTTTACCGATAAAAGCCAGTCTTAGCAATGGAGCATGGTTTTCATATGCGTTGGTTGTCAGTTGTTTTTTGATTGAGGCAGGTAATTCTAAATGCATTGCATGACGCGCTAAACTTTTTGCCGCCTCCGTTTTAGGATGTGAAAATAATTCAACAACGGAGGTTGTTTCAACTAATTCCCCTGCTTCAAGAATACCAACCCGATCACAAATGGTTTTGATAACATCCATTTCATGAGTAATGAGTAAAATTGTTAGCCCCAATTGATGATTAATCTTTTGCAATAATTGCAAAATGGATGCGGTTGTTTCAGGATCCAAAGCCGAGGTCGCTTCATCACATAATAAAATTTTAGGTTCTGTAGCGAGTGCACGTGCAATGGCTACACGTTGTTTTTGCCCACCGCTGAGTTCCGAGGGGAAATGTTTGCTATGCTGTGTTAAACCAACTAAGTCTAATAATGGCATGACACGTTGACGGATTTCTTGTTTCGATAGACCCATTAACTCCAGTGGCAACGAGATATTATGATAAACGTGGCGGGATTCTAGTAGATTGAAATGCTGGAAAATCATGGCAATTTGACGCCGCTCGATACGCAGCTGCTGACGCGACAATTGACAAAAATCAGTCCCATCAACCAAAATTTCACCTTGGTCGGGATGCTCTAGTAAATTAATACAGCGAACTAAAGTACTTTTACCGGCACCACTTCGACCAATGATGCCAAAAATCTCACTTTTTTCAACTTTGAGATTAATATTTTTAAGCGAAAAATTGTGCTGTTTTTGTTGAGTATAACTTTTAGTGAGCTGTTTTAATTCTATCATGATTTATTCAATACAAGACTCGGGCGACACATAGGGCATATCATGAGCTTGAGCCACTGCTTCACATGTCACTTTGCCATGACAGACGTTTAAGCCATTAAGCAAATGTTTGTCTTGTTGCATGGCCTTTTTATAGCCAAAATCAGCCAAACGTAGAGTGAAAGGTAGTGTTGCATTATTCAATGCTGAGGTTGACGTATAAGCAGCATTACCTGGCATATTCGCAACACAGTAATGTACCACGCCATCAATCACATAGGTTGGGTCATCATGTGTTGTCGGACGACTAGTTTCACAGCAGCCCCCTTGATCTATGGCAACATCAACGATAACTGAACCATCACGCATCATAGACAAATGTTCTTTGCGCACTAGCTTTGGTGCCGTAGCCCCTGGAATCAGGACAGCACCGACAACAAGGTCAGCATTAGCTATATGGCTATCAATAGCATTCTGTGTTGAGTAAATCGTATTAAGTCGGCAGCCATAATGATCATCTAACTCACGCAGACGATCGATCGATTTATCAAGTACAGTCACATTTGCACCCATACCAACGGCCATATGGATAGCATTCATACCAACAACACCACCACCAATAACAACGACATTGGCTGGTGCAACACCCGGGACACCACCTAATAAAACACCACGACCGCCACTGGATTTTTCCAAGCAATGCGCGCCCGCTTGTACAGACAAGCGACCAGCAACTTCGCTCATAGGTGATAATAACGGTAATTGACCTAGATGGTTAGTCACCGTTTCATAAGCAATAGCAACACAACCTGATTCAGCTAAAAGTTGGGTTTGTTGTAAATCAGGCGCTAGGTGTAAGTAAGTAAATAAGATCTGTCCATCACTTAGCATTTTACATTCATTCGCTTGCGGTTCCTTGACCTTAACAATCATATCTGCAGTGGAAAAAACCTCGCCGGCTTGTTGTAAAATGTCAGCACCAGCAGCTTGGTAATCTTGATCACTAAAACCAATACCATATCCCGCTTGGGTTTCAACAACAACTTTATGCCCGTGGTTAACTAATTCAGAAACACTGGCTGGTGTCATGCCTACACGGTATTCATTGTTCTTAATCTCTTTCGGTATACCAATGCGCATATGTCCATCCTCGTCTTGTAAACTATCAGTCATTCTCTATAAATATAAAGAAAAAAGTTTGAAAAAAGCGTTACGCAATTTAATGCTTATAGGTCTAGATTGCAAGCTTTTGAGTGTGACCTCTGTTGCATGAGATTTGATGTCTGAAAAATACTGGCTGATTTCACTTATCAGCTTCTGATCGTAAACTTCTAAATTACATTCAAAATTAAGATGAAGACTACGAATATCAATGTTCGAAGATCCAAGAAATAAGCAAACATTATCAATTAAACATAACTTAGTATGAGAAAAATTACCGTTATGATAATAGACAGTGATGCCATGTTCTAAGAGAAAAGGCATATTGGCTTCGCTAGCACCTTTTACTAGGGATAGGTTATTGGATTTTGGTAAAATAATCTCAACTTTTACGCCACGCATAGCTGCTGTATTAGCCAAGGCAGTTAGTGCACGTCCAGGAATAAAGTAAGGCGTCATAATTTGTATTTTTTCACGAGCAACACTAAAGGCAGTACAAAGTAAGCTTTGTAATTGTGGAAACTGCTGATGAGGCCCGGCTGAAATTGCCCGACAGACAGCATCCCCTTTTGGGGTAGTATCAAAATTTACCGGTGTTTTACTAAACTCTTTAGTAATAAAAAACCATGCTCCTAGGAACATATCCTGTAGATTACCAACAATTGGTCCACATACAAGAAAGTGGACATCATGTATTTTAGCTGCTTTACCATTAGATGCCATATTATCTTGGTGAATATTTAAGCCACCGGTAAAGGCAAGTTCACCGTCAATAACTAAGATTTTTCGATGGTTTCTGAGGTTTAAATGCATTAAGGCATACAGACTACTCAATGGCCAAAGAAAACGCTCAACACGAATTCCATTTTTTTTAAGTTGACGATAAGTTGATGGCCAGCTATAGCAACTACCAACACCATCGATAATGACACGAACATCAACGCCTCTATTTTTTGCACGAATTAAGGCATCGATAAACAATGCACCAGCACCTGATCGACCAAAAATATAGGTCTGTAGATAAATTGCATACTTGGCATTATCAATTGCTTTGAGCATTTTGGGGTAAGCTTCGCTACCATCATAAAGTACGTCTAAATGACAGTTTGCAACAAGTGGTAATGCACCAACATGTTCGGCGGTTTTATTCAGTTCATGAAATAGGTATGAGCCTGAAATGGGCGTTTTCTCATGACTTTTTGAACTTAAATTTCCAGATTGATCCATACGCCATAAGCCACGTGATTCCCATTTTCTGTTAATTGGTCGGATACGGTTAAGACCAAAAATGACATATAAGATAATTCCAATACTTGGAAATAATAAACATAGTAACAACCAACCAAATGCCGCTCTTGGATCTTTTTTAGTCATTAATGCATGAAGACCGGCAATAATACCAAGCGCATAAATAACAATAATTAATCCCCAATATAGGAAATCAAAAGATAAACTAAACATTTAGCGTGGAGTTGAACGTATCAATAGCCCCATGATAACAGCAAGAACTAAACAGACAAACAAGGGGAATAAACCCCATTGATAGTTACTCGGTACCCAATGATGGCAGATCGTATGGGGAGCCCAATGAGAGAGTAACCAACCGATAATTGGCTGTAGTATAGGTGCCCCCAGTGCAATGCACATCATATTAGTAAAACCTAAAGCACAGCCTCGATTTTTTTCATTACTGATAGTTTTCACTTGAGTAAATGATAAAACATAAGCACCACTGCTTAGTCCTAATACAAACATCAGTATGATCACGATAATGATGCTTTGTGGTGGAATATAAACTAAATAGCTAAAACATAACAAACAGACCATCGCGAAAAGTAACATAACGGATTTACTGTTTAACATGTGAGTGGCTATATAGCCTGATAGTGGAGCACCAATCGCTGTACCTATAAATACTAAAGCACTGATTGTCGCTGCATGGCTGGTATTGAGTTGGTAGCTAGCTTGTAAAAAAGGGATGGCCCACAAGCCGGCAAAAGCCGTAATAACGCTGAATAATAAACCTGCATACAGACAGTTGATCCACAGTTGACTTTGTTTAATCAGTGGTAAAAAACTCTTGCAAAGAGAAGTGATTGTGTCATGGGTTTCTTGTGGGTATTTTCCAGGTTGGTTACGAATTGCCGTGAAGCTTATTCCCCATAAAATTAAAGCACCAACAGTACAAAATATCATGGTTGTTCGCCATCCAAATTGTTGTACTGAATGGGATAAACTATATTGACCAATGGCGCCACCTAGCATGCCTATCGATTCAATTAACCCCGCAACTATCGCGAACCAGTGTTTTGGAAACCAATGGCAGCATAGACACATAGCACAGACCACTGCTGGGGCACTTGCTGCACCCATGAATAGCCTGGAAATTAATGCTGACCAATGATGAGAAGCCAGTGCAAACAATAATGAAGCAAGTCCACAAATAAAGATAGATAGTAATATTACTCGCCTAGCACCAAAGCGATCAACTAAGATTCCTGATGGAATTTGTAGTATTAAATAGGGATAAAAGAAGCTTGCTGATAGTATGCCAATGCCGGTGGTATTCAGTGATAAATCACAGATCAACTGAGGCACCATAACGCTAGTCGATGATTGTAGTAAAAATTGGTAAAGCACAAAGCAAGCACCAAGAATTAGAATCAGCCAAGCACGTTTTTTTGGTTTATCCATTTACCCAAATCACTTATTGATCGTCATACCCCTTCATACTCATATGTTTATGCTATGGAGTCATTGATTAATGATGCAAATTCTATCACAACTCTTTGACATTTTGTGTTTGGCTAGCATTTTCAATCAACAGATGATGTTAGCTTAATAATGGGCAAGTCCTGGGAGCATTTCTCCTAAACCACCCGCAAACATTTGGACGGCGATAGCAAGTAAGATTAATCCCATCACTCGAGTAACGATTTTCATACCACTTTCACCTAATGCTTTTCCGATATATGGTGTTGCCAGTAGGACAAGAAATAAAATTGTTCCCATTATCATCGCAATAACGCTTTCAGCTAACTTTTCACTGATTGAGGGAAAGTGTTCAGTATGGGATATGATAAATGCTAATGCCCCAGGACCTGCAATAATGGGCATAGCCATTGGTACAACAGCAATTGAACCTTTACATGGTGGTTCTTTATTACCTTTCTGATCATACGTATGCGTATGAGCATGACCTTGGACCATAGATAAGGCAATCAGTATAACAATTAATCCTCCTGCTGCTTTAAATGACCCAATACTAATGCCGAAGAAACTGAGTATGACCCAACCAACCCAAATGGCAATGAGTAAAATGATTGTGATAGATATTCCACAGATTATGGCTGTTTTCCTTTTATGTTTAGCATCATATTTTGCTACAAGTCCCATATAGATCGCAGCATTCCCTATGGGATTTAATAATGCTAATAGTCCGAGGCTAAAGATTAATAATGCGTGGTAACTTTCCATTTCGTGACTTAATTCATTTTATTATTTCATGTACCATTATCTTTGAGTTTCTTATGTTTTTCAAT
>CBFIHN010000041.1:0-15147 GCA_965662575.1 Gammaproteobacteria bacterium
GCCCAGCGATCGTATAGTCATACGCCACGGTCTGTTGCTGATGACCGATGCTGCGCAAACGAAAAGTCAGTGGATCGTAGTCATAATGAGTGGCTAACAATTGGGCAAATGGCTGGCCATTGGCTTGTAATGTCTTAGCCTGAACAACTTGGCTACTGGCGTTAAGATAACCCAGCTTAAGATTGCCACTTAACGTTGTTGCCCGTTTTAATACCCCGGCAACATGAAACTGATGGGTCACTGCGCGATAGGCGCCATCAGCGACTTGCAACGAATCCCCACTGAGGCTCATGCTTTTAGTGCCTAATAGCTGGCCTGCTTGAACATGAATAGTAAGCATAGAAAATAAGAGAAAAACACCAGACTTTTGCACAAAAAAACCTTGAATAAATATATAAGTAAGTATAGGGTTCTTTTTAGGGCTTTACCAAACATGAAAAGCAAAAATTGCACTTGAAGCAATCAACGTGAACTTAAGATACATTCTCAAATTGCATCCACATATAGTGTCCATAGCATATAGCGCCTATAATCTATCAGCATTTGAGTATATACTTAGGTGTATAAAAAAAATGACCATAAAAAAATATGGAAAATCTTTCTTTAAACTTGGATGGAGCAGAACCCTGCCCGTTACATGAGTTTACCCGCAAAGCCTACCTTGATTACTCAATGTATGTCATTTTAGATCGTGCCCTGCCGAATATTGCCGATGGCTTAAAACCCGTGCAGCGCCGTATTGTTTATGCCATGTCGGAACTTGGTCTACGTAGCACATCCAAACACAAAAAATCTGCCCGCACAGTTGGTGATGTCTTAGGTAAGTACCACCCCCATGGTGATGCCGCCTGTTATGAAGCCATGGTACTCATGGCACAGCCATTTTCCTATCGCTACCCACTGGTTGACGGCCAAGGCAACTGGGGATCAATTGATGATCCAAAATCTTTTGCGGCCATGCGCTATACCGAGTCGCGTTTATCTGCCTATGCGCAAGTATTATTATCAGAGCTAGGTCAAGGCACTGTTGAATGGAAACCCAACTTTGATGGGACACTCACCGAACCCGCCCTCTTACCTGCGCAGGTACCCAATATCTTACTGAATGGTGGCACAGGGATTGCGGTGGGCATGTCGACTGATATCCCACCGCACAACCTATCCGAAGTGATTGATGCCTGTTTACACGTGCTTAAACACCCAAATGCATCCATAGAAACTTTGATGCAATATATCAAAGCACCTGACTTTCCCATGGGTGCTGAAATCATTACCCCAATTGCTGATATCCAGAAAATTTATCAAACGGGTCATGGCAGCATTAAATTGCGTGCCAAATATGACATCGAAGACGGTGAGGTTGTTATTCACCAACTACCCTACCAAGTCTCTAGTGCTAAAATACTTGAACAAATCGCCGCGCAAATGAATGCAAAAAAATTGACGATGGTGTCAGATCTGCGCGATGAGTCGGATCATGAAAACCCGGTACGCCTGCTCATTACGCCTCGCTCAAATCGCATCGATATCGATACCTTGATGAGACATCTATTTGCAACCACTGATCTTGAACGCAACTATCGCGTGAACTTTAACATGATTGGTTTAGATGGCCGACCACAAGTCAAGACTCTTTCACACATTCTAAATGAATGGCTTGAGTTTCGTGCCAGTACGGTGCGGATGCGTTTAAAGCATCGCTTGGATAAAGTGTTAGCACGACTGCATATTCTCGATGGTTTAATGATTGCTTATCTGAATATTGATGAAGTCATTCAGATCGTACGTGAAGAAGATAAACCACGTGACGTGATGGTGGCGCGTTTTAATATTACCGAAATCCAAGCAGATGCAATTCTTGATTTAAAGCTTCGTTATCTAGCGAAGCTTGAAGAATTTAAGATCAAAGCCGAGCAAGAAGAATTAGCCGCTGAACGCGATCACTTGCAGAAAATCTTAGACTCTGATGATTTACTGAAAAAACTCATTGCCGCTGAACTGAAAGAGATAAAAAATCAATTTGGGGATCAACGTCGTAGTCATATTGTCACACGCACTCAAGCTCGTGCAATTAAAGAATCAGACATGCTACCAGCAGAAAATGTCACTGTTGTATTGTCAAAACGCGGTTGGGTGCGTTGTGCCAAAGGTCATGACATTGATGGTCAAGCACTGAACTATAAATCCGGTGATGCTTATCTCTATTCAGCCAAAGGCAAAAGCAACCAGTTATCGGTATTTATCGATAATCATGGGCGCAGCTATACACTGGCCACCCATACCTTAGCATCTGCTCGTGGCCAAGGGGAACCCCTCACTGGCCGCCTAAAACCAGAACCTGGTTCACAATTTGAGAGTGTCCTACTCGCCAATAATGAACAAATTTGCTTGGTTGGTTCAGACCTTGGCTATGGCTTCGTCTGCCAATTTGATGATATGCAAAGTAAAAACAAAGCAGGCAAAGCATTATTACGCCTAAACGACGGCGCCAAAGTATTGCCCTTGATCAGCGCCGATATTGATGAAAACAACTGGCTGACAATCGTCACGGCCCAAGGACGCATGATTTGTTATCCGATCACCGAACTCCCCAAGCTTGCCAAAGGTAAAGGCAATAAACTGATTGGGATCAAAGGTGATGACGCAAAAAATCGTGAAGACTATATTGTCGATTGGGCCATTGTGTCACCAGCACAAAAACTGCGTCTACATTCAGGCAAGAAATACTTACGACTAAAACGGGATGATCTAGAAGCCTATCGTGCTGAACGAGGTCGCCGCGGCTCCATGCTGCCTAAAGGTTATCGTAAAGTCAGCTATTTTAGTCTTGAGCCGTAGGCATCCCATGCCTGCTGACGATATTGGCGCGCCGATTGCAACGGATCGCTAGCCTGTAAAATACCACGTCCAACGATAATTACATCACAACCCTGCTCAGCAATGGCTTGATAAGGTGTACGGTATTGCTGACCTAAAGCATCGCCTTGAGCGTGACATTGCACACCCGGTGTTAGATGGATCATCCCAGGTTGATCACTCAGTTGGTGCTGACAAATAAAACCAAAAACATGATCAGAATATTGCTGCGCAAGCGCCACTGTCTGTTGGATATAATCAGGCGTCATCAAATGACCTCTTGAACTCATCTCCGCAAGCAAAATCAATCCACAGTGATCGCCAACGCCTTTAGTCAAACCTTCAATAATCCCAGGACCTGGCAATGGGTGTGCATTCACCATATCAGCCCATGCCGCAATCTGATAAACCCCTTGGGTAAACTGAAGATATACAGTATGCCCAATATCAGCAAACTTGCGATCTTCAAAAATAAGAAACTGATGTTTTTTAGCTAAAGCCTGTAGCTCAACAAGCAAATCATGATCAAAGTCTGTGATGATATCAATATGTGTCTTGAGTATCGCTATCTCTGGGCCAACCAAATCAGCGAGGTCAAGTAATTGTGCTTTGGTTGTCACATCTGCAGATACACTTAAGTTGCTCTGCTTATCATGCATTAATAATAATAATTTTTTTGCAATTGCATTGTGCGCAAGCTTACTGCGAGTTAAAAAATCTAAGCTACCCATTAAAAAATGCTGTCACCCTGTCTGTTTCTTTTGGTGGCTGCATCGGCCAAATTGATATCTGAATAACGTGATGATGGGAAACGAATCGCCGGCTCATGAGGCTGTGACACATCATCCGGTTTAGTCATCGTCGATAATAATTGCTGAGATTGTTGTTTTTGTTGCTCGACACAGTAACGAAAAACTTGTCGCATCATGGCTTCGGTATGCATCTGCAAATCTGCTTGTAATTTTTTGTCACTAACGCTGGCAACTTGGGCATCCAGCTCCCCTAAAGCAGCAGCTAATTTGTTTAAATCCACTATGCTAACCCTTCAAAAAAATCCGGTTAACGATAACGTATTTTTTGCTGGTCGACAAATGCCATAATAAATCACCCCGCCGCCATCGTCTTTTTTACAACAACAAATAAATTGTACACAAGCCCTAAAAAGAAACCCGATACCAAACCCTTAAGATATATTCATTCAGTTGGTTAATTCCAACAATATTGTGTAGTCGAGCAACCTCAACGCCTAGCCAGTTAAATGGCGTCACTTGCTGGCGTAGTGCCAAGGTTTCAACCTCTTGTGTTTGGACGTTTTATCCAGGTTTAATAAAGCTGAGAACAGCCATTGTGCTTGTCGCAATAGACGGTATGCTCATTTTATTTTCATCATATTGTTGATGGCCGGAATCAATGTGACGATAGCTGAATGTCATTAATGCTGCACCACCAAGGAACTGTTGAGGGGAGGCCCACCGGTTGTGCTTCTGCGCCTTTAGTAAAACTAATTCTTTACCAACACCGTTATAGGGTCAAAGCATTTGCTCACTCAGCTGAGTATGACGATTGATTTGTGCAGACGCCATCAGGGCATAGCCTAGCCCCAGCATATAAGCGAAGGCTTTTAGTGTATTTTGGGCCATCATGGACTTAAATGCTTGCGTCGAATACCCAGCGCATATAGAACAATACAATAAACGGCCTTACCTAAAACAACCAATAGCAATAAATGCCAAACGCGGGTAGCAGTAGACCATTGAAACCAGGTATTGATCGGCGCCTGTAACAACCAAATAATCAGTGACATTGTGCCAGTTGCAATGGCTACTCGCAGCCACCACAACCACCAGCCGCGCTGGGGTTGGTAAACGCCAGTCCGGTATAAAACCAAGAATAATAAACCCCCATTAATCATCGCTGATAGGCTGGTTGCTAAGGCTAAACCCGTATGTGCTAACGGGCCAATTAACATCGCATTTAGCAATAAATTGCTGATCATTGCTATGGTGGCAATTTTGACCGGGGCTTTCATCTTTTGTCGCGAATAAAAAGCGGAGACTAACACTTTCACCCAAATAAAAAATATGATACCCAGCGAAAAGGCAATTAAACTCTGCTGACTCATGAGCACATCATCACGATTAAATTGACCATGCTGGAAAAGCGTCGCCAGTAACGGGCCGGATAACAGCATTAAACCAGCTGAAGCCGGCAAGCCAATAATCACCACCATGCGCTGCGCCCAGTCTAACGCTTTGTTAAAGCTGTCGTTATCTTGCTTGGTATATTGGGTTGATAAATGCGGTAGCACAACAGTTGACAGTGCAACACCAAAGACACCCAAGGGAAATTGCATTAGTCGATCAGAATAATACAACCAAGACACACTACCCGTTTTAAGAAACGAGGCAAAAATTGTATCCAACAACAAGCTTAACTGAACAACTGAGGCACCGAAGAGTGCCGGAATCATCAGCTTTAACAGGCGACGAACACCCGGATGGCGCCAGCCCCAACGCGGCCAGGATAAAACACCCAAACGACATAAAAATGGCAGTTGCAATAGAAATTGCATCGCACCAGCAATTAACACACCCCAGGCAACAGCCACAACTGGTTGTTGGTGGAAATACGGCGCCAAGAATAGACTGGCCAGAATTAAACTCACATTTAATAACACAGGTGTTAATGCCGGCACGCTGAACCGTGAAAAGCAATTCAACACCCCACCCGCCAGTGCCGTAAGTGAAATAAAGACAATATAGGGAAAGGTAATGCGCAATAAGTGTGAGGCTAACTCAAACTTCGCTGGCTCATCACTAAACCCAGGGGCGAAGATCCAGATAAATAGACTTGAGGCAAGCATGCCAATGAGGGCAACGACAAAGACAATTAGCGCTAATGTGCCGGCAACATGCGCGATTAACTCTTTTAGATGCTGTCGATTGCCGTGTTCTTTTTCTTGTGATAGCACCGGCACAAATGCCTGCGAAAAAGCGCCTTCAGCAAATAAGCGACGTAAAAAATTGGGAATTTTAAAGGCGACAAGAAACGCATCCATCCCTGCACTGGCACCAAAGACATTGGCAAATACTACTTCACGTAACAAGCCCAAAACCCGTGAGATAAAGGTCAAGCTTGAAACCAGTAAGGTAGAGCGAAGTAGTCGTTTTGTTGTTGACATGGAAACGCATGACTAACCAAATTAATGCGATTCTACTAAAAAAGGATTCTTCGCAAAATAGCGAAAGGTTGCTATCATTTGCGGCCATAACTTTTTAATGTGCCCATATCCCATGAGTTTAGTTGAGAAAATCGACGCAATCCTCCCGCAAACACAATGTGGTCAGTGTGGTTACAATGGCTGCAAGCCTTATGCAAAAGCAATTGCAAGTGGTGTTGCGCATAACCAATGCCCACCGGGTGGTGCACGAGTTATTGGTGAATTAAGTGTGTTACTGAAACGCGAGCCTTTGGCTTTAAACCCACAAAATGGCCAGCACCAACCCAAAGTGCTGGCAAAAATTCGTGAGGCTGAGTGCATTGGTTGTACTAAATGTATCCAAGCCTGCCCAGTTGATGCCATTTTTGGTCGAGCAAAAATGATGCATACCGTGATTGCTGATGAATGCACCGGCTGTGAGCTATGTGTTGAGCCCTGCCCCGTGGATTGCATTGACTTAATTGCAGCGCCAATGAGGATGCAACCGGATTTGCAAACGGATAATGATCGTCTTGCCGATAGCACTCGCTATCGTCAGCGCCATCAAAATAAAGCAGACCGTTTACAGCGATTGGCAAAAGAAGAAAAACAAAAACATCAACAAAATAAAAATTCTGGCCTAGTGAACAAATCTGCTTCGATCGAGGAGAAAAAAGCATTTATTCAAGCGGCAATAGCGCGAAGCAAGCGTGACAGAAAACAGGGATAAGCCACTCTCACCCTGTGGCAAAGGACAGCGTGACACCACTCATTGACAATTGACATGACCGCATCGCGGCAATCTGGGATACTACGCCAAAACGGTTTAAACTATGGCCACAGAAAGCGAAAATTCAACATGATGTTCAAACCACTATCACTATATATCGGCTTACGCTATACGCGAGCAAAAAAACGTAATCATTTTATTTCCTTTATTTCCATGATTTCAATGATTGGCATTGCACTAGGCGTGTTGGTACTGATTACTGTTTTGTCAGTCATGAACGGATTTGACGATCAAATTCAATCACGGATTTTGGCGATGGTCCCACAAGTGACCGTGACTGGCTGGGATGGTGAGCTAGACCATTGGCAGACACTGGAAAAACGCCTACAACGGTACCAAGAAATTACTGGCATGGCGCCCATGATTCAAGGCCAAGCAATGGTCACTCATTTGGGGCAGACGGCATTTGGTGTCATTGAAGGAATTAAACCACAGCAAGAATCACAAGTATCACCCATTGCAAATAAAATGCTGAAAGGCTCATTAGCGTCACTCAAACCTGGAAAATTTCATATTGTGCTCGGCAAAATGATGGCAGAAAATTTGGGTGCGGTTATTGGTAGCAAAGTCACCGTTTATGTACCACAAGCGACGTTATCGCCTGTTGGCACTTTGCCTCGTTTAAAACAGTTTACCGTTAGTGGCATCTTTCAAGTTGGTTATCAGTTTGATAACAGCTACGCTTTAGTTAACCTACAAGACGCCAGCAAATTATTGATGATGAGAAATAAAATCTCTGGCATCCAACTAAAACTGAAAAGTTTATTCTCAGCACCACGCTTTCGTGACAAGCTGATGCGTGAACTCCCGATGGCGTATCATGCTATGGATTGGACACAGCAAAATGCCAATTTTTTCAAGGCCTTGAAAATGGAGAAAAGCATGATGTTTTTAATTCTACTGTTAATCATTATTGTTGCCGCCTTTAATATGCTATCGTCATTAGTCATGGTCGTGACAGACAAACAGGCCGACATTGCCATTCTACGAACGCTAGGTTTGCGCTCAAAGAGCATCATAGCGGTGTTTATGGTGCAAGGCACTTTGATTGGCTTAGCCGGCACATTGATAGGCCTCATTGGCGGCATCATTCTCAGTTTGCATGTCACTGAATTAGTCAACTGGATTCAAACCATTTTTCATGTGCAATTTTTAAGTTCCAGTGTCTATTATATCGACTTTGTCCCGTCTGAATTGAAAGCGGCTGATGTCATTCATGTCTGTATCGTTGCTCTGATCATTAGTGTATTGGCAACGCTCTATCCTGCTTGGCGTGCCTCTAAAATTCAACCAGCAGAGGCCTTGCGTTATGAATAGTATTTTAAGTTGTTCGGACATTCATAAAACCTATCAAGAAGGCAAACTTCAGACCAACGTATTATATGGCGTTAATCTCGATGTCAAACAACAAGAGACGCTAGCAATTTTGGGTAGCTCTGGTTCTGGGAAAAGCACCTTACTTCATATTCTCGGAGGATTAGATTTACCCAGCTCAGGAGAAGTGTATTTAAATCAACAACACGTCAATCAATTATCAGCCGATGCACGCGGCGACCTGCGCAATCGGTATTTAGGGTTTGTTTATCAATTTCATCATTTATTACCAGAGTTTACCGCCGTGGAAAATGTCGCTATGCCACTACTCATTGCGGGGCAGTCAGTGCGTCAAGCCAAGCAACAGGCAAAAGCATTTTTGAATCATGTTGATTTGGCTGATCGCTATCAGCATAAACCACCCGAGCTGTCTGGAGGTGAGCGTCAACGTGTTGCGGTGGCACGGGCCTTAGTTACCGAGCCATTATGTGTGTTGGCTGATGAGCCAACAGGTAACTTAGATCAACACAATGCTAAAAACTTATGGCAATTGATGCACGAACTCAATCATTCCTTAGGCACAAGCTTTGTTGTCGTCACGCATGATGATAGACTGGCGCAGACCATGCAACGCACGATTCATCTGCAAGATGGTCAAATCAATCATCCCGAGTAAGATGTTAGGCCTTTCGCACTGTATGGCAAAGCTGCTCTCTCAATGACTTAAGGGAAACGACGCCACACCCGGAGAAATCCCCAGGCGTAAAGCGCCCGTGGTAAAATACGGGGTATGACTTATTCATCACATAAAGGTTTCGCGTATGTTCGGCGTTATTCAAAGTTGGTATCAAAAGCGCTTCTCTAACCCAGAAGCCACCATGTTATTTATTGCGCTGATTTTGTGCGTACTGGTATTGGTATTTTTTGGTGGTATTTTAGCACCGGTTATTGCGGCTTTAATCTTAGCTTACTTACTTGAAGATCTGGTTGCTTCCCTGCAACATTTTGCCAAATTCCCAAGGTTTTTAGCGGTTACCATTATCTATCTTGCCTTTATCACCTTGGTGGTCTTTGCTGTCTTTTGGTTAATTCCGTTGCTAGTACAACAGGCAAGCCAACTTGTTACCGACGCACCCAAGATGCTCAACAAATTACACCAACTCATTGCCTCACTGCCACAAAAGTATAGTTTCATTTCTCCTAAAATGTCGCAAGATTTGGTCAACTACACCAGCTTCAGCTCAGATAAAGTCACCACCCTAGGGAAAGCGGCTTTATCACTCTCAGTCTCTAGCGTACCAAGCATTATTTCATGGCTCGTCTATCTCTTTTTGGTCCCCTTCTTGGTGCTATTTTTCCTTAAGGATAAATCTAAGCTGGTACAGTGGTGCCAAAGCTGTCTACCAGAAGAACGTGGCATGATCACGCGAGTCTGGACTGAGATGCAAGGCCAAATTGGTAACTACGTGCGCGGCAAAGCTCTAGAAGTCATTGTCGTCGGTGTTGCTAGCTATATTGGCTTCTGGGCATTTGGCATGAATTATGCCCCATTATTGGGTGTATTAGTGGGACTATCCGTCATTATTCCTTATGTTGGCATGGTGATTGTGACAATTCCTGTGATTATTATTGGACTATTACAATGGGGTACTGCCCCTGAGTTTGTCTATATGTTGATCGTCTACTTTGTGATCCAGGCACTCGATGGCAATGTATTAGTCCCCCTATTATTTTCAGAGGCAGTGAACTTACACCCCATTGCAATTATTGTCGCCGTCTTATTTTTCGGTGGCATTTGGGGTTTCTGGGGCCTATTTTTTGCCATCCCGTTAGCAACGCTGGTGAAAGCCGTGATTAGTGCTTGGCTTGCGGTGTAAGGTAAATATCAAAACGAGAAGATTGGCCACACAAACTGTAATCGGGCTTAGTATCCGCCAGATAACCGGCATGACTGGAACGCTTAACCACGACGCGCTGACACGCCGCGGCTTTTGCTAATGCTAAGAGTAAATCTGCATCGTCATCATCACCAACAACCTCACGCACCCAACGCAGCTCTTTTTTAACTAACGCACTTTTGGCGCGATGAGGAAACATGGGATCTAGTAAAACAATATCAGCTTGCATCAAGGGCAGTTGATCTAAGGCATTGGCAAATACAAGCATCATACGATTCATGATGCCTGAGACTGATGCCTGCACCAACCCACGCTGATGGGCATTTTCCAGCAAGGCAAACAAAACTGCTGAACGCTCAATTAATGTGACATGAGCTCCTAGACTTGCTAGCACAAAAGCATCTCGTCCCAACCCGGCAGTCGCATCAATAATACGGCAGGGTTGATTCGCTTTCAAACCAACTGCCTTGGCAATAGCTTGGCTGAGCCCACCACCATGCAAACGACGATATTCATTGTCGTTTGAACAAAAATCTATTGCTAATGGTTTTTGTTTCGCATCATCTGCCAGGCATAATGACAAGACACCGTCCTGTAATTGTAGGTAAAAATCAGTCGTCGGCTTCACCGGTGTATGGCTGAGAGAGTAACGTTGACACAGAGCCAATGAATCGGAAGTTTTTTGTGCGTATAGATACATCTGACTTGGGGAAAAACAAGGCTTGTTGATATTCTAACAATGATCATATAGAATGCCCAACCTTAAAATTCTTCAGGACAATAACATGCAAGCTGATATTCATCCGGCGTATGAAGCAGTTAAAGTAACTTGCAGCTGTGGAAATAGCTTTGAAACTCGCTCAACTGCTGGCAAAGATTTAATCTTAGATATTTGCGACAAATGCCACCCGTTTTATACTGGCCAACAACGTTTGATTGATACAGCTGGTCGTGTCGATAACTTCCGTAAGAAATTTGCACGTTTCAGCAAAAAATAGTTATCAATAACGATGACTCAAAACCACTGCTAACCTCGGTTACCAGTGGTTTTTTTATGGCGATCCTCTAACAAAAATGATATAAACACACACCTGTTTGTAGCCAAGAGAGGCCACCAAAATGAAAACCTTTGCTAGTTATAAACAACCTGGCGTCATTTTGCTGCCCAATCTCTGGGATATTGCGGCATTACTCTTAGTGCTTTCCCTCTTAACGGCAATCGCCATGGCTGGCAGCCGCATGAATCTACCATTTCATCTCGGCCAACAAATAACACTGTCCCTAAACCCCACAAACTTACCACTCTATGCTTTAGAGACTGTGCTACGCATGTTTATTGCCTTGTTTCTCTCATTTATTTTTAGCCTAGTTGTGGGCACCTTAGCTGCCAAGTCTGAACGCGCAGGCAAGATCATCATTCCACTCATTGATATTTTACAATCCGTTCCTATTCTTGGTTATCTCTCAGTGGCAATTGTTGGTTTTATTGCTTTATTCCCTGGCTCAATGCTCGGCCCAGAATGTGCAGCTATCTTTGTCGTATTTACCTCGCAAGTATGGAATATGACCCTCAGTTTTTATCAATCATTACGCACGATCCCCAATGAATTACGCGAAGCAACTCAAGTTTACCAACTCTCTGCTTGGCAACGTTTCTGGCGATTGGAAGCACCTTTTGCGATGCCCGGGCTTTTATGGAATGCCATGATGTCGATGTCTGGCGGTTGGTTTTTTATTGTTGCTGCAGAAGCCATTTCAGTTGCCGGGCAAAATATTACATTACCAGGCATAGGTTCTTATATCAGCTTAGCCATTGGCGATAAAAACTTGGGAGCTATTGGCTGGGCAATCCTTGCCATGCTGATCGTCATTTTGCTTTACGACCAATTATTTTTTCGCCCCTTAGTCACTTGGTCTGAACGCTTTCGTTATAGCGATATGACTGATGAGAAATCCAGTTCCTGGCTACTGACTCTGTGGCAACGAACCCGTATACTCAAAAAATGTAGCGACTTCTTTGGTTATATGACTAACTATTTTATTAACCTACCCCTATTCCCGCGAAATCTCGAACACATACCCAAACAACATAAAATGGCGGACCACCAACCCAGCTTGCTGAATAAAAGTTTATGGTATGGTTTATTGTTGATCATTGCCGCAGTTGCTGCTATCGCAACTTACCGTTTTATCTATCAAAACCTACCATTTAATATCACTTGGCATGTGATCCTACTCGGTGCTTATACGGCCATGCGTGTGTTTGTTTTGATTTTAATCTGCTCTTTCATTTGGCTACCTATTGGGGTTTGGATTGGCATGCGACCAAAAGTGGCACAATATATCCAACCGATTATCCAAATTTTAGCTGCATTCCCCGCCAATCTATTTTTTCCACTCTTTGTCATGCTGATTGTCAACTTTCACTTAAGCATGAATATTTGGTCAGCACCACTCATGGTGTTGGGAACACAATGGTACATTCTATTTAATGTCATTGCTGGCGCCTCAGCAATCCCGAAAGAACTCAAGCTTGCTGCAAAAAATATGGGACTGAGAGGCCTACTAAAATGGCGCCGCTTCTTATTGCCATCCGTCTTTCCATTTTATGTGACTGGTGCAATTACCGCCGCTGGCGGCTCATGGAACGCCAGTATTGTGGCCGAAGTCATTCATTGGGGACATACCACACTGATTGCTAAAGGACTTGGCGCTTATATTAGCCAGAATACCACCGAGGGTCACTTTGCCAAAATCGCACTGGGCGTTGTTATCATGTGTCTTTGGGTCACCGTCATTAACTTCCTTTTCTGGCGACGATTGTATTATTTTGCCGAGCGAAAGTATCAGTTATAACAGCAAAACAAGCCTTCGCTCGCGATGAGTCAGCATACAATAACCCCTAATATGCTTTTATCCCTTTTGCTTTAAATACAGCGTTACCGTATTATTTGTTCCAGGCTGAGGCTTAACCACCAACTTAAGCAAGTGCTTTGCATTTTTAGTGCCACCAACGACCATTCCAGAACAAGGTTTTTTGACAATAATGCCTTTGGTAATAACTTGGTGGTCTTTTACCACGGCTTGATATGCAGCACCGACGGCTGATATCGCTAACCGACAAACATTACCATTAACAAAAGTTATATCAAACTCACCGCCAATAATATTCCCAGTTGCCTGTCTAAATGTGCCATTTTCCTCTTGGTTGTGTCCTAAAGTTATGCTGGAGGCAAATAACGCACTACCATTCAAAACACGAGTATAAGCATATAATTTTTTTGGTTTTGATATTGTTGCCGCATAATTTGTGGCATTATTAATATAAACATTCAATTGCGTTGGAATAGATGGTCTAAGCACCTTCGGCAAACTTGCACATCCAAGCGCACTCACCATCAACAACGAACAACCTAAAATATATTTTCTCATCAAAGTTTTCTCCACCAACAACACGTATCAACTAGTAGTGTAGCTTAAACAGGTAAATTGACAATTTTTTCTGTTATAAAATCGGAAATACCGGGAGGTGTGATATGATCTCAACCTATATTTTAACAGTTTCTTGACACCCACATGCCTGACTATAAAGACACGCTTAATCTGCCAAAAACGCCTTTTGCAATGAAAGCCAACCTTGCTCAACGTGAGCCTAGCATGCTCAAAGCTTGGCAAGAAAACAAACTCTATCACATCATCCAAAAGCACACCGAAGGCAAACCACCATTTACATTTTTAGATGGCCCACCCTATGCCAATGGCGATATTCATGTAGGCCATGCACTGAATAAAATTATTAAGGATGCGATTGTTAAATCGAAAATATTAAGCGGCTATCGCGCACCGTTTATTCCAACCTGGGACTGCCATGGCTTACCAATTGAACTAAATGTTGAAAAAAAAGTCGGCAAAGTGGGAGTGAAAGTTGATGCAAAAACCTATCGCGAAAAATGCCGTGAATATGCACAAAAACAAGTGAACAAACAGTGCGAAGATTTTAAACGTCTTGGCGTTTTTGCCAACTGGGAACAGCCTATCCTATCCATGGATTATCGCTATGAAGCCAATACCATTCGTGCCTTAGCCCACATTGTTGAACAAGGTCATCTGCACAAAGGGGTTAAGCCGGTGCATTGGTGCCCAGCTTGTGCCTCATCTTTGGCTGAAGCAGAAGTTGAGTACAGAGATAAAGTCTCACCCGCCATTGATGTGCGCTTCCGGTTAACTGATAACAATGACCTTGCCCAAAAATATCATGCCCCCATTGCTGTGATTATTTGGACAACAACACCCTGGACACTACCGGCTAATCAAGCCATCGCTGTTGGTGAAGATCTTGATTATGTCTTAGCCAAAGTTGGGAACGAATACATCATTGTGGCACAAGCACTCTTGAATGATGTCACTGCGCGCGCAGGAAAAGCTGCCGAACCCATTGAAAGCTTTAAAGGTTCTGACTTAGTTGGCATACGATTGCATCACCCATTCTATGATCGCATCGTACCCATCGTTCTGGGTCACCATGTCACCACCGATACAGGGACCGGCTGCGTACACAATGCTGGCGCCCATGGTGAAGATGACTATCGCATCAGTGTTGCTAATAACCTAGAAGTCGAAAACCCAGTGGCTCCAAATGGCTGCTTTGTTGATAGCTTGCCACTATTTGCTGGCGAGTTTATTTTTAAAGCCAATCCTCATGTTATTGACGTATTAAAAGAAAAAGGCAACTTGTGGCATGAAACCACACTGGAGCACAGTTACCCGCATTGCTGGCGTCATAAAACGCCTCTTATCTTTCGCGCAACACCACAGTGGTTTGTCAGCATGGAGCAACAAGGATTACGCCAACAAGCTCTGACTGCAATTAAAGAAAACGTTGAGTGGATCCCGGTAAAAGGTGAAGCACGCATTACCACTATGGTTGAAAACCGTCCAGACTGGTGCCTATCGCGACAACGCACTTGGGGCGTGCCACTACCCTTATTTATCGATCAGCAAACTGGTGACGCTCATCCAGAAACCGTCAGGCTGATGCGAGAAGTTGCTGACCGTGTCGAGCAACATGGCCTTGACGGCTGGTTTGAGGC
>CBFIHN010000042.1:0-14697 GCA_965662575.1 Gammaproteobacteria bacterium
GTGGAATCACGCTGGTTACCCAGAGTAAGGTGGCTACAGAAAACACAGCTAGTGCTGCCTTGGCGTGTGAATCAAACCCAGGGATAGGCGAGAGCATAATGGCAAAATAAACGATAATTGCTGCTAAATAACAGGCAATGTTCTTGAATGAAAATAAGGTCAGTTGAAATGATTGCGTATTCACAAATTGTTAGTTTAAGAGATCAATGGGGATTACTATAGCATATTCGGATCTATTCAGGACTCTCGTATTCGCGAAAATCTTTCCCGAAATAAACCGCCCTGTTGTCAGCAGTCGGATATTTTATCCCAAGTCATATTGGTGGCATGCGTATTGACTCAAGCACTGCAATCGTTAATAATTTTCTGCCGCTTAAGAAATCTAGTTGACAGTCTGTCAGTTTGGTAGCTTTTTACAGTATTTAAGTAATTATAAGGAGTAATTATGGGTGTTTTAGTTGGTCGTCAGGCCCCTGATTTTACAGCACCAGCCGTGTTGGCTGATGGCAGTATCGTTGAAGACTTCAATTTAGCCGAGTCAATCAAAGGTCGGTATGGTGTTTTAGTTTTTTATCCTTTGGATTTCACCTTTGTCTGTCCGTCTGAGCTGATTGCCTTAGATAACCGTATTGATGCATTAAAAGAAAAAGGTGTTGAAGTCATGGGTGTTTCCATTGATTCACATTTTACGCACAATGCATGGCGTAATACGCCGGTTAATGATGGTGGTATTGGACCGCTGAAATATACCTTGGTTGCTGATATGAAGCATGATATTGCTAAAGCCTATGATGTTGAGCATCCTGAGGCGGGTGTTGCTTTTCGTGGGACATTCCTCATTGATAAAGCCGGTGTTGTTCGTCATCAAACAGTTAATGATTTGCCTCTGGGCCGTAATATGGATGAGATTTTGCGTATGATCGATGCACTGCAATTTCATGAGCAGCATGGTGAGGTTTGCCCTGCAGGTTGGCAGAAGGGTGATCAAGGGATGACTGCATCACCAGATGGCGTTGCACAGTATTTAGCTAGCAATTCTGAGGAGTTATAAGTCAGGGTGGTTATTCAAGGCAAGAAAAAGCAATGTCGTTAACCAATTGTTTTTTCTTGACTTTTGCAGTAATTGTTTAGTGGGTGCAAGTTTTTTGTATGAAAAAACTTGCATTATTAAAAACAGAGCACTAAAATGCGCTGCGACGTTGCATGAGGCTTTAATCCTGTGTTAACGTTGGGAAGCAATACTCGTCGGGAATGGGTTTTTCAAGTTTTGTTGGAAAACCCGGAAAATTCAATCGCGACGAGTAAAATACTTGCATAACTGATTTGTTCAGTTAGAATGGCCTTTGTGGGGGCTGTTTAAAAGCAGGTTTTTACTAAGACCACATTTTTTTAAGAAAACTTTGAGGGAGACTTAAACGTGAAATTAAAACCTATTGTTGCTAGTTTAGCGTTCGTAGGTGTTGCTGCTGCAGGTAGTGCTTTTGCCGCTCAGCAAAACAATCAAGGTGGAATGGGTATCTCCGTTTCAACTAAACCTATGATGATGAACCAAATGCTAAGTGCTTATGCACCAGCCGCTGGTCGTGAAATGAACTTGATCAAGGCTGGCATGAACCCTGGTGTTATTTACCTAGGTGGTTATGCACAAGGCGCTGTATCTTATACTCATGAGAAGCCATTTGTTGGTTCAACTACTAACACTAGCGAAGTGACTATGCCTCGCATTAGTTTGAGCACTGCTGCTGCATTCAACCCATACGTCTTAGCTTACGTTCAAGCTGATGCAACTAATGTTGGTAAGTCTGGTGTTAAATCTGGTGCGCAAAGCGATGACTTAACTATCTCACGTGCGTACATGGTTGCTCACAGCCATGCAGGTCAAATGGGTTCAGGTATGCTATACGGCTTCTTCGGTAAGAAGGGCGTTGATTTTGGTAGCTTCGCTAACGTTGTTAACGACGAAGTCAACCCAAATGTTAACTTAGCTAAGAAAGCATTCTTTGCTGTTGGTAACACAGCTGGTGTTGGTTACAGCATGAAAGCAGGTCAAGGTCATTTTGATGCAACTGTTAGTGCGATGAACGGTGGTAGCACTGGTACTAACTTGTACACTAAGTTAACTGATCAAAATATCAACAACTTCGCCGTTAATGCTAATTACGCTATGACTCACAATGGTGTCAAATTCAACGTGGGCGCTGGTTACTTGAAAGGTACTGCCTTTGGGCGACAAAGTGTTTTCGGTGGTACTGATAAAACAAATGGCGCTTTTGACTTAAATGCTGCTGTCAATGTGAATAACTTTGATTTCACTGGTGAGTATTTGATGACCACTAAGAAGGTAATCTTCCTTGGTTCTGATAACTCTAAAGTTAAAGCTTACACTTTCGGTGCAGCTTACAACTTCCCAGTGATGGGTAAAAAGTCAGCTGTTGCTTTCCAATACTCTGGCCTAAAAGGTCTTACTAGCAAGACTGCTAACGTTTACACTGCTGAGTTCCGTCATGAAGTGTTCAAAAACGTTACTGTTGGTGCGCAATATAGCTACGAGAAAAACGTTGTTAACGTTTCTGGTACTAGCGTCTCTGCAGATAAAAAAGACAGTGTGTTTGCCCTTACTGCAACTGCACATTTCTAAGACTAACCTTAGATTTTGTCAAAGCCACCTTCGGGTGGCTTTTTTTTTATCTGCAGTTTATACTTCAATGCGTTACTTAATTGGCTGTTTACGATACCATGCATCGTTTTTTTTCTATTCCATTAGCTTTCAGAGCTGTGCCTCTATTTATCCTTATCTTGGCGTTAGCAGGTTGTGGTAATACGCGACCAGATTATGGTAGCGTCAGTGCTGAACAGATCTATGCGCATGGTCACCAGATGTTGCAGCAAGGAAATTATAACGGTGCTATTTATGCATTTAATGCCTTAAACAGTGAATATCCTTTAGAGCACTATAGTCAGCAAGGGACTCTAGAATTAATTTATGCGCAGTATGAAGCTGGAAATCCGGGGTTGGCATTAGCAGAAGTTGATCGGTATTTACATTTTTATGCTAATTCCGCAGGTGCTGCTTATGCTTATTATATGCAAGGTGTTTTAAATTTTGATGCAGGACGTGGCTTTTTGCAGCGTTACTTGCCATATGATATGTCAGAGCACAGTCCGGTCAGCTATCAAAACGCTTATCTCGACTTTAAGACGGTTGTCACAGACTATCCGGATAGTCTATATGCCAAAGATGCACGCCGACGCATGATGTACCTAGTGAACACACTGGCGCAGCATCAGCTCAATATCATTGAATATTATCAAGATATGCAAGCTTATGTCGCTGTCACTGCAGGTGCGCGCGATATAATATTGCATTATCCCCATACCCCGGCAGCGCGCCAAGCATTGCTGTTGATGCATAAAGCATATGAAAAATTGGGTTTGACGGAGCTGGCAAAGTCAAGTGAGTCTGTGATTAAGGCTAATCATCTCTCATGAGTGTGGATCAGCAAATTGCAAAGCGTCGAACTTTTGCCATTATTTCTCACCCGGATGCGGGGAAAACAACAGTGACTGAAAAGCTGTTGTTGCATGGTGGTGCTATCCAGTTAGCAGGGACAGTAAAGGGGCGAAAGTCCTCCCGTCATGCAACATCTGATTGGATGGCAATGGAAAAAGAACGTGGTATTTCGGTAACGACGTCAGTCATGCAGTTTGATTATCAGGATCGGGTAGTCAATTTACTTGATACGCCAGGGCACGAGGATTTTTCTGAAGACACTTATCGTACTTTAACGGCTGTGGACTCTGCCATGATGGTCATTGATGCAGCTAAAGGTGTTGAACAGCGTACAATTAAACTGATGGAAGTTTGTCGATTACGTACGACACCTATTTTAACTTTTATTAATAAGCTTGATCGTGAAATTAAAGATCCCTTAGAATTAGTTGATGATATTGAGTCAGTACTTGATATTCAATGTGCGCCAATGGTTTGGCCGATTGGCTCGGGTAAAGAGTTTAAAGGGGTGTATCACTTATATAAAGATGAGCTATACCTATTTGAAAATGGTCATGGTCACCATGTCCATGATTATCGGGTGATGCAAGGTCTTGATTCTACTGAGGTGCGAGAAACGTTAGGCAGTTTAGTCGATGATCTCAAAGAAGAAGTTGCCTTAGTGCGTGGTGCTAGTCATGAGTTTGATCTTGACGCCTACCAAGCAGGCAAGCTAACGCCTGTTTACTTTGGTACGGCTTTAAGTAATTTTGGAGTCAAAGAGTTTCTAGAGGCTTTTGTTGAGTACGCGCCAGCACCGCAACCACGTGAGACAGATTTACGCCTAGTTGAGCCTAATGAAACTAAATTTACTGGCTTTGTGTTTAAGATTCAAGCTAATATGGATGCCAATCACCGTGATCGGATTGCCTTTTTAAGAATTTGTTCAGGCCAATATCGTCAAAATATGAAGATGCAACAGGTTCGCATAGGTAAAAAAATTCAGATTACCAATGCATTAACTTTTATGGCAGGTGATCGCGAGCGTGTAGAAGAAGCCTATGCTGGTGATATTATCGGGTTACATAATCATGGTGGGATTCAAATAGGCGATAGTTTTTCTGAGGGCGAAATGCTCAAATTCAATGGGATTCCAAATTTTGCGCCAGAGCTATTCCGTCGTGTTATTTTAAAAGATCCTTTGAAAATGAAAGCCTTACAAAAAGGCTTAGTACAGCTATCAGAAGAAGGTGCGACGCAAGTATTTAGACCGTTAAATAGTAACGATTTGATTTTAGGGGCTGTCGGTGTATTACAGTTTGATGTTGTTGCTCAGCGCTTGAAAGATGAATATGGCGTTAGTTGTATTTATGAACCTGCTCATGTGGCAACAGCACGCTGGGTTTATGCCAAAGATGAGAAAATATTCGAACAGTTTAAAGAAAAAGCTTTTGATCATTTAGCATTAGATGGTGGCGACCATTTAACCTATATTGCACCGACGCGAGTGAATTTGCAGCTGGCAGAAGAGCGGTATCCTGACGTCCATTTTATGGCAATCAGAGAGCATTAGTAGCAGGGTTTGATATTATTAATAGGATACCACTAGGACTTTTGTCCTTTATTTGACAGTACTGACCTAAAAAGGCTGAAAGGCGATTCTCCTGTTTGATTGGGAGTATAGAAAGAGGGAAATAATGAGACCAAGTAAAAGAGAGAATAATCAGCTGCGTGATATTCAGATTGAGCGCCACTATACTAAACATGCCGAAGGCTCAGTATTGGTCTGTTTTGGCGATACCAAGGTGTTGTGTAATGCCAGTGTGGTGCAGGGTGTGCCTAAGTTTTTAAAGGGCAAAGGCCAAGCGTGGTTGACTGCAGAATATGGTATGTTGCCACGAGCAACAGGTGAGCGCACAAAACGTGAGGCAACACAAGGAAAGCAAGGTGGTCGTAGCTTAGAAATTCAGCGTTTGATTGGTCGTTCACTGCGTTCAGCAGTTGATTTGCGTTTTTTACCCGAATATACCATTACTTTAGATTGTGATGTGCTTCAGGCAGATGGTGGTACACGCACAGCGGCAATCACTGGTGCCTGTGTTGCTTTAGCAGATGCCTTGCAGTTTTTCAAAAGAATGAAATCGGTAAAGAATAAAATCCAAATGCCACATCCTCTACGTCATCTAGTCGCAGCAATTTCAGTTGGTATTTATAATGGTGAATCAGTTTTAGATTTAGATTATGCAGAAGATTCAAATGCTGAAACTGACATGAATGTGGTGATGAATGATAAGTTGGCTTTTGTTGAAGTTCAAGGCACGGCTGAAGGCTCGCCATTTAATGAAGACGATTTACAAGCAATGCTTGGGTTAGCTAAAACAGGTATTGAAACGTTGGTTGAAAAACAGAAACAAGCGCTAGGGATTAAATTGCTAAGTGATTTGCCTTGGTAAGACTTGTGCAGCTTTATCCGATTGCCAGATTTTTTTTATTTTTACTGCCGCCGGAGTGTGCACATAAAATTGCACTATCGCTACTCAGGCTCTCACATCGATTGGGGTTGTTGCGTAAACCTTGTGTTAAGCATGCAAGATCAGTATTTGGCCTGCATTTTGATCATCCTGTTGGTATTGCAGCCGGTCTCGATAAAAATGGGGACTACATTGATTGTCTGGCTGCTTTAGGTGTGGGTTTTATTGAGGTGGGTGCAGTGACACCTGTGCCGCAACCCGGTAATCCTAAGCCGCGTTTATTCCGTTTACCAAAATATCATGCGTTGATTAATCGAATGGGTTTTAACAACAAGGGTGTTGATTATCTTGTGGCTAATTTAAAAAAGCGGAAGGCAGTTTGCCCTGTTGGGGTTAATCTTGGGAAGAACAAAGCAACGCCTTTAGATAAAGCCTATCAGGATTATGTTATTTGTTTAGAAAAAATTTATCCGTATGCTGATTTTGCAACGATCAATATTTCTTCACCTAATACACCTGGGTTAAGGGAATTGCAATCTTCAGGTTATATATCCGTGTTGCTAACAAAAGTGACTGATGTGAGAGAAACCTTGCGAGTGAAGCATGGTCGTCGCCTACCGATCATTGTAAAAATTTCTCCAGATATGACGGAGCAACAAACGATTGATGTGCTGCGAGCAGTTAAAGAGGCGAAGCTTGATGGGATTATGACAACAAATACCACACAGGATAGAACGGCGATTCAAGATGCCCCCGTAGTAGAAGAGCAAGGCGGGTTAAGTGGTCAGCCGCTAAAAGAGCTCAGCCGCCAGAGTTTGCGATGGTCGGTGGCCTCTCAGGTGGACTTGCCAATTATTTCTGTTGGTGGTATTGATTCAAAAGAAGAGGTCTACTGGCGTTTGAATAATGGTGCTCAGTTGGTTCAAATTTATACCGGCCTGATTTATCATGGGCCAAAACTCATAAGAGACATAATATGAAAAATTATATTGTAGGATCACTATTCGCACTGTCTACCGCGTCAGTGTTTGCCTTACCTCCATTTTGTCAATCACATGGTTATAGTCGTGGAGATAAAGTCTTTGGTGATGTTAATTGTGAAAAAGGTAAGGTAGCAGCTTTATCGGTTTATGGTAATACCGATTTAGAGCACACAACAATTAGCCAGAGTCTGTCAGTACATGGTCATCTTGATGCAGAGCATGTCAATTTTGGTCAGGTCAATGTTTATGGTTATGCTAAGTTGAAACATGCAGAGGTTAAGGATGATTTGATTGTGCACGGGGCATTGTCGGCAAAACATGCTGAGTTTAAGGGGGCGGTCAAAGCTTATGGCCACTTAGCAGTGACGGCTACTCAGTTATTAGACCGGGTCAGAGTTTATGGCGATGTCAATGCAAATCATGCTACGTTTACAAAATCACTGAAAGTTTATGGTCACCATACGGTGTTAGTTAATAGTCAGGCAAATGATATTGTTGTGAGTAATCATTTGCTGACACCGAGCGTGACGTTGGAAGGTAAAACGATTATCACAGGTGATATCCGTTTTGTGAAAAAACCTGGCATTGTTTATCAGGATAAGCAATCTAAGCTTGAGGGCAAGGTATTCAATGGTAAAATTGAACATAAACATTATTAGGAATTAGTCATGTTAATCGCAATATCAACCTATCTTAAACCACTTCCAGTACTTGATGCTGACTATCGTGAACCGCATGTTGCTTATATCAAAAGGCTAATAGATGATAAGAAAGTTCTAATGGCTGGACGCCAAACAGATAATTCAGGTGGTGTGATTATTAGCCAAACCAATCTATCTCGACAAGCATTTGAGCAATTGCTTGAAAATGACCCCTATGTGGTTGCTCAAGCGGCAGAGTACCATATTATTGAATTTGAACCGGGATTAAAATCAGTCACATTGGCAGATATTTTGTCGTTGGAGTCTGCGATGAAACCTAGTGGATAGTCACTAATCAATTGACCCCAGCAGGTATTTTGCCCTATAATTTTCGGCGTTTTAAGCCACTGAAGGGAAAAATTATGAGCACAAAAACAGCTACTTTAACCGTTGACGGAAAAACACGCCAACTCCCAATTCATAGTCCTTCTGTTGGTCCCGATGTCGTTGATGTGTCAAGCTTAGTCCAAGAAGGGATATTTACTTTTGACCCTGGATTCACCTCGACCGCGTCTTGTGAATCTAAAATTACTTACATTGATGGTAAAAATGGTGTTTTGCTTTACCGTGGTTATCCCATCAAAGAACTGGCTGAAAAAGCTGATTTCCTTGAAGTGTGTTATTTGCTGCTTAACGGTGAATTACCGACTGCGGAGCAAAAAAAAGAGTTTGATCATAGCATTACTTATCAAACTATGGTTCATGAACAGTTAGTACATTTCTTCCGTGGTTTCCGTCGAGATGCCCATCCAATGGCAATTATGGTCGGTGTTGTCGGCGCTTTATCTGCTTTTTACCATGGTAAACTGAATATACATAACAAAGAAAGTCGCCAAATGGCTGCAAATCGATTAATCGCTAAAATGCCAACCATTGCGGCCATGTGTTATAAATACTGTGTTGGACAACCATTTATTGCACCACGCAATGATATGAGTTACGCAGAAAATTTCTTGCACATGATGTTTGCGACACCTTGTGAGGAGTACAAGCCTAACCCCGTATTTGTCAAAGCCATGGACGCAATTTTTACCTTGCACGCTGATCATGAGCAAAATGCCTCTACTTCGACCGTTCGTCTTGCGGGTTCAACTGGTGCTAATCCATTTGCCTGCATTGCATCAGGTATTTCTGCCTTGTGGGGGCCTGCCCATGGTGGTGCGAATGAAGCGGCTTTGAAGATGCTGCAAGAGATTGGTCATGTTGATAATATTCCTCAATATATCGCCAAGGCAAAAGATAAGGATGACCCATTCCGTATGATGGGTTTTGGTCACCGTGTTTACAAGAGTTATGATCCTCGTGCTGCTGTGATGCGTCAAATTTGCCAAGAAGTTTTGGGTCAGTTAGGTGAGTTGAACGATCCTATTCTACAAGTCGCGATGAAGCTGCAAGATATTGCAGCAGAAGATCCTTATTTTATCGAGAAAGGCTTATATCCCAATGTTGATTTTTATTCTGGTATTGTTTTAAGCGCTATTGGCATTCCAACCAAAATGTTTACGGTTATCTTCGCGCTTGCGCGTACCGTTGGTTGGATTTCACATTGGCATGAAATGATTGGTGATCCAAAGGCCAAACTTGGTCGACCTCGCCAGTTATATACCGGTGAAACGCAGCGTGAATTTAAACCAGTTAATGCGCGTTAATGATGATCAAAAGTGTATTTGCCGCAGTTCTCTGCGGCATTTTTTTAGTTGTTATTGCGTGGGCGGAAACGCCACAAGCGGATGATTTATCAATAAAAAAAGTCCTTGTTGGTGGAAGAAAACAGACTTTGATCGAGCCACCAGCGATTAAGCTTAAAGCAAAATCCTGGGTTCTCCTTGATGATAGTTCGGGAGAAATCTTAGCTGAACACAATTCAAATTTGCGTCTACCGCCAGCGAGTTTAACAAAAATAATGACCGCTACTGTCGTTGCTGAAGCCTTGGCCAAAGGCCATATGTCTTTAAATGATCAAACGGTCGTTAGTGAAAAAGCTTGGCGTACTGGTGGCTCAAGAACTTTTTTGAAGCTGCATAGCCAAGTCAGTGTGGAAAACTTGCTAAAAGGTATGATGATTCAATCCGGCAATGACGCGGCCGTGGTTTTAGCGGAATATACGGCGGGTAGCGAAAGTGCTTTTGCCGCCCTGATGAATCACATGGCTGAACAGCTTGGCATGAAAAATAGCCATTTTACTAATGCGAATGGCCTGCCGGATCCTGATGAATATAGCACTGCATATGACTTAAGTTTACTGTCACAGCATTTAATTAATGCTTTTCCTGCTGTTTATCATTTTGCGTCAGTACCCAGTTTTACGTGGAATGGGATTAAACAATATAACCGCAATCGGTTGCTCAGTTTAGATAAAGCTGTTGATGGCATTAAAACTGGCTATACTAAAGCGGCTGGTTATTGTTTAGCCGCTTCAGCTAAAAAATTTGGCATGCGCTTGATTGCCATTGTCATGGGAGCGCCAACAAAAAGCGTGCGTCATCGTGATACTTTACGTTTGCTCAATTGGGGGTTTCGTTTTTACCGCAGCCATCAACTTTACACTCAAGGTCAGGTGATTAAGAAAGTTCCCCTTCTATTTGGTCAGAAGAATACGTTGGCTGTTGGCTTAGAGCGCAATTTGTCGATTGCCATTCCTAAAGGTCACTACCATGCGCTAACGGTGCATTTGCAAATTCAACATCAACTCTCCGCGCCGATAAAAAAAGGTGAGCAGGTGGGGGATCTCATGATTGCCAGGCAAGGAAAAACAATTGCTAAGCAACCTTTAATTGCTTTAGAGTCTGTTGAAAAAGGTCATGTGTTTAAACGCTTATTTGACCAGATCAAACATTGGTTTGGCATCTGATGAGTCTTGCTTACCTCAATGGCCAATTCCTGCCTTTAGAACAGGCACAAGTTTCTGTGCTTGATCGAGGGTTTTTATTTGCGGATAGTATTTATGAGGTCATACAGGTTTACCATAACCAACCATTCTTGGTTGAACAGCATCTTGCCCGTTTGGACAACAGCCTAAATTATTCAGCGATTCAACTCAATTGGTCGCATCAGGTATGGCTGGATATTTTTCAATATCTGATTGAACAGCATTCGGAGTCACATTTTAAGATTTATTTACAAGTAACGCGCGGTGTTGAGTCACAACGTAGTCATCATTATGATGAAAAGCAGAAGGCAACACCAACGGTTTTGGTTTTTACCCAAAATCATAAACAGCGGCAATTGCAAGATATTCAGCCACAAAAAGTTATTTTACTTGAGGACTTGCGTTGGCGTCGCTGTGATATTAAAAGTACCGCTCTATTGGCGAATGTTTTAATGCAACAACAAGCACGAGAACAAGGTGCGAGTGAAGCATTATTGATGCGTGATGATTTAGTTTGTGAAGGCAGTAGTAGCAATGTATTTATTGTTAAAGACCGTATCATCATCACGCCACCTGGTAGTCAATATTTGTTAGATGGCGTTACACGAGGTTTTGTATTCACGGTCGCTCAGCACAATGAGATAGCAATTCAAGAAAAACCTATTAGTAAGGCCGACTTATTTGCTGCAGATGAAGTGTGGATTACCAGTACCAGTCGTGATATTGAACCGGTAGTTATGATTGATAACCATCGGGTGGGCTCTGGACAGCCAGGACCTGTGTGGCAGAAAATGATACAATTATTCTTAAATCATAAGCAGGAGCTTTATGCACCATGAGTGATGAGCAAAAAAATGAGAATTTATGGCAATTTCCCTGTGATTTCCCGATTAAGGTTATGGCTGACAATGTGCCGGGTATTGAACTTTTCGTCCGAGAAACCTTGAGTAAACATATCCGTGAGCCAGAGAAAATAGAATTCAAAAGCCGTGAAAGTCGTGAAGGTAATTATATCTCAATGACTGCGATTTTTGAGGCTGACAGTAAAGAACAGCTAAATACGCTGTATGAAATTTTTAGCAAACACCCTCAAGTTAAGATGGTTTTATAGTTGGCAACGCATCATCAATTCTTCTGACGAAAGCAACAGAGTATTGTATCTTGCATTATATTTCGCCTGTGTGGCAACGTCGCACTCACGGCGACTGAAGCGAAGCTGCGCCGCTTCCCTTCAGTACCCCTAGGCGTTAGTGCCTCGTGGCAAGCCATGAGGTATAACTATTAATGAAGGAGAGAACCATGGCACTTATTTCACTACGACAAATGCTTGATCATGCAGCGGAGCATCATTATGGTATTCCTGCATTTAATGTGAATAATCTTGAACAGATTCGTGCGGTAATGGAAGCCGCTGATGCGACTGATAGTCCGGTGATTGTTCAAGCATCTGCTGGTGCCCGTAGTTATGCGGGTGCACCGTTTATTCGCCATTTAATTGCAGCGGCTATTGAAGAATTTCCACATATTCCAGTTGTCATGCACCAAGATCATGGTGCTTCTCCCGCAGTTTGTCAGCGCTCAATTCAATTGGGCTTTTCATCGGTTATGATGGATGGCTCATTGAAAGAGGATGCAAAAACTCCCGCTGATTTTGAGTATAATGTTGATGTCACCAAGAAAGTAGTTGAAATGGCTCATGCCTGTGGTGTCTCTGTTGAAGGTGAGCTTGGCTGTTTGGGTTCTTTAGAAACCGGTATGGCTGGTGAAGAAGATGGTTCGGGTGCAGACGGTATTCTGACGATGGATCAAATGCTAACGGACCCTGAAGAAGCAGCACAATTTGTGAAAGCAACCAATGTCGATGCGTTAGCGATTGCAATTGGTACCAGTCATGGCGCCTATAAGTTTACCAAACCACCTACTGGTGATATTTTATCTATCCAACGTATTAAGGAAATTCATCAACGTATTCCACACACGCATTTGGTTATGCATGGTTCTTCTAGTGTCCCGCAAGATTGGTTGGCGATTATCAATGAATTTGGTGGTGATATGGGTGAAACTTATGGTGTGCCGGTAGAAGAAATCCAGCAAGGGATCAAATACGGTGTGCGTAAAGTCAACATTGACACGGATTTGCGTATGGCTGCAACAGGAGCGATTCGCCGTTATATGGCAACACACCGTGCTGAATTTGACCCGCGGAAATATAACCGCGCTGCGAAGCAGGCAATGCAGGAAATTTGTCATGCTCGCTTTGAAGCTTTTGGTTCAGCAGGGAATGCAAGTAAAATTAAGCCATTATCACTTGATGTTATGTTCGAGCGCTATGCCAAAGGTGAACTGGATGCAGTAATTCACAATTAGCTTTGGGAAAGGCCGGGGTTTTTTCCCAACTAAAGGGGGTGTAAGTGAATACAGTTGCAAGGAAGCAGATTCTATTAGTAGAAGATGATCAGCAAATTTGTCAATTATTAGTAAAATTTCTAGTCAGTTTTCACTATGATGTCGATGTTGTCTCATCTGGCCAAGCGATGAAAAATGCATTGGCAAGTAAAATTTTTGACCTTGTATTGCTAGATATTATGTTGCCAGATAGCAATGGGTTTGACTTATGCCAGGCAATTCGTGTTGAGTCCGATGTGCCGATTATTATCATCAGTGCGCTAGAGCAAGATAGTGATCGTATTTTAGGGCTTGAAATGGGCGCTGATGATTATCTGCCTAAGCCATTTAATACACGAGAATTATTGGCCCGGATGAAGGCATTGCTGCGCCGGGTTGAAGGCGCAGTGCCTAGTAAATCGGCAGGCAATCTGATTGCGTTTAATACGTGGCAACTGGATCGTTATCGACATTTATTAATTGATCAGAATCAAGTTGGTATTGCGTTAAGTTCAAAAGAATTTGACTTATTAGAAATTTTTTTGCTGCACCCTTATCATATACTCTCTCGTAATCAGCTGATGGAAAAACTCTATGAACGTGAGTTTGATTATTTCGATCGGAGTATTGATGTACTTATTGGCCGTTTACGTAAAAAAATCGAGTTAGATTTTAGGCATCCTACGTTACTGAAGACGGTACGTGGTGCAGGTTATCAATTTTGTGCTAAACCCATAGCAGTAAAAGAAGTGACATCAGGATGAAAAGTCATTTAGGCAAGCAAACTTATGTCGGCTTGGTTTTTGGATTATTGTTTATTGCTAGTTTATTTATTTTGACGGGTTTACCTTTGTATCATTTGGTTAACCACAATTTATATCACCAAGATGCACAAGAGACTATTATTAAAATCATTCATACACCGCATCAAAACTCACCAATGTTAAAACAGCGCTTGGAGGCTGTGACAGGGATAGAAGTAACTTTGCAACAGATTGCCAAGCACTTGAGTCACCAATATAACGTGCCGATTTTTGCTCCGGATCAGGTCAAAGCACCGCTGAATTGGGATGCCCCATTGTTGTTAGATTACCACGGCAAGTTAGTGTTAATTAATTTTCACCCCGACGATGGTGTACTAACCATTACAATTATTTATGGCCTGAGCTTGGCACTATTGCTCTTGATTGCTTTAATGCTGTGCTATTGGGCAATACGTCGTATGGAGAAAGTCAATGTTTTGGCCCAGAGTGCGATGCAACAGTTGGTTGACAATGTCTATGCTCCAGTTGACTTACCTGCAGAAAACCGTGAAGCAGTTAAATTGCATTCGGCAATTCAGACAATTCAACATATTCTCCAAGATTTGTTGCAGCGACGGACAAAGGCATTGGCGGCCATTTCACATGATCTCAAAACGCCAATTACTCGCGCCAAATTGAGGGTGGAACTATTAGAGAATGAAAGATCTAAGACAGCGCTCTTAGGGGATATCCAAAATTTAGAGCGTATTGTTTGTTCAATCATTACATTTTCTAAAAACTGTGTTGATGATGAGAAACCGATTTATTTTAATCTGTCTGAACTGATTCGAAGTTTGGTTGAAGACGCGCAAGATGCTGGTAGTGCAGTTGAATTCGATATTGAGCCTGGCATTCTATTTCAAGGGCGAGTAACGGCCATTAAGAGAGCCGTGGCCAATATTCTTGATAATGCTATTCGGTATGGTAAAACGGGTGTTAAAGTGATGCTGTATTTGCAAGCAGGTAAGATGATATGTTGTATTAGTGATCAAGGC
>CBFIHN010000043.1:0-14443 GCA_965662575.1 Gammaproteobacteria bacterium
TTAACACCATTTATAACACCCAAAAAAATGACCCGCTGAAAACTGTTAGCAGCAGCAACCTTGAGTCTGAAGGTTACGCTCTGATGTTTATGGGGTCAGAGCATGCAACATCTGCCAACTATGGCACGGACACAATACCACTGAATATCCCCGTGGGCTATTACACCCAGGTGATAGGCTTAGGTCAGTCACCAAGCGATGTGACCATTCATGGTCATGTCACTAGCTTAAATCAACCACAAGTCGGGGCGTTAAATAATTTCTACCGCGGCATTGAAAACCTGACGATTCAACCCACTGGCACCTATGAAAAAGTCAACACGCCAGATACCAATGTTTGGGCCGTATCACAAGCTGCCCCATTACGCCGTGTTCATATTGAAGGTAACTTATTACTCTGTGATTGGAATGTCCCACCCTATTACGGCTGTGGTGAAGCCAGCGGTGGTTTTATGGCTAATAGCATTATCTCTGGCAAAGTCACACCAGGTTCGCAACAACAATGGTTTACCATGACCTCTAATTACAACAATTGGAACCTAGGCTTATGGAATATGGTATTTTTGGGCAATAGCGCAACAGCGACCTATACCCCCGTTAAGCCACCAAGCCCGCTGAACAACACCTGGCCACAAACCCCCTGGTCAGGCTACCCATTTACTTATGGCAATACAGATAATAGCCCCAGCACATCAACAGTTCCCGTCACCCGCGCTAAGCCTTATTTAGCTTATAATGCGCAATCGGGTTATGAAGTCATCGTGCCAAAACTCCGGCTAAATGCGTCAGGTCCATACAACCCTGATGATAGTACAGCCATACCATTAGATGGATCTTTTTTTGTTGCTAGGCCCTCCAATACCACTAGCCAAATTCAACAACAGCTTGATGAGCATAAAAACATCATATTTATACCTGGCATATATAAACTAACAGCACCACTGCATATTAGTGCAGCAAACACAGTTATTCTTGGGCTGGGTTTTCCAATTCTACAGGCCGCACAAGGCCAAAGTGCCATCACCACTGCTGATGTTGGCGGTCTATCCATTGCCGGTATTATCGTCGATGCAGGGACAAAATCTACTAATCACAATACGCTGATAGAGATTGGCCCGGCCCATAGTAGTACAGACCATACAGCCAATCCATCGGCTTTATTTGACCTATTCTGTCGTGTGGGTGGCATGGAAAACTTCGAGACCAGCGCAGATACCTGTTTAACAATCAACAGCAATGATGTTATCGGTAATAACGTCTGGCTATGGCGCGCTGATCATGGTGTTGGTTATATTGTTGGCCCTAATGGGGTCACCAACCCTGGCACCTACATTGGCTGGAGCAAAAACCCTGCAGATCACGGATTGGTGGTCAATGGTGATCGTGTCAAGATGTATGGCTTATTTGTTGAACACTTCCGACACCAACAAACACAATGGAATGGCAATGACGGCCAACTCTATTTCTACCAATCTGAACTGCCCTATGATCCACCAAGTCAAGCAGACTGGATGGATGGAACCACAGATGGCTACGCATCTTTGAATGTCTCTGGCTCAGACTTTCATGGTTATGGCATAGGCATCTATAGCGTTTTCATTCATGTCCCTGGCAATATTTACGCAGAAAATGCTGTGAGTAGCGCAACGGGACAGCATAATCATTTCTACCATCTGGTCACCGCCTGGTTAGATGGCAAACATACGACGCCAGCGCCTGAAAGTGGAATCCGACATATCATCAATGGTCAAGGAGACGCCGTCATCTCTGCCTACCATAGCACTGACCCGGCATCCAGTTTTAAAATTGCGGCGTTACCACAACATAGCGCTTAACAATCATTAGCACAATAACTAAAATCGCTATATTGCAATATAAGGGCAGTTCATTATTGATCTGCCCTAGCGCTGTGCCTGTGAAGGCGGTGACATACCAAGCAATACTCATCATTGCAATATTCACACCATAAACCAAACCTTTCGCTCGCCAGTGACTATTCATATTGAGCACAGCTAATAGTGCTGGCATATAACAGGCCATCCCAATCACCCAGGGAATTGTCCAAACCCAAATACCAACCGACGAACTCAAACTGATCCCGATCAACCCCAACAGCATCAAAAGCCCTGAGAGATATAAAATACGGTGAACAGGGTAATAACGCACCCATAACGGGTAAATGAAAGCAAAGCTAACCATAGTAATGATACCAACAAAACTGCCTAATAATGCACGTTCATTCCAGTTAAACCCCAGTGAAGCTAAAAAAGGAAAGGTATATTGTGCAAATTGAGAAATGACAAACTGAAACAGAAAACTGATAACAAATAGTAAGAGTAAAGCACACGTTGATTGTTGCTGAGGCTGAGAGCCAGTCTCAACAAGCATCTTAGTCACCGCTGAAGAATATGCTAACTGCACAGATGGTTGGCGATAGAACCGATCTTTGGGTAAAAACCAGGCGATCAAAACAAATGCTAGGACAGTCAATAATGCACCAGTAATAAAAGGCGTACTTAGACGAAACCAAGGTACCCAATGAGGGTTAATTAAAAATTGACCTAACAACGGACCCACAACAAAAGCCGCGGCATACGCTAAGGTCACAAAACTCATTCGCACTGAGCACTGGCGGTCATCACGCCAAGGAATATCTGCAATATACGCTTGAGTCACGGATTGATTCGCACTTGCAATACCATTCACAAAGTTACCAACCAATAATAGCATTAGACTACCCAGCTCAATGGCAGCAACCATCAAACAAAAGCTAAGGCAACATAATAATGTGCACAGTAACAAGCCATATTTGCGCCCAATAAGATCAGACAGCGAGCCAAAACTCAAACCACCTAAGAATGCACCGATTGATCCCCACCCTAAAGCAAATGCAGCGGCATACAGACCACCGTGTACCAATGCATAGGAGCTAATAAAGCCATAAGACGGTTCACGCAGCAGTTTGAAAATTAACTGCACCGTCATGGCATAACCCATTGCATTTAAAAATACAGAGCTATAAATCACCGGTAAAAACTGTCTATTATTGATTTGCATAAGCCCTCACCTCACACACCAGGGGTTATGGCATAGCAGCAACCTGCGCTCCATGTAAACACACCCAATCGTTTTGCTGCTGTTGCTCTAATGCAAACTGCGAATAAGCTGCCAGCACCTCATCTGCCTGTGCCACTAAAATACCAGAGAGTATTAAGGTCCCTTTTGGTCTGATTAATTGTGTCAATAGCGGTTGAAAATCGATTAAAGGCTTCGCCAAAATATTAGCAACCAGCACATCAACCGCAACAGCTGAAAACGCCTCAGGCAATGAAATATGTAATTGGGATAGATCAATCTCATTACGCTCAGCATTATCTTTGGTCGCAAGCAACGCTTGCGGATCATTATCTATTGCCCAAACCTCTTTAGCCCCTAGTTTGAGTGCAGCAATCGCTAGAATACCCGAGCCACAACCATAGTCAATCACCGTTTTACCATTTAAACTCATTGCATCTAAAGCGTTCAAACACATTGCTGTCGTTGGGTGTGTGCCAGTGCCAAATGCTAAACCAGGGTCTAATATAATATTAACCGCCTCTGCTTGAGGTGGCTGATAAGAACTGGGACACACCCACAACCGCTGACCAAATTGCATCGGTTTAAAATCATCCAGCCAGGCACGCTCCCAATCTTGCTCTACAATCATATTGTGCTGTAACTGATCAGGCTTAATCATGTCAAACTGCTGACAAAGCTGATATTCCACGTGTTGGATATCAGTACCTGACTCAAACAAGGCCTTAACGATCAAGTGATCCCACAGTGGCATTTCACCAACACCTGGCTCTAAGAGGGGTTGATCCGCTGCATCTTCAATCGTTACCGACACAGCGCCCTGCGCCAGCAGAGCATCTTCTAATGACTCAAGGATTTGCGGAGACGTGGTTAATGTCAATTGTTGCCAGTATTTTTTCATTGTATAACCCCCAAAAGGTGATTAGCTGTCTCTACTGATTTTCGTGTATATCACTCGCCACACAATAATCAGGATCTTCCAGCATATTTATCTCAACCATATCGCCGGCGTTACCGAGTAAAGTCTTACATTCTGGGCTTAAATGACGTAGATGCAAGGCTTTGCCGAAACGTTGATATTGATCAGCCACCGATTTAATGGCATCAATCGCCGAATGATCAGCAACACGGGAGTATTGAAAATCAATCACCACATCGTCCGGGTCAGATTCAGGGCTAAATAAATGTTTAAATGCGCTACTAGATGCAAAGAATAATGGACCATGGAGACGATATTCTTTCGTTTTTTGCTCTTCATTCACGTATTGCTCCGCATAGATATTTTTAGCCGTTTGCCAAGCAAACACTAAAGACGCCATGATCACACCCACCACAACAGCAACCGCCAAATCGGTTGCGACCGTGACCAATGTCACCACCACAATAATCAACGCATCATGCCAGGGAATCCGGCGAATAAATTTAAAGGTTGCCCATTCAAAGGTTTTTATAACAACCACAAACATCACACCAACCAGGGCCGCCAGTGGAATTAACTTAATCAATGGCCATAACAGCACAATAAATAATAGTAAGAAAATACCGGCAACAATGCCGGATAAGCGCCCACGTCCACCAGAAGAGATATTAATCATACTCTGGCCAATCATGGCGCAACCACCCATGCTTTTAAATAGACCACAAATAATATTACCAATCCCCTGTGCCACACATTCCTTATTACCACGGCCGGTTGTGTGCGTCACCTCATCAATCAATGCCAATGTCATTAATGATTCAGATAAGCCAATAATAGCTAAAATAATGGCATAGGGCACAACCACGATCACACTATGCCAACTCAATGGAATGCTCGGCAAAGAAAAAGTTGGCAACCCAGCACTCATATGGACACCCTGCATCATGTCTTCAACCACACGCGTGTGGATACCAAATGCCAATACAAGCACGGATATCACAACAATCGCCATGAGGGCCGAAGGCACCGCCTTAGTCAGCTTGGGCAGATAATAGGTAATTAACATGGCCAATAAGACAAAAGCCATCATCACGTATAGTGCCTGTCCATGCAACCAATGTGTAACACCATGAGAATCTATTGCCTTAAATTGGTTAAGCTGTGCTAGAAAAATCACTATTGCTAAACCATTCACAAAACCGACCATCACGGATTTAGGCAACATACGAATCAATTTAGCTAAGCGAAACAGGCCAATCAGTATTTGTAGCAAACCGGTCACTATTATCGTCACAAAGAGATAATGAATCCCATATCGACTAACCAACGCCACCATAACCACAGCCATCGAGCCAGTCGCACCAGAAATCATCCCCGGGCGCCCACCGAGCACGGCAGTGATAAAACACATAAAAAATGCGGCATATAGTCCCACCAAGGGATTCACATGGGCAACCAAAGCAAAGGCAATAGCCTCGGGAATAAGGGCTAAAGCAACCGTCAGTCCAGATAAAAAGTCGATACGACATTGACCATTTTCAGGGACAAAATAGTGCTTTACTACCGATAAACTCAATTGTGGCATGGGATAATATCATCATGAATTGCGGCCGTGATTGTAATGCTTTCGGCACGTGGAGTCACGGATTTAAATTATTTAGGCCCCCTGATTGGCGAAATACGTGGGTGTCCATACCTAAGTGATTGAGCACACAGCACTAAGATATTCATCAGGAAAACTGGTACGGCAATATCAAGCTGGTGGTTCAATTTCATAGCTGTACAAGCCACGATATTCACCCGCTCTGGGTCCTGCAGTTTTCGCCCGGTCAATATAGATCCCCAACAAGGTATTGGAATGCTCCATCGATTCATCACACTTAAACTTTTCACCTGGTTTATTATGAAAAATAAATGATTGACCTGGCTTTATAACCTGATGATGCCCCGTTTGATCTAGCCAAACAAGTGAAACATACACTCGATTAGACGCCTTATAGGCATCGATACCGTGCGCATCAGTCCTAGTCATAAAAAATTGATCTTCATGGTGAGGCATTGGAGAAAATTTAACTCGATACTCACCGGTGGTATCGTTTGTACCAGGAATACAAAGAGATATCAACTTAAGCCGGGTAGCTGGAAGAGCCGCATTGGCAACACCAAAAGCGGCAGTGGGCACCGTGCCCAGATTGACTTTTTTCTTAGTGGTTTTGGGAATAGACCTTGGGATAATAACCACGGAAGCATTCACTGTCATTGCGCAGGCAAGTAATAGTCCCACAAGACCGATACGCCAACATTGGCGACTATGCGTGACTGTTAAATCAAACCCATGAAAAGACATGTCTTACCCCGAAATCCATCCCAATACAGTATAGGCATGATATGATTAATGGTCAAAAACCACGACATTTAGCTGACGATAATAAAACCCACTGGGCATGCCTTGGAAGTCTTCTGCTGAAAATAATGCTTTGAAACTCATATTATAGCCCCCGCCCTCATGACAATCAAAACTATCCGTGATACTTTTTGGATAATGATAAGCGATATTGGGCTTTAAATTGATTGGCTCTAAAAGATCTCTGTGGCTCAAGGCTAATGAAAAGGGAACTTCATTGTAATTATCATCAGATGCAGTAAAATTTGAATCATCATAAAAAATGACCAGCCTTTGCTCTCGTTTATTATACAAACAAAAATCTTGTTGATATTCAAAATCCTTACCCAAAGATACTTCTTGAAACAACCGTTTCTGACTCAAAGCTTTCGTGTATGAAATACTGGGCGCAGAGAACTTTAGATTAAACGAAATAGCATGAGCAACAACAGAAGAACAGGCTAGCCACAATAAAGCAACTAGCCACGTACTGACACCACTAGGCTTACTCACTATCTTGTTAACAACAAAGTTATGCAGTAACAGACTCGAGAGATAAAGGCAAAGAGTAAGAGCCTGGCTTCATAGACATTAAACTGGCAATTGTAAACTCTAATTCAATTGATGAATTTGCGGTAGCACAAAGTAAGTCAGTGACATCAGATGGTGTTTCAACTGTTTTTTCTTGGCCACTATCCCCATCGACAAAGCTAGTTGTTGTTGCCCCGGTTAAATCAGATTTTGGCTGGTTATACCAAGTAAGCTTGTAGCCAAAGTTATTAGCTGACACAGTCGCATGCACAACCTCAAATTTGGTATTTGTACTGCCTGTAATCTTCAGATTATATCCTTGGTTCGTGACAAAACATAGATCTAAATATTTCTTAACAACTGTCTGCCCAGCCATGAGAGCATCTATGACATTTTGTCTAGTAATATTTGCATCAGTAGCGGTTGATTTATTTACTAATGTCTCCAGGGGGTCAACTGTCCAATTGGTAAACCCAAAATTAAAAGTTGCTGCCAAAGAAGCCAGTGGTACCGCTAAAAGACCACAAGCAAATACAGCAGAAATAATTTTTTTATTTTTTAACGTCATATTTATCACCTTTGTCATAAATTTAAATTAGTAATTTTTATTTAGTTTTAATTGTAGTTCATAGATACAATAAATTCAATTTTTTTTTTTATTTTTTAGCACAATAATTAGCTATTATAAGTTACGAAGTGCCAAGCCACCTGCCGTTAACACATAGAGCGTACGATCAATCAACGCAATACCCAGGACGTTATTATCACTGAGGCCATTAGCCGAATGATAGTTACTCCACGTGGTCCCACCATTATTGGAAATAGAAACGCCACCACTAGTGGCAACATAAAGATCTTGCCCAGAACTATCTGCATCCACAGCAATGCCATTGACGCCATCTGCGGCAAGGCCATTAGTAGACTGATAGGCAGCCCAGCCATGAGGTGTTGCCACGTTACCGACAACCAAGCCACCACCGAATAGAGAACCAAAAAAATCATACGGTTTCAGTGCAAGATAAACTTTCCCCCCATCCAGCACAACTTGACTACCATTTCGCATGAATGGACCTGCACCAAATTGGGTGTGAGTATAATTGACCCAACCACTGGCAGGGTCATCAGAAACCGATAAACCGCCATTCGTCCCTTCTGTTGCAATGTAAATTTTACCATCGCTTGCAAGCGCAATGCTGTAAATATTGACCTCATCCATGTTGATATAATTAACCCACGAGCCGGTACCAGCCAAATCATCTGAAATCGACAGACCATTGGCTGTTCCAGCATAGATTTTGCCATTCTTGATCTTGAGCGCCTGCACAATATTACTGCCTAACCCATAGGTAGGCGATGTAATATTTGTAGGGAAACTGCTACCACCATCACTAGAAATAGCCAAGCCATTGGCTGTTGCCGCGTAAAGCTTGCCATTAGCTAACGCAATAGCATGGACAATATCACTACCCAATCCATTACTGGTATCATGGTTGGTCCAAAAAATACCGCCATCACTTGAACTTGCGAAACCGCCATCCGTTGCAGCATAGAACGTATCACCCGATTGTTTAATCTGATTAATCCTTGGACTGGCCAGGCCACTAGCATTGGTAATTTCGGCAAAAGGATTGACCACATTATCGCTATAACTCAAGCCTTTGCTTGTTCCAACATAGACGGTATTTCCAGCATCAACATCAACTGAAAGCACATGATTTTCTGCCAAACCATTGGCTGTTGTGTAGTTATCCCAATGATCACCACCATCACTTGATACCGATAACCCAGCGGCTGTTGCCGCATAAATTTTTCCGCCATGCACGGTAACAGCATCAACCATAGTCGCCGCGAGACCATCAGCCATTGTCTTTACAGTCCAGTTTGCACCGTTATCAGAAGAGATCCCCACCCCCAAATCGGTCGCCACATAAATATCACCACCGGATATATCAACGCCATACATCTGCGCAGTTACTGCGAAAAAACCACCTGATGTAATTTTATGATCTGCCCAGTTAGCACCATTATCGGCTGAAATAGCAAGCCCACCATCTGCAGGAAAAACACCCGGGATATTATACGCAGCATACAAGTCACCATTGGCCGCTCTAAGAACTTGATTAATCTTTTTGCCTGACAAGCTATTCGACCAGGTATTATTCGCTTGGTTCCAAATTGACAAACCATCATCCGTGGCAATATACACTTCATCACCATGCACAACGACACCGTTAGTCTGGTCACTGGCCAAACCATCTGCCGTTGTTTTAGTCACCCAAGTCAACCCGCCGTCATCAGAGTAAGACAAGCCACCAGAGGTTGCCGCATAGAGATGCTCACCATTATTACTCACAAAAATCCCGCGCACTGTTGAACTACCTAAGCCACTAGCTGCATTCAGGTTATACCACTGTGTTGTTGAATTGGTTGTTGAGATCGATAAACCGCCATCGGTGGCAACATATAATCGATTACCAACTTTGACCACTTGATTCACCGAGCTACCCGCCAAACCAGGCAAGGTGCTGCCTTCACTACTCATTGTTTGAGCATGAGATGATGCCGATGGCAAATGACTCAAGTTATTTGGCAAACTATAAAACATCGGAAAAATATTGGCGACAATGGTTTCTTGCACCGTCGTCGGTAACGCATTGCCTGCTGACACCGTCAAGGTTTCTGTTTTGGGCGTTGGCACTGTTACACTGGGGGCAGTATATCTCAATCGATAGGTACAAGTCATACCGGCGGCAAGACTGCCACCACAGGGTGTTGTCGCGCCACTAACCACACTAAAATCCGCAGGTAATGGCTGAATACTCAGTCCTGTGATTGTGGCTAACCCTGTATTATCAACCTGCAAATTAAAATCCCGGCTGCCCAAACTCGAGAGTGCAAAACTACCTCCCGTATAATCAAGCCACGATAAAACCAAGGTACTGTGTGACGGATTAACCGTAATCGGCAAAGTATGATCCGCCATATTGCCTGCTGATAACGTTAATGTGTCGGTATGGACTGCTGTGGTGCCTGGCGCATGTAACTTGAGCAAACAACTGGTGTCTGCCGCCAAAATTGAAGGGCAATCATTTTGGGTAATACTGACCGCACTACCGCTTGACAAGCTAAAATGCCCCCCTTTAACCGGTACAGGCGTTAGGTTTTTAACCAATACATCTTGGTAAGCGCCACCGGTCATCGCAAACGACGTAATATGGGTTTGGTTAACATCCGCAAAAGCAATTTCTGGGTGTATCAAGCTGATTTGCTCATTCACGACATCACCACCAGCACCCTCTTGCGTCAGCTCAACATTTTTATTTTCTGTTACTGTTGTTGGTGCAGTCAAGATAATATGACAGCTATCACCCGGCTCCAGCTCATTTTTTTGGTCACATTCTGAATGGACACTTAACCCGGGGATATTCGCTGATAACTTCACACCCTCACTAAAATCGAAAACGGGCACCCCGATATCATTATTCACCGCCAATGTTACTTGCTGGCCTGCACCAATAGTGACAATCCCTGTGTCAATGGCATTGGCATCTGCTGAATCAACAACGGTTAGTTCTTTAATTTTCAGATCTGAATCGGTTTTATCTTCACCACCATTGACAGAAATCGCCTGCTGCTTTGTCAAATCTCTGGCATCACTTTTGGTTGTTAATCTGATTTGGCAAGATTCACCGTAATGTAAACGATGACAATTGTTGCCATAGGTGATAGTAAAAAACTTATTAGGATTGGCATGAATGTCAGGATTATCAAACTGCAATTTCACCCGAGTATAGCCTTTAGGTGGTTCAGCACCGACCATCAAACCTTGGTCTTTAGCCCATGTTACCTGCATGACGGTGGTGGCACCGATCACTGCAATATTTTCACCAACTTGTAGCTTCACATTCTCGGGCAGTGCATCACTGTGCTCACCAATACAACCGGTTAATAATAGAGGTGACAACCCAGCAGCTGCAAGACAGGTATAATAGAGAAAAGGTTTTAAGACACGCAGAAACATTGGATAAAAATTCCAGATAAAATTAAAGTAATAATTATAATATATATTACAATTAAAGTAAAATTTTATGGTGACTGATTATTGGACATCAATGGATATTGATCCGCCTATCACTCTAAATATGATTAAGCATTAAACCAGCAGAAACGATATTTTGGGACTGTTGAAAACCAATGTCTAGCGGCGCCTAATCAGCACTAGCGTCATTGAAAAAAATAAAAACCTACTCATTTATTAGGTTAAAAAAGAGCTATTGTGCCTTACCGCCAACCCGCTCACAAAGCAAGTCACCAATATATTGATAAGACTTCAAGTTTTTTAAATCAACCATCGCATTGCAACGCTCATGATCATTCGATGCTTCAACAACTTGCCCAGCCTTCTCAACACTAAACTGAAAATATCCCGATTCATCCGTTACCGCCAAGCCACGAGCAAAGTCAATTGTGGCATGCACCAATGGCTCACCCTCGGCATTAACCAAACGACCAAAGACCAAATATTTTTCTTTAACCTGCCATGATAAGGAAAAAATATTCCCAGGATATAGCGTGACCTCACGCGGTGATTGATCATAGGTAAAGAACCCCTCATCAGAGATACTTTGGATGGCCAAATGATACACATGATGTGGCGAAAGCGGGACAAATTGGCTGCGATTCGTCGCCACAGCGGCGATAGGATAGCCATGATCAACCAATTCAAACTCTCCCGGTTTTTTTGAATTAATATGCACAATCACACCACTGGCACTATAGCCTGCACCGATACCAAACCCTAATGGTGTCCACACTACATCACTCGAGGCATTCAAACTATATTGTAGGTTATCCTTACTTCGGTAAACACTGGCACCCAAGTTGGCATAGTTGGTTGACAAATGATAGGTGGCATTTAGACCAAGTAGGCTGGCATTGCGCGTCAGCGCCACAGACGCACGTTGAGTCACATCACCATGCGTTGCATCTGAGGTCGGCTGCCAACTCACACTGGCTTGACTATTAACCTGCTGCTGACTTTGCTGACTGGCGCTGGCATCATACGACCAATCCCCATGATAATAAGACAACGACAGATTCAACATAATTGTCCTATCTTGATCGCCTTGCTTAGAATAAGTCGCACCGGCATTAATTTGTGCACCATTACCCGAGTAAACTTGCCAATCCAAACTGGGGCTATAGCTCAGAACATTGCGCCCAGTGAACTGATCCCTACTCACCGACGAACTGATGGAAAATGAAAGCGTTGACGACAATGCGGTGCTATAACCCAAACTGAGCTGAAACGGTGTGCTATTTAACAGCCCCTGCTGCAAAGGCTCATCAATAAAATTATCTCGCCGGTGATCCCCTAACATATATAGGTTAAAATTTTGCCCACCGATAGAGTAAGAGGCATTTAGACTGGCACCAATAGTCAATGGCCAGCCAACGACAACACCCGAGGAAAGACTGCCGTGATTGAAATTTTTCGTGAGCTCACCTTGCGTCAGCCACTGTTTAGTTGACAAGACCGTACTCAGCGCACCACCCAGCTGCTGCCCCAAACGAGTGGCATAGGTTCCATTAATCACTGGGACATGACTGATCTTAGGAAATAAAACACTGCTTGATTTATTCTGCAACAGACCGATGCCAACATAATACTCATCTAGCCCCCAAGCTGGTAGGCCGGCGGCTTTACTAAAAAATTCTGTTCTCTCTGATTTTGAGCCACCATCACTGACTATTTCAATCCGAATCTCATAGGAACCTGAAGGAAAAGAACTGGTATTAATTTGTTGATTACCCGCCTCATAATGCGCCGAATAAATCAAACGATCATCCTTATAAATGTTCACTTGACTGGGATTATTTAAAAATAAGCTTAACGGTGAACCTTGCAGCTTAGCTCGATCGAGCATGGTGCTGTAGTCATCACTTAAATCAATACCAAAAATACTTTGCCCCGAGAGAAATAAAGCTCCCTCTGTTTGAATAAACCCAGCACTATAATCCGTTAGACGATGGCGATATTCTGTATAGAGATCCTCAACTCTCGCCATTTGCTTATTCTCTGTTTTTGACGCACTCACTGCAGAGATCAAACGAAAATTACGCTTAGCTAAGACATTATGATTTGATACATTATAAGATTGGCTTTGGTCAAGTGATCCATTGGCATACACCAAATTAAATTGACTCAAATCTGACCATCCAGCTTGATTCGGTGGCAAACGCTCACGGTGTACTTTATTGACTAGCCATTTTGGCGACACAAATAATTTTAATTTAAAATTAAGCGGATTATAAATCACCGCAACCGTTTTAGTGCTTAACTCCCCACAAGACTGAGAGCGATTAAACCCCCCGCACACAAGCTGACTATTGGCCGGAAGCGTGCTGCTAAGATACTTGAGCAGTGTCTGCTTATATTTTTTTTTATACTTGCTCAGATGATCTAATACATTCTGCGGATTAGACAATTTGACCGTCTCAGACGACACCTCAGCCATATATTGACCGATGTTTCGCCCAAGAAAAGAGATATCAATAGGGAGAGTCTGCGGCTTATCTAAATCTTCAAACCCCTCGGGTACCGCATCATAATCGACTTCAGCAATATTATCTGAATTATCTGATGGTTTAGCGGGAGGCTGAGCAGGTTCCCTTGCTTGTGCTACCGCAAATAACAATAGTAATGCACCGGCAAAAAATGATAACAGCCATCCCCTACACATTTACTTATTTGGTATATTCCGCCGTTTCATTATCATGAGCTAGGGTATAAGAAACTGGCGTTTGATAAGGTAGTTTAACTGTATACTGATGTCCAGCATAAATACGTTTTGCATTACTATGAAAGCAGACCTTATCGCGCTCAGCCTTCGGCACATCTTTTTTAGGGCATTGCTCAACATGCGATAATACTTGGCTAATATTACCAACATTATTAAATATTAACTGTTGACCTTCGCGCTTAACCGTCATCTCTGGCCGCGGATTTTTTGGCTCAAGGATCACACGGACTCCATAGGCAATATTTAAGTGAATACCAACCTTGATCTCATCACTTTGTTTTTGCTTTTTAATCTTAACATTCGGCTCAACAATTAACACAAAGCTACGTTCTTTAGTGCTGTTAGGTTTGATATTAACCAAACGCACCGCACGGCCTTGGTTGCCAGGGATAATTAATTGCTTAGGCGCAATAATCAGACCTGCTTTGACCGGATTTTTCACCAACACACGCTTAGCATCACCTTTTTTCTGAGGCACAACACGATAGACCTTAACCGTCACATAGGCTTTATGTGGCTGTGTATTAGTTAATTGCAAATCCTGTGTTTTTGCTTGCCCATCGGCAAAATAAACCAAATTTGGCTGCACACGCACTTGCGCATCAAGCAGGGCATAAGCACTTAACAACACAAAAATACAACCAAGTTTAATAAGTCGCAGATTCAACAACTAATCCGCCACCCTGAGTATTAAGCAGCCAACTGTATTTCCATCATTTGTCTCGGTGTTTT
>CBFIHN010000044.1:0-13610 GCA_965662575.1 Gammaproteobacteria bacterium
GTGATCAGTGGACCTCAATTAAGTCAACTAAGGCGAAAAAAGCATTATCAGATGCACAGGTACAATTAAAGCAATATCGTGCGGCTTATGATGATAAGTTTACATTACAACAACGTAAAATTACGCAAGGTGACGACTTAGCCCCAGGGGTTTTAAAAATTGTCAAGGTTTATGTGGCGGTTAAGCGCCGTATCCAACCGGGTGATAAGATGGCGGGTCGTCATGGTAATAAAGGTATCGTCTCTCGCATTCTGCCGGTTGAAGATATGCCACATCTGGACGATGGAACCCCGGTTGATATCGTCTTGAACCCATTAGGTGTTCCTTCGCGTATGAATATTGGTCAGGTGCTTGAAACCCACTTAGGCTGGGCTGCTCGTGGTCTTGGGTTGAAATTAGGCAAAATGCTCGATGCCAATAAAAAACCAAAAGAAGTGCGTCAATTTCTGGACGAGGTCTACAATACCTATGGTGGAACTAAAGAGAGCTTGGATTCTCTGAATGATGCGGAGTTAAATACGCTAACTGATAATTTGCGTGCGGGTGTTCCTATGGCAACGCCAGTATTTGATGGTGCGGCAGAAGATCAAATTAAAGGCATGTTAAGACTTGCTGATTTGCCAGAGTCTGGTCAAACAACTTTGTATGATGGTCGTACTGGTGAACCATTTGAACGTCCAGTAACGGTTGGTTATATGTACATGCTCAAGCTAAACCATTTGGTTGACGACAAAATGCATGCGCGTTCAACTGGATCTTATAGTTTGGTCACACAACAACCATTGGGTGGTAAGGCACAGTTTGGTGGGCAGCGTTTCGGTGAAATGGAGGTCTGGGCACTTGAGGCCTATGGTGCCGCACATACTTTACGTGAAATGCTAACCGTGAAATCAGACGATGTTGCTGGTCGTACCAGAATGTATAAAAACATTGTTGATGGTAATTACAGCATGGATCCGGGTATTCCAGAGTCCTTTAATGTGTTGACCAAAGAGGTCCGCTCTTTGGGGATAAATATGGATTTAGAAGGTAATTAGGATCTAATCTAAATAGAAAGTAAATCGCAGCAGGGAAGGCCTTGCTGCTTTCATTGAGATAAATTTAGGAGTAAATATCTTGGAAGGCCTATTAAAAGAACTCAGTCAACAAAAAATGCACCAGCGTTTTGAGAAAATTACCATTGGTTTAGCCTCTCCAGCGGATATACGTTCATGGTCATATGGCGAAGTTAAAAAGCCAGAGACAATTAATTATCGTACTTTTAAGCCAGAACGTGATGGTTTGTTCTGTGCAAAAATTTTTGGTCCAATTCGTGATTATGAATGCTTATGTGGTAAGTACAAACGTCTGAAACATCGCGGTATTATCTGTGAGAAATGTGGTGTTGAGGTCACACAGGCGAAAGTCCGGCGTGAGCGCATGGGGCATATTGATTTGGCTTGTCCTGTGGCGCATATTTGGTTTTTGAAATCACTGCCATCTCGTATTGGTTTATTATTAGATATGACTTTGCGTGATATAGAACGCGTTTTGTATTTTGAAGCCTATGTGGTGACTGACCCCGGTTTGACGACTTTAGAGCGTGGTCAGTTATTAACTGAAGAAGCCTATCTTGATGCGTTAGAAGAATTTGGTGATGAATTTGAAGCAATGATGGGTGCAGAGGCTGTTCAAAATTTGCTCAAAGAAGTGGATGTCAAACAAGAAATCGAACGCATTCGTGAAGAAATTCCGGCAACAGGCTCTGAAACAAAACTGAAGAAACTCGCTAAACGCTTGAAGTTGTTAGAGGCATTTGATGAGTCAGGTAACGACCCATCTTGGATGGTAATGACAGTCTTACCCGTCTTGCCACCTGAACTTCGTCCATTGGTGCCTCTAGATGGTGGCCGTTTCGCCACGTCAGATTTAAATGATTTATATCGTCGTGTGATCAACCGGAATAATCGGTTGAAGCGGTTATTAGACTTAAATGCACCCGATATCATTGTCCGCAATGAAAAACGGATGTTGCAAGAAGCGGTGGATGCTCTACTAGATAATGGTCGCCGTGGTCGTGCAGTGACAGGCTCCAATAAACGGGCTTTGAAATCTTTAGCTGATATGATCAAAGGTAAGCAGGGCCGTTTCCGTCAAAATTTGCTAGGTAAGCGAGTTGACTACTCAGGTCGTTCGGTTATTGTGGTGGGGCCAACTTTACGCTTACATCAATTTGGTTTGCCGAAAAAAATGGGCCTGGAGTTATTTAAGCCATTTATTTTCAGCAAGTTGGTTTCTCGTGAATATGCCTCAACGATTAAAGCCGCTAAAAAGATGGTTGAACGTGAAGAAGGGATTGTTTGGGATATTCTTGAAGAAGTGATTCGTGAACACCCAGTGATGTTAAACCGTGCGCCAACTTTACACCGTTTGGGTATTCAAGCCTTTGAACCTGTATTGATTGAAGGGAAAGCTATTCAGTTACACCCCTTAGTTTGTGTCGCGTACAATGCTGACTTTGATGGTGACCAAATGGCAGTGCATGTACCATTAACTCTAGAAGCGCAGCTTGAAGCTCGTGCCTTGATGATGGCAACCAATAATATTTTACACCCTGCCAACGGTGAGCCGATTATTTGTCCAACGCAAGATATTGTCTTGGGTTTATACTATATGACGCGTGAAAATGTGGGTGCTAAGGGTGAAGGTAAATTCTTTGCAGATATCGCTGAGGTGCACCGTGCTTATTCTGCAAGAAGCATTGATTTGCAAGCGAAAATAAAAGTTCGTTTAGTACAGACTGTGATTGATGAAGAGGGTAACCGCTCTGAAGTGAATGAAGTGATCGATACCACAGTCGGACGTTCGATTCTCTCTGAAATTATGCCAGAAGGCTTACCATTTGAGTTGATTAACCGTGTGTTAACCAAGAAAACAATCGCTGAAATTGTCGATTCTTGTTACCGTCGCTTAGGGATTAAAGATACCGTTATTTTTGCCGATCAATTAATGTATACCGGTTTTAAATATTCGACGAAATCTGGTATTTCAATTGGTATCAACGATATGATTATTCCTGTTGAAAAAGCAAAAATCATTGAGAAAGCTGAAGCAGAGGTCAAAGAAATTGGTGAGCAATTTGCCTCAGGGTTATTGACTGAAGGTGAACGCAAGAATAAGGCAATTGATATTTGGTCGCGCGCGAATGACCAAGTGTCTAGTGCGATGATGAAAGCCATTGGCGAAGAAGTAGTGACTGATAGTCAGGGTAAAAAAGTAACGCAAGAGTCCTTTAACTCAATTTATATGATGGCTGATTCGGGTGCGCGGGGTAGTGCTGCTCAGATTCGTCAGCTAGCCGGTATGCGTGGTCTGATGGCTAAGCCAGATGGGAGTATTATCGAGACACCAATTGTGGCCAATTTCCGTGAAGGCTTAAACGTATTGCAATACTTTATTTCTACTCATGGTGCACGTAAAGGTTTAGCTGATACTGCATTGAAAACAGCAAACTCTGGTTATTTGACTCGTCGTTTGGTTGATGTGGCGCAAGATGTTGTCGTTACTGAAGATGATTGTGGCACCAGTGATGGCTTGTTGATGATTCCACATATTGAAGGCGGTGATGTTGTTGTCCCATTACACGAGCGTGTATTAGGCCGTGTGGTTGCTGATGATGTTTACGACCCAAATGATGAAAAGACCATCTTGGTCCCTGCAGGCACTTTCTTAGATGAGTCTTGGGTTAAGCGTCTTGAAGAAATGACTATTGATCAAATCAAAGTACGTTCCGCGATTACCTGTAAAACTCGTCGGGGTATTTGTGCGAAATGTTATGGTCGTGATTTGGCGCGTGGGCATTTGGTTAACCGCGGAGAATCTGTCGGTGTCATTGCCGCACAGTCTATCGGTGAGCCAGGTACTCAGTTGACTATGCGTACCTTCCACATTGGGGGTGCCGCATCAAGAACCACGGCTGAAAACAATATTCAGGTGAAAACAGATGGTCATATCAAATTGCATAATGTCAAGACTGTACAGAACCAAGAGAAGAAATGGGTTGCTGTTTCTCGTTCTGGTGAGCTAACAGTATTGGATCAATTTGGTCGTGAGCGTGAGCGTTATAAAGTCCCTTATGGCGCGATCATGCCACAAGCTGATGAAGCCAAAGTGACTGCTGGTGATGTTGTTGCTAACTGGGATCCTCATACCCATCCTATTGTGACCGAGGTAACTGGTTTTGCTAAATTTGTTGATATGGTTGAAGGCGTAACCATGAACCATCAGGTTGATGAGTTAACTGGTCTCAGCAGTATTGTGATCACTGATCCAAAACAAAGTGGTAGCAAAGGTAAAGAGCTTAAGCCAACAATTAAATTGGTTGATAAAGCGGGTGAAGAATTGCTGTTCCCTAACAGTACGGTTCCTGCAAGTTACTTCCTGCCTGCAGGTGCGATTGTTAGTGTGGAAGATGGTGGTGCCGTTAATGTTGGTGATATTATGGCGCGGATGCCACAGGAAGGGTCTAAGAACAAAGATATTACTGGGGGTCTACCGCGAGTGGCAGACCTGTTCGAAGCGCGTAAGCCTAAAGAAGGTGCGATTCTTGCTGAGGCCACTGGTGTGGTTAGTTTTGGTAAGGAAACAAAAGGTAAGCGTCGTTTAGTTATTTCACCGGTTGAGGGTGATAGCGTCGAAGTCTTGATTCACAAATGGCGTCAAATCAACGTATTTGAAGGTGAACAAGTTGAGCGAGGCGATATCATTTGTGATGGTCCATTGAACCCGCATGATATCCTGCGTTTACGTGGTGTCAGTGCCTTGGCAACTTACCTCGTAAATGAAATTCAAGATGTTTACCGTCTCCAAGGTGTGAAGATTAACGATAAGCATATTGAAGTTATTGTGCGTCAAATGATTCGTCGTGTTGAAGTGACAGGTGTGGGTGATAGTAAATTCCTCAATAATGAGCAGATGGATGTTGTTCGTGTTCTTGAGGAAAATGATCAATTGCGCCAAGAAGGTAAAGTCGAAGCGCTGTACTATCCAATATTATTAGGTATTACTAAAGCATCGCTATCGACAGAATCATTTATCTCAGCTGCATCATTCCAAGAAACCACGCGTGTCTTGACAGAAGCTGCCGTGAGTGGGCGTTCTGATGAGATGTTTGGGTTGAAAGAGAATGTGGTTGTTGGACGATTGATTCCAGCCGGTACGGGAATGGCCTATCATGATGAGCGTCGACATAGTTATCAGGTCAATGATGCTTTACCTAGTATGACAGCAGCAGAAGCGGAAAGCGCCTTAAGTGAAGCTTTGTCGAATGGTGACCAAGCGACTGAATAGCTCGTTGCTTTACTCTTGTTATTAACCGATGTTGGTGTAGTTGATTAGTTGAAGAGATCAGCCTATCGCCATTCCCTCAAAGGCGGATATTCCGGTATCAAACAGTGTATTCCCACTTCGGTGGGAATATGAGATCTCACCGAATGACAATCAATTAAGCACAGCGAGTGCCTAGGCTCTGTCTATAGGCAGGGCTTTTTTTGTCGCCTGTGTTACTTTCCAACTTTGGTGATAGCAAAAGCTTGCTGTATCCTTAACTTCGTTTAGGTAAGACGTTCGTTCTTTATGCAAACGTGCGGAATCGTGGTCAATGTTGATTGACTAGGCATCATAAGGATATGACATGTTGACGTTGTTTTTGGGTATTTTGGCTGTTCTGCAAACCTGTCTAATACCAGGTTTATTAGTGCTGCGTTTGCTTGCTTTTAATCAGGGCATTGTCCGTACGGCTATAACAAGTTTTATTCTCAGTTTATTGTCTAATTATCTGGTCGTCTTTTTATTTGTTGCGATTGGCATTTTCAATCCGTGGATTGTTCGGAGTCTTTTTGCTACGGAATGTTTGTTCTTGGCGTGGTTATACCGAGGTTGTGCTAGGCAGTCTTTAGGGGAGCTACTATCGTTAGTCATTTGCCAATGCCGGCAGTTTTATCATGATTATCTTCAATTACCTATCATCACAAAACTGTTGGCAGTTGTATTAGCCGTTGCAATAGTCCTTTATTCACATTTTGGCTTGCTACCAGGCTTGCCCATTTTTGATGCATGGGATCCTTTGATTTCTTATAATGTCTGGGCAATGGAGTGGTTTCATGGTTCACTGCCGAGGTTAACTTGGCATTATCCGCAATTAATCCCGACAAGTTGGGCAATGATTTATTGTTTTATCGGTGATGCACTCCCTTTGCAGGTATTTGCCAAATGGATAATGGGGCTATTTCCTATTGCGGCGTTGCTGATGTTTTTTGATTTGGGAGCATGTATTTTGTGCTCCCAGGCTAAGCCGCTAACACCGAAGGCATCATCAAGGATCCATGCTTATTGGTTAGCGGGTATCATTTTTGCCTTGATGTTGTGGCAACAGGCAGGGCCTTATATCGGTTCTGGATATGTTGATATCCCGGTCATGACCGTATCGATGGCTCCATTTTATCTTTTGTTAACACAAAGGCATTACCATTTTAGATTGTTGGTCGTTGTCATGTTAGCCTCGGCTGCTGCCGCACTGACTAAACAATCTGGGGGCTATACGCTTGCTGTTGTCATGACCTTTATTTTTGTCATCGTCATGAGGCAGAGAGATCGGTCTCTTGGCAAACTGGTGGGGTTACTAGCTCTTACAATGGTGATTGTATTACCGTGGTATGTATTTGCACAATGGCAAATTTTTTCCGGCACAAGTCATTCCGAGGTCTACTTTCTGACGATGATGTCCGCTAAGTCTAGCTGGTATTGTAATCTATTCCAGCATGTAGGTTTTATTTATTTCATTGCTTTAATCTTGAGCTTATGGTTTGTGCTTAAACCATGGTCCTATTCAATGGGTTTTGTTGGGGTCTTACTGTTAATGGGGGTCGTCTATAGTGCAGTATGGGCAGTATTTTTTGGCTATGACCCGCGCAATCTTGATTTAGCCTTGCCTTTTGTTAGTTTGGGTGCTGCACTAGTATTGACACAATATACCCCGCTAATCACCACATGGATTAGTCGACAGGCCCAAATTTTATTGCAGCTGAGCTTATTTAGCTGGTTATGGATTGCGCTGTTAATATTATGGGTTGTTTCAACGTTACCTTTCTATAGCGCAGCGGTTTTACTAAAGAAACAACAACAAGCACAGAAGTTTCTTGGGCGAGAAACTTGGGTCAACCGAATGCTGTATGGTTACCAACAACAATTTGGTTTTAGAGGTGGGATTTTTACTAGCTGGGTCGTCTTAAGCCATTTGCCAAAATTATCTCACTATTATCAGCCAAAAAACTATCGATTGGCACTTGAGGGATTGGGAGAACATCCGCAACTATTTTTGCAAAAATTAAAGCAAAGTCATGCACGTTACTATTTGTCCGTCGATCACCCCGGGTTGCAATCAAAAGCGTTTGGCCAAGATTTAAAACGGTGGGTTCAGCAAAAAGATTTTAAACCATTGGTCGTTATTAAAGGTGCAGCATTATACCAGGTGCGACGCATTCCTAAGCATTAGTTTTTTTACGTTTGCAATATCTGAGTATTAACCAGGTACAAACAGCGATTAAGATGGCAACTAGTGCAATCGTTAGGCCTCGCCAGAGCCAATGCTCGATATGATTGAACTGATGCCAAAATAAGGTGAAGCCTTTGCCAATGTAGTAGCCGCCTAAAATAAAGCAACATGACCAAATTATGCCGCCGAGAATATCAAAAAAAATAAATTTTTTGGTTGATATTGGGCTCATGCCAAGCACGGTAGGAATCATTGTTCGTAAGCCATAGGCGAAACGTAAGAGAATAATTAGCCAGACACCATAACGGTCAAATAATTTTAAAATGCCTTCAGTTTTTGCTTTAAAGTGGGGTTTGCGATCGAGAATTTTTTTGCCACCATAACGACCTAGAGCGAAGAAGGCGACATCATGGATAGTACTACCAACTAAGGCTAATAAAATTAAGCCAGGTAAGTGAAGCATGCCTTGCTGTGCCGCAATGCCGCCCGCAATTAAAAAAGTTTCGCCTTCGATCAGTGCGCCAAATGCCATTAACCAGTAGCCGTAGGTTGCAATCAGTTGGTGTAAATCTGCACTCATGAGCATTGTGCTCGATGGCGTAAGAGATGATCCATTAAAACTAGGGCAATCATTGCCTCGGCAATCGGTACGGCACGAAAGCCAACGCAGGGATCATGACGTCCTTTAGTCACGACATCAACCTCATTGTTACTAGTATCAAGACTTTTGCCTGCCTGAATAAGGCTAGATGTTGGTTTGAGTGCAATGTGCACGATTAGATCTTGACCACTCGAAATTCCTGCTAATGTCCCACCGCTGTGATTGCTCAAAAACCCAGATTGATCCATTAGGTCACGATGTTGGCTCCCGGTCTGCGTAATCACGCCAAAACCATCGCCAATTTCCACGCCTTTAACGGCATTAATCCCCATCATTGCATGGGCAATATCGGCATCGAGTTTATCAAAAACTGGTTCACCTAAACCAATGGGCATATGCTCTGCAATAAGGGTTAGTCTTGCGCCAATAGAGTCACCTGCGCGGCGAAGCTGGGTAATTTTTTCTTCAAGTTGTGCTATCTGTGCGGTATTAGGGCAAAAAAAAGGATTTTGACTGACAGCATCCCAATGATCAAAATTTAGGACAATATCCCCCATTTGTGCCAAATAGCCACGAATTTTTAAACCACAATGTTGTGCAAGATACTTCTTTGCAATGGCGCCTGCAGCAACACGCATGGCTGTTTCACGCGCAGAAGCTCGACCACCACCACGATGATCGCGGATACCATATTTATGCCAATAGGTAAAATCGCCATGACCTGGGCGAAATTGATGTTGAATAGTGCCATAGTCTTTTGAGCGTTGATCGGTATTCTCAATCAGCAAACCAATTGGTGTGCCGGTGGTTTGGCCCTCAAACACCCCAGATAAGATTTTGACTTGATCTTTTTCGCGGCGTTGAGTGGTATATTTCGAACTACCTGGTTTGCGACGATCTAGATCTGGTTGAATATCTTGCACAGATAGTGGCATGCCAGGTGGGCAGCCATCAATAATGCACCCTAACGCTGGGCCATGACTCTCGCCAAATGTCGTCACGATAAAATGACGCCCAAAGCTATTGCCTGACATTAGTGCTTGATTCCAAAGCGTGTATGAGATCTTGATAGCTTAACAAAAATACGCCATCGCCACCATGTTCAAACTCAAGCCAAGTCCATGGCATTTTAGGGAAAGCCTTATTCAGGGCGTGTTGGCTATTGCCCACTTCGACAATTAAGTAGCCTGTTTCGGTCAGGTAGTTTGCAGCATCTCGCAGAATCATTCGGGTTGCATCAAGGCCGTCATGACCAGAGGCTAGGCCAAGCTCGGGCTCTTGTCGATATTCTGCCGGTAATATTGCCATGTCCTGTGCGTCAACATAAGGTGGATTACTAATAATTAAATCATAGCGCTTTGTTGGAATGGCTTGGAATAAGTTTGATTCAATGAGTTTAACCCGTTCTGCTAGTTTGTGTTCATGAATATTTCGCTGGGCCACGGTTAATGCCTGGGGACAAATATCGCTGGCATCAATCATAAGGTGTGGGTACTGTTGGGCTAAAGCAATGGCAATGCAGCCGCTTCCAGTACATAGGTCAAGCGCATGATGAGCGGAGTTAATATCGAGCCAGGGGTGAAAATGATCAGCAATCAATTCAGCTAGTGGTGAACGTGGTACAAGGACATGTTCATTAATATAAAAACGATGACCGGCAAACCAGGCTGTATTCAATAGATAAGCTAAAGGTTTGCGAGATTTAATCCGGGCTTGGGCAATGTCATTAATGGCTTGTTGTTGCTCAGCAGTAATAACATGAGCAAGGACATGATCACCACAGCTCGGGGGGAAGCCGAGTACGTGGGTAACCAAAAAAACGGCTTCATCCCAAGCATTATCGGTTCCATGACCATAGTAGAGTTCAGCCTGATCAAATTGTTGATAAACTTTTTCTATATAGCGTCCAACGGTCATAATGGCCTTTTTAGTTCAACGATAAAGCGGTTGACCTGATCAAATTGTTCACGATAGTGATTAATATCCATGTCATATTGTTGTTGCAATGCTGTATTTTTACTTTTCCAATCACTAATTTCTGCATCCGCTTCTTGACGGAAATGGTTAATACGTTTGATGGTTTGTTCTTTAATTGCATCTGCATACTCGCAAGCTTCACGGGCAGTTTTCTCTAGTGCTTCGCGGATGGCTTGCTCTTTGCTTAGTTCGGCCTGTAATTGACGCACTCGTAAAATAAGCTGCGACTTATCTAAGTCATTCAGTTCGACCGCCGGTTTAACAGTAACCGGCTCAGTCGGTTCAATAGTCAGTTTGTCCAGTTCAGGGCGCTTAATAACACGACGAATCGGTTTATCTTGTTTCGCTTTTTTTTGTGAGGGTTCTGGTCTGTTTTCTTGCGGTGCTTTGGCTTTTTTTTGTTTGTTAAGCATGGCGAAAGAGGGCGCTTTTTTACGTTTTACCGGCTGCTCTGGTTGTGCTTCATCTTTGACTATTGACGGCTGCTTGACTTTGGGTTTGCTTTCAGTGGTGGTTATTTTAAGCTCTAATTGGGGTTCGCCAGAATCAGTTTTATGACGAGGCGTGTTTTTAGTTGCTTTCCATTGACGTAAAAAATTACTGATGGTTGTGCTGCTTCCTTTGCCTAACTGCTCTCTCACATTACTAATTGTTGGCTTTTTGGCGTCCTGCTCAAGTGCTAATGCTGCTGCAACAACTTGTTCATAGCTAATACCAGTACGTGGCATGGGGTTTTCCTTACATTGAGATTAGTGACAAAAAGCACGTGATGAGCATCACTGTTGTATAGCTTAAGTTGGGGAAGATCCGTTTAAAACTATGGTGGGTCGTGTAGGATTCGAACCTACGACCAATTGGTTAAAAGCCAACTGCTCTACCGACTGAGCTAACGACCCATCAGCTTGAGGCGGCAATTATACCGAAAACAAAGTCGTTTGCAACTTCTTTATGATCAAGATTTTAGTATTTTATGTGAAAGTGCTGTGTGAATATAAATTTTGGTCGCAGAAGTTTTTACCCTTGTTTGCCGTTGATTACTTTAGAATGTTGGGGGTTACAAAAATCAGTAGTTCAGCTTTATGCTTAAGCTTACTTTGGTGGCGGAAAAAAGCACCAATGAGGGGAATGTTACCTAACCAAGGTACCTGCTTAATATCATTTTCATTTTCTTGCACAAATATGCCGCCGAGGACAATAGTCTTGCCGCTTTCGAGCCACACTTTTGTCTTCATGTGGGCGGTGGCAATAATCGGGGTATTGCCAGCAGCGCCGCTATATTGTGTGACGTGATCTTTGCTAATCTGCAATTTTAACGTGATGCCATGTTTGGTGGTTATGTCAGGAGTTACCTGTAAGCCTAGTACCGCTTTTTTAAATTGTACTTGCGTTGAACCATTTTCATTGATCGTGGCGTAAGGGACTTCACTACCTTGTTCTATTGAAGCGGTTTGTTGGTTGCTGACAGTTAAGTGTGGCGCAGAAATAACTTTCCCTTCATCTTCAGCTTCTAGTGCTTGTAGTTCCAAATCTAATAAAAAACCAGTTGGTAAGCTGCCTATGCTGAGGCCAATTTTTCCTGCACTGTTGGTCAATCCATTATTGAGGGTTAAATTTTTTAAACCAAAATGATTGCCGATTGCTTTGGTACCAATGCTATGAAGTTTTATACCCCATTCTTTTATTGCACGTTCATCGACCGCGGCAATGCGCGCTTTAATTGAAATTTGAGGTACAGCAATATCAATTGACTGGAGAAATTTTTTAATCGTGTTAATAGGCTTTAGGCCATCATGAATCAGTAAAACGTTCGAGCGATCATCAAAAGAGATACGGCCATTGGGGCTGAGTAATTTCTCTGTTTTAATCAGTCTGGCAGCTGTTTTGACCGGCAAATAGTGGAGATGTATCTCCTGGTATTGGTAGGTATTAGAAGGTTTAGGTTGAATATAGATAATATTATCTTTGCTAGCTGCTCCGAGGTTTTGTGATGCAACAATAGCATCAAGAGCGTGTTGCCAAGATACTTGATTTAGTGCCAAGCTGATATTGCCTTTGACTTGTGGTGAAATGACTAAATTTTTATCTCCCAGTTTAGCCAAGTCTTGGAGGGCATCACGTATGGGCACTTTATCGAGGTTCAGTGTTAGGCCGTAACCTTGGCCAAGGTAGAGCCAAATAATGAGTAAATATTTCATATCAATATCCTATTTTTGAAGTAGCAAACAGTTCCATGCTGAAGAAGTCCTAGCTCTTTAAGTAGTATGTATTATTCTGGTGAGTGAGTATTATTTGATTTTTGTTAATTGAGCGGACTTGCCAGTGGGCTAAGCCAATCAAGTTGCCGTTAATAACCCGCTCACTTTTGTTATGGTCACGCACTAATGCTAATGATTTACCTTGCTGTTGGTTATAGCCAATATAGTGCAGTTGTTCCACGGGTGTTGTTGGAAATAGAGGGTTAACTTTTTGACTGCTTGGGGTAAAAATATTACGCATAACACCATGGCTAGTGTTGGCCTGATAGTCAATCGTTGTGGGGCTAAGTTTTAAACTCAAAGATTTTCCCATTTTTCCCCAACGCATTTCTTTGATGAGCAGCAAGGGTGATGAGGTCATGACTTGATGAAGAAATTTCTGACTAGGTATAAATGGTCCGGTGGTGTGCAAGGAGATGATATATTTAGATTGTTTGCTTGTGGCGGATAGTTTCTCGATGCTTAATGGATATGCTTCAATTAGTTGGCTGAGGTATTGTAATTGATCATCGTTTTTGATTGGGGGGATGTTTTTTTGTGCCAGTAATTGTTGGTTTTGTTGAATTTTTTGTTTGAGCTGCATGATTTTATTTTGTGCAGAGGGTTGTTGTAATTTTGATAAGATTGATAAATAAAATTGGCGCTGGCGCAGTGCCTGTTGTTTGTAGGGTAGAACAAAATAATTATATCCAAAAAAGCAGAGTGTGCTACCAATGATTAATAACAATAGTATTTGTTGCCGCCAGTTTGCGAGAGCAAAACGATCCAGTTGCTGTGTGAACTTATGCATACTTGAGTGCCAGGCGGAATTTTGTCAGCTGATCTTGGTGGGTAAGCTGTTTGATCTTGCTGGCATTGATACACTGCATGTGCTTGAGTTTCTGCAAAAAATGAGTCAGCAGTGATGATGAGGGGGTGGAGCCGCTTAAGTTCATTGTCTGCGTATTAGTCTGCCATTGAGACAACCTGATCTCACGAGGTAAGTAGGTGACAATGCAGTCATAAGCTGTTTGCCAGTGCTGTGCTAATTGAATGGTTTTATGTTGCAGTTTGAGTTTGTGCGCCACTATTTTGTCTTTGGTAATTAAGTCTTTTAATTGCTTTTTATCTTGAAGTCTTTGTTGCCATTTTTTTTGATATTGTTCATATTTAGCGGTATTTTGCTGTAATTGATGCCGCCAATGTTGTTGACAGTAGGCATTGATCAAGCCGCTACTCAGCACCAGGCCGATAATGGCAGCAACAA
>CBFIHN010000045.1:0-13389 GCA_965662575.1 Gammaproteobacteria bacterium
TATCGCTGATTAAACTTCTCCGGTAGTCTGGTAAGAATTTCTCAGAAAGAGATATAGCTATCAATTAAATATATACTTTCTATCTATCTGTCATTTAGGTTGTCAATTATGGTGAAATACTTTGTAAAATTAAATAGATTTCTTGAGAGTAAATTTGAAAATTCCATGGAGTTTTTATTTCCATGTTGCCTAGTGGGGTCTATAGGCTTTCCGCTGTTTTTTTTGATTTATTTTGAAACCGAACGCCTTTGGCTCGATATGCTAGGAACAGCTGTTAGTGTTGCGCCACTCATCGCAAGAAGATATAGCTTCTTAAGAGATACATGTTTGGCCAGTCTATGGTTTTTATTTTTATTGGTGGCATTGCCTTTTAACTTCTCATATAACTTTTTTGTGACTCCTGAGAATGTGTCATATCAGTTGGGCTTTATGATTATGTTGATTATTCTTACTGTATCGGTAAGTGATTTGGCGCTATTGCTATTGGTTTTATTTTTGGGTATTTCTTTGGCCATTATCGTTGTTGATGAGCCATTTTTTATTTTGGTCCGCCATACTGATTTAATTGAAACTGGTCCAATGTATTTGCTAGGTTTCGCATTGAGCATAGGGCTAATGCGCAAAAAGGATGCTATTGAGAAAATGAAGCTGAAAGGTGTATTGTCATTAGCGCATTGTATGGCTCATGAGTTGGGTACGCCACTGATGTCCTTAAAACTTAATATCGCAAGCCTCAAGCGAATCTTACCTAAATTACTACCTGCATTTAGTGAGAAAGAAGATGATAAATCTATGCAATCGGTATCCCCGTCTGTTTTACGTAGGCTCCCCAGTGTATTAAACAATATGGAGCAAGACATACATTCAGCAACAAGTGTGACAAGAATTCTTTTGATTAATGCAGAAGAAGGGCGCCACAACAAGTTAAAATATGAGAAAAATTCAATGTATGACTGCATCAAAGAAGCGTTAAGAACTTATCCGTATCCTACTGGTTTTACGCGGCGTATTGTTGATTGGCGGTTGTCAAGTGATTTTGATTTTTACGGTGATAAGCAGTTAATGGTACATGTTTTTCTGAATTTATTAAAAAATGCAATAAGAGCGATTGCTGAATCGCGGAAAGGAAATATTGTTATTTGGAATGAACGCAAAGGGCAATTCAATTATCTATACTTTAAGGATACGGCCTTGGGTGTTTCAAAAGAAGCGCTCCGACGTTTATTCAGTAGCTTCTTTTCTACGTACAAGGAGGGTACGGGGCTAGGTCTATACTTTTGTAAAAACACCCTTGAGAGTTTCTCAGGCGAAATCAATTGCAGGTCAGTCGAGGGTGAGTATATGATGTTTATACTAAAACTGCCGGTGATCAGAGCTTAGAGTGGTATGTTATTTTTTAAACACAAGCTCAACGTTTTTGCTAGACTTTCTATATCTGATTCTTGGTGGTGTCGATTAATTACAACCCTAATCCCGCTAGATTTTTCTGATATCGCTGGGTATATGCATGGTCCCACGAAAAAACCGGCCTTTTTTAATTCTTGACAAGTTCTGAGTGCGCTATCGATAGAGGGCATATTGATATAAAAAATATGGCAACATTCTTCCTTTATGTTTGTAATGGGAATTTTAAACTCTTGACATTTCTGATAGAAAAGGTGTATCAGTTTTTGTAGTTGCTCCTGAAGTTGGGTAATTTCTGGAGACAAGTGTATCTTTGCAGCAGCGATGCCTGCTCCATACATTGCCGCCGGGATCGGGGCAGTGAAGACAAAAGTTGATCCACATATTTTAACTTTCCTTTTCCACTCGGGGTTTGGAAAGACAACAGCGCCTCCACAGCCCATGCCAAATGACTTGGAAAGTGATACTGTCACAATGAGTTTTTCAGGTTGACTGTCAAAGCTGCCAAGTGCATAGCCTTTGCCTTTTTCACCCATAATACTCATGCCATGGGCATCATCTATATAAGCATAAAAGTTATCATATTTATTGAGTAGCCTTAGAACATCTTGCATTGGACAGCGGGTACCTTGCATGCTATAGATCCCATCCGCCAGATACCAGATATTATTAATTTTTGGATCTTTCTGTGCTTTTTGTATTATTCTTTCAAGTTTATCAATATTATTGTGTGGAGCGTAGGTTATTGTCGCTTTATTACTGATGTTGCCAACCGCCATGCGGATGCTGCTATGGACAAAAAAGTCTAGAATGACAAGGTCACCTGTCTGAATTAAAACGGATAATGCGCCAAGATGAGCGAGAGTCGTTGATAATGCTAGAAGCGGTGACGAACCAAATATCTCGGATAACAAACCTTCAAGTTCAAAATACTCTGGTGCGGGGAAAAAAGGTCTAGGGACATAAAAGCCAGAACCAAAGGCTTTAGTCGAATTGATAATTCCTTCTTTTACGCGGGGGTCAGTCTCAAGGCCTAGGCCATTATTTAAAGCAAAGTTAACAAGTTTTTTTCCTTCGGTAACAACCGTTCTGCCATCGGGATTGATAGAATCAATAACGAGCTGTCCCAGGTTGTGATCCGAGAGTTGGCTTAAGCTTGTGTCAACTTTGTTAACTAAATGATCTGTAAATTTTAGCATATTACTGTCAGTATAAATCCTTTTAACCTCATCATATTCATAGATATAATCCCATGCAATCTATTTTGGCTAAATACGTCATGGAGGCTATTAAACTGTTCGCCATTATAGACATATCGTGTGGTGCATTTCAAGTTTTGTGTCATTGATGTTGCATTACATCTAATCGTGAAGGTGTCAAATAAGCTCATTATCTTTTTGCGGTCTTATTATCGCCGAGCTTGTAGCCAACCCCACGGACGGTTTTTATATAGTCTTTACCTAGCATTTTGCGTAAGTTATGGATATGAACTTCCAACACGTTGCTTGCTATATCATCATCCCAGGTATAGAGCTTGCCAAGTAATTGCTCGCGAGTCATGACATGATCTGGGTTTGCCATCAGTGTGGCTAGCAGTGAAAATTCACGGCGGGGAACATCTAAGACTTTGCCTCGAAAAGATAGTTGATGCTTACTGGGATCTATTTCAACATCACGGTATTTAATGGCTTTGGATGTTCGCCCTTGTGAGCGACGAACAAGGGCTAGTAAGCGGGCATTAACTTCTTCAAATTTAAAGGGTTTGGTGAGGTAATCATCAGCACCAAGTGTCAGAGCTTCCACACAATCTTCTGTTGAGCTTTTAGCGGTGAGAATTAATATGGGAATCTGACTTTTTTGCTTGCGTAAATTATCAATGACATCAATACCGTCACGACCTGGAAGACCTAGGTCAAGGATTAATATATCGTAGTGTCCGCCTTTAATTGACTCTTCGGCAAGGATGCCATTTTCTACCCAATCAACCGCATAGTCCTGGGTCTTAAGGTTTTGAATCAAGTTATCAGCGATGTTTGGATCATCTTCAGCCAGTAAAATTTTCATAGGGGAAAGAATGTTTTTCTACAAAAATTACCAGAGATTTTATTCTATATTTCTATTGGATTCAATCATGTTATGGCTAATCAATATGCACACACGGCAATATTGGTTTGCAACAGTCCCAAATTAGTATTGATAGGAATTAAATAAAAAATATCTTAAAGTGGCGCACATCGATATTTATGACGCAATAATCTTTTATTAAGTCTTTTTTATGCTATTATAGAGATCAGCGTGAGGGGTTTTTAGTGATAAAGTTCTTAGTGAGTGGTGCGGGAAAATTGAGGCCAGTAGCAACCGTCTCAAGTCATCATCAATGCCAGAAAATTTGCCAGGAAGGTGCGCATATTGGTGGTAAAGTCTATCAGGGTGCGTCGTTAGCATCAATCAATGGCTTGCCAATTGCGCGAGTAGGTGACAAGGCGCATTGTCTCGTTTTTCATGACGCTATCAAAGAAGGTGTTTCTAATTTTCTGATTCAAAACCGGCAAGTTGCTACTGTTGGTTGTAAAACAGACCATCATGGTGTTATTACTACCGGTTGCGAAAGTCATCTGATTGGAGAGCGCTTGCCTCTGAAAAAATTGCTGACTTAGTGACAAGGCTCTCTGATTTGGCAAAGTCCAGTTGTTGAGCTTGATAATCTCTGTGCGTTCTTTCGGGAGTTTGAGTCTATACCAATTCTTGTGTATAATCCCGCGAATTATGAATTTGAGAGCTAGTCTGATGGAAAATATTATTGATGTCATTAACCAAGAGCAAATGAAGCAAGATGTTCCTGTTTTTGCTCCTGGTGATACGGTGGTTGTACAGGTTAAAGTAAAAGAAGGAAGTCGTGAACGTTTGCAGGCCTTTGAGGGGGTTGTGCTAGCTAAGCGAAACCGTGGTGTTCATTCATCATTTACTGTTCGTAAAATATCTCATGGCGAGGGTGTTGAGCGTGTGTTTCAAACACATAGTCATCAGGTTGCTTCGATTACAGTTAAGCGCCGTGGCGATGTGCGCCAAGCAAAGCTCTATTATTTGCGTGGCTTAACGGGGCGTGCGGCACGTATTAAAGAAAAGTTAACAGCCAGATAACAGATAAGAGCTTTTGTCTTAAAGTAAAAAACCAGCGTTATGCTGGTTTTTTTGTATCCAAAAGAGCAAACGACTCCCCAATTGTCAAATAGCCGATCAGTGCTCTGTTTCATTGATATTGAAATTTGATTAAATATCCTCCCCGCAAAGGCGGGGATTCAGTGTCTGATCGCTATATGGTCAAATCATTAATCTAAAAAGATGGCATTCCCATCTGTGTGGAAATGGTAGCAAGCTTTGCTACTCAATGTAGATAGCTTGCTCAATTGATTTACCATCCAGTCGCGTCTTTAATGCCTTTGCCAATATCTGCTGGGGACTTGACTGTCTGTACGCCAGCGGCTTCTAATGCGGCAAACTTCTCAGCTGCAGTTCCTTTGCCACCGGCAATGATTGCCCCAGCATGCCCCATGCGCTTTCCTGGAGGTGCAGTAACGCCGGCGATATAAGATACAACCGGTTTAGTAACATTGGCTTTAATGAATTCAGCAGCTTCTTCTTCGGCAGAACCACCAATTTCACCGACCATGACAATAGCTTCCGTTTGCTCATCATCTTGAAATAGCTTCAAAATATCGATGAAGTTACTTCCTGGAATCGGGTCACCACCGATACCAACACAAGAGCTTTGGCCAAAACCTAGTTGTGTCGTTTGATGAACTGCTTCATAGGTCAGTGTGCCAGAACGTGAAACAATGCCAACTTTGCCTGGTCTATGGATATAGCCTGGCATAATACCCATTTTACACTGACCTGGGGTGATTAAGCCTGGACAGTTGGGGCCAATTAGGCGAACATTCTTATTGCCAATGTAATCTTTGACATAAAGCATGTCTAAAACAGGAATGCCTTCTGTAATGCAGGCAATTAATTCAATGCCTGCATCAACAGCTTCAATGATGGAGTCTTTACAAAATGGTGCTGGCACATAGATCATACTGGCAGTTGCACCAGCTTGATCGACCGCGTCACGGACCGTATCAAAGACCGGTAAACCTAGGTGTGTTTGCCCACCTTTGCCTGGTGTGACGCCACCGACCATTTGTGTGCCATAGGCAATGGCTTGTTCTGAGTGGAAAGTCCCTTGTTTACCAGTAAAACCTTGGCAAATAACTCGCGTGTTTTTATCGACTAAAATGCTCATGCCACTGCTCCTACAATTGCTTTTGCGGCTTCGGTAAAGTCTGTTGCCGCCATAATATTTAATCCACTCTCTGCCAGTTTTTGTGAGCCAAGCTCGGCATTGGTGCCCTCTAGGCGAACCACCACAGGTACTTCGACTCCGACTTCTTTGACGGCATCGATAATGCCATCAGCGATCATGTCGCAACGGACAATACCACCGAAAATATTAACAAAAATACCTTTGACATTGTCGTCAGACAGAATAATTTTAAATGCTTCGGCAACTCGTTCTTTTGTTGCGCCACCACCAACATCAAGGAAGTTTGCTGGGCTGCCGCCATGGAGTTTGATTAAATCCATCGTGGCCATTGCTAAGCCGGCACCATTGACCATACAACCAATTTCGCCATCAAGCGCAATATAGTTTAAGTTCCAATCTGCAGCATGACTTTCTCGAGGGTCTTCTTGTGATGCATCACGCATGTCAAGTAGATCAGACTGACGATACAGTGCGCTTTCATCTAAATTAATTTTAGCGTCTAGGCAATGCAAGTTGCCTTCAGTGGTAATCACGAGCGGGTTGATTTCTAATAATGAAAAATCTTTTTCTTCAAACATTTTGGCTAAGCCTAAAAAGATTTTAACAAACTGTTTGATCTGTGTTGGGTTTAGGCCTAGTTTAAATCCTAGTTCGCGTGCTTGAAAGGGCTGTGCACCAACCAATGGGTCGATGGCCACTTTAAGAATTTTTTCAGGTGTTTTTTCTGCGACTTCTTCGATTTCCATGCCGCCTTCAGTGGACGCCATGAAGACAATACGCTGAGATGCACGATCGATAATGGCGCTAAGATAGAGTTCATTAGCAATGTCGGTGCAAGACTCAATCAAGATTTTATTGATCGGCTGACCTTTTTCATCAGTTTGAAAGGTGACCAAACGTTGGCCAAGCATATCACGTGCAAAATCACGAATCTCTTCTTTGCTATTGACTAGTTTAACACCGCCAGCTTTACCGCGACCACCTGCGTGCACTTGTGCTTTAACCACCCAAGGGCTTTCACCAATTTTATCAGCTGCTGCAAGAGCTTGTTCAACATTATCCACGGCGTAGCCTTTGGATACCGGAAGGCCATATTGTGCAAAAATTTGCTTACCTTGATATTCATGTAAATTCATTCGGAGTCCTTTAGATTGTGTGTCTTAAGACGGCAGGGATGCTACCATAGTCACGTGCCTATGGCTATATTGTTTGATTAAATGCTGACAATAATCCATAAAACGATCACGATCATCATGGCGATGCCGCTATGACTGGTGATCCATTGTGACACTGGTGGGATTTGTATACTGGCGACCGTCAATAGAAGGCCAAGACCAAGACCAAAAAGGGTGGCCCGCCATCGTGGTTTTTGAGGTTTTTTACTTGGTGTGGACGAGGGATTATTGGCAGTCGGTTGTTTGAGTTTTTGATAAATCAATTCAGGCAATTCGGGTAAACGTTCACTCAAATCAGGTAATTGATTTTTGAGTCTTTTTAATAACCCTTTCGTGCCAACTTGTTCTTTCATCCACTGCTCTAAGAGGGGTTTGGCAGTCTTCCATAAATCTAAATCAGGGTATAGTGTGCGACCAATACCTTCAATGTTAAGCAATGTCTTTTGCAGCAAGAGGAGTTGCGGTTGGATGTTCATGTCAAAGCGTTTCGCAATTTGAAATAAACGTAGCAGTGTTTGTCCCATTGAGATATCATTCAGCGGTTTTTCAAAAATCGGCTCGCATACTGTGCGAATAGCGGCTTCAAAATCCTGTTCGCGTGTTGATTGACTAACCCAGCCGGATTCAATATGTAGTTGGGCTACACGGCGATAGTCACGATGGAAGAAGGCTAAAAAATTAGCCGCAAGATAGTGTTTGTCTTCGTCGCTTAGGCTACCAACAATGCCAAAATCAACAGCAATGTATCGTGGTGAGTCTGGATATTTGCTTGAGACAAATAGATTCCCAGGGTGCATATCAGCATGGAAAAAGCAGTCACGAAAAACTTGTGTGTAAAAAAGCTGAATACCCAACTCAGCCAATGCTTGGCGATTAATGCCATGAGCATCCAGTTGCGGTATGTCACTAACTGGTATGCCGTGAATCCGCTCCATAACCATCATGTTTTTGCGGCAATAGGGCCAATAGACTTCTGGAATGTACAGTTCGGGACGTTGTTTGAAATGACGTTTTAACTGGGAAGCATTCGCTGCTTCACGTAATAAATCGAGTTCATCTAAGATGGTGCGTTCTACTTCGGCAACCATCTCGATTGGGCGGAATTTATGGGCGCCTTTAATCCATCGCTGGGCAAATCGAGCAAGCAGATAGAGCAAGGCAATATCTTTTTTGACAATTTTTTCAATTTGCGGGCGTAAGACTTTAATCACCACTGTTTCACCCGTTTTTAATGTGGCGGCATGTACCTGTGCAATCGATGCGGATGCCAGTGGCTGTTGCGAAAACTCACTAAAGGTTTGCTCAATGGTGGCACCCAGTGATTTCTCAATAATTGTTCTAGCCAGCTGGTGATCAAATGGCTGAACTTGATCTTGTAGTTTGGCCAGCGCTAGTGCAATTTCATCAGGCAATAAGTCACGGCGTGTTGAAAGAATTTGACCAAACTTAATATAGAGAGGGCCTAATTCTTCAAGGGCCGCTCGTAATTGCTCTCCTCGTGGTTGATTTTTTTTGCGAAACCAGTAAAGTGGGTTCGCGAATAGCATCACCCGAAAGGCCTTGAGCCAAGGTGCTGAGAATAACACCTCGTCGAGCCCATATTTATTCCAAACAAGAGCGAGTTTAAGCAAGCGAGTGCTGTAAGAAAGTTTCACAGGTGTTAGTACAGCGTTGTTTTCGCGCAGTATATCGTTTGTCGCTTCGTGCTGCAAAGTATGCTCAGTCATCGGTTGCTCCCAGTCGTCATTTCAGACCACTCTAAGCAAGGATATTTCATGTCATTAAAAAAACAGTCTGTTATCGAGCAATATTGGCATAACCCTCGTTTATTATGGACTTTGCTGAGTAGTCCGCGTGTTTTAGCTCTGCTATTTTTGGGGTTTGCCTCGGGTTTGCCCTTGGCATTAACTGGCAGCACCTTAACGGCTTGGTATACCCAATCAGGGGTGAGTTTGATGGGGATTGGTTTTTTGACGTTGGTTGGTCAGCCCTACATCTATAAGTTTATCTGGGCGCCGCTGATGGATCGGTTTATTCCGCCGTTTTTAGGTCGTCGTCGCGGTTGGATTATGTTGTGTCAAGTGGCATTGATTATGGTGATTGCATCAATGGCCTTATTGTCGCCAAAAACCCAACCCGGATTATTAGCTTTCTTGGCGCTATTGGTGGCATTTTTATCGGCTTCTCAAGATATTTCAATTTCAGCTTATCTGGTTGATGCACCATTAGAGAGTGAGCGAGGTTTTGCTGCTGCTGCTTACACCACAGGCTATCGTTTGGCAATGATCGTTTCTGGTGGGTTGGCTTTAGTCATTGCTGCGTATGTTGGTTGGCGAAATACCTATGTGGTGATGTCTGTTATGATGTTGATTGGTGTCATGACGACCTGGCTAGCACCCAATGAACCGACACAGTCGCAAGATGTTACCTCATTAAAGCAGGCAGTTATTGAACCCTTTAAGGAATTTTTTCAACGCCAGGGTGTCGCCTATGCTTTATTGTTGCTGTTGGCGTTGATCCTATATAAGCTTGGTGATGCTTTTACCCTATCATTGAGTACGACCTTTTTATTGCGAGGGATGCACTTCACCTTGATAGAGGTCGGTTTGGCAAATAAAACGATATCAATGATTGCTGGTATATCTGGTGGCATAATTGGTGGGATTGTGATGTCGCGTTGGTCATTATTTCGGGCCTTATGGGTCTTTGGTATTTTACAAGTGTTATCAAATCTAATGTATATGTGGCTAGCGATGGTTGGGCATCATATGACTGTCATGCTAACAGCGGTATTTGCTGAACATTTTTGTGGGGGATTGGGGACAGTCGCGTTTTTAGCCTGGATCATTTCGCTGTGTGATCATCGGTTTTCAGCTATGCAATTTGCTTTACTATCCGCTTTGGCTACATTGGGGCGTGTTTATGTTGGGCCAAGTGCAGCTATGCTAGTTGACCATGTTGGCTGGACTTGGTTTTATTTTTGGGCGTTTATCATTGGTGTGCCTGGTGTATTAATTTTACTTCCCTTGAGGCGCTTTTCTCAGGCTTTTAATGCCACCCCCTGATTAACTTGTTTGACTGATTCAATAGTTAAACCAAATGATTGTACAATTGCTGATACATCGTGCGCACTAACGACCAAAACTATGCCGCCAGCCTCACCTGCAATGCTGCCGGCGCCACAAATTTTAGCGGCGGCACCACCACTTTGTTCAAGCGTTTGGATGAGTTGTTGTATTTTCTCTGGCACAACGCCAAGTTCACAGAGTAGTCGGTGGTTGTCTTTTATTCCCTGTTGAAATGCAGCAAAGTCCTGCTGTTTTAATGCGTGGTCAATGGCCTGGGTTACTGTCGCAAAATGTTGGCCAAGTTGTGGGTCTTTAAATCGATTAGTCACCGCACTCACGCACTCACCCGTGGTTGATTGTGGTTTGCCGGTATTGATGATTTGCAAAGGAAAATTGGGGAATTGTCTGGCTTGTGCTTGGCCATGTTCAAAGTAAATACAGCCACCTTGCATTGCCAGATGTAAATCAATACCACTAGCTTGGCCATGCTGTAAATTTTCTGCATCCAAAGCAAGCTCATAGTGCTTTTGCATGGCTAAATCTTGCTTAAAAAACTGTGCAATCGCGTAGTTGGTGCTGACCACGGTAGCGGCAGATGACCCCATGCCGCAACCAATTGGAATATTGGACTTTGTGTCGATTTTGATGCCATGATTGAGCTTGGGATTCAGCTTGTCAATTAAGTTGGTTGCGGTGTATTGCATTAATTCAAAGGGCTTTTCAATGACGCGACGGATACTTTTTTCCCCACGTGAAAATGCCTGATAGCTATCTTTGAGGCGACTTTTAATTTGTCGTAATTTACCGAGGGTATAATCAGCTTGGTGTTCAAGGTCAAGCAAATTAAATAGTACTGACCCTGGGGTGCGTTGAGAAATGGTTGTGTCAGCAAAACGGTCAATGGCAATGGCTATCGCAGGGTAACCATAGACCACGGCATGTTCGCCACAAATAATCAATTTGCCTGGTGCGCGTGCTGTGAGACTGTTGCTCGATTTTTCACGTTGACGATAAATATGTTTATGCTCATTAATTTCAGCCAAACGAAACGTCCCTTGGCTATGCTCTGATATTCGCTGTTGACTGCCATCTTGCGGATAGCAATGCTGATAGAATGCTTCATACTGTGCGATATCTAATTCAATGCGCTGATCAAGCATTTGTTGATGCACATCAGGGTGTAATTGCTGTTGATAGCCGGCAATTACTTTGCCACTAAAATATTCTGCGACGCAACCAGAGCCATAACTATAAAAGCCAATGCGCTGTCCAGATAGGTCTTCTCTGGCATGATCAAGCAAAGAGACTAAGCCCAAATAGAGTGATGCGCTATAGCAGTTTCCGGTCATCTGACTATATTGCAAGCTATGATGGAGTGCTGCATGTAATTGCTCAGTGCTAGGGCGACCCTGTTTGCAAGTCAAAGAAAGCTTTTGATGTGCTTTTTCAGCTAACTTTGGGATGGGAATGTGGTAGAGAAACTGTTGATGATCCGTGAAATGACGTCCTGTCTGTTGCTGGTAGTGCTGCCAACTTTCTTTCAGGGATTTGAGGTAAACCTCACAGGAATATTTGCCGTCAACCAATGCCTCATCACGGTAATTAGGGCGCCAAAAGTCCATGGTATCTTCAGTATATACGCCGCTACCTGGCTCAATTTCAAGTATCCGAGGGTTGGCAGACAGTAACATGGCGACAGCGCCACCGCCCTGTGATGATTCGCCAACTGAACCTAAACCATAGCGAGCAATATCTGCACAGATAAGTAAAATACTGCGCTTGGGGTTTTGTTGTAGCATTGCCATGGCCATTTGTAATCCTGCGGTGCCGCTATAGCAGGCTTGCTTGAGTTCAACCACGCGACAGTTTTTAGGTAATTTCAAGAGCTCATGGACGAAAATACCGGCGGCTTTAGATTGGTCAATACCACTTTCCGTGGCGAATAATAACGTATCGATGTTATGTTTATCACAATGGGTTAAAGCCCGTTGGGCAGCATTAGCCGCTAAGGTAACAATGCTTTCATCCGGGGGCATCACAGACATCTTATATTGGCCAAGACCTCGATAAAATTTTTCTGGATCCGTGTTTCGCGCTATGGCAAGAGTTTTCAAATCGATAAAGTAGTGCGAGGTGTAAAAGCCAAGACCATCAATGCCAACAGGAATCATATTTTCTCCTTGCGTTCAATGACCGTATGTGCGCGCATTAATTCGCCGGGATTGGTTAATGCAGCCAATAATGACAGTTCAATGCACCAAACAGCGGCGGCACAGATAATGGCTAAGCGGCGACTATTGTCTCCAGGTGTGCGCTCATCAGTGCAACCTAGTTGTTGTAAATTCGCTTGGACAAAGTCTAAGTGTTTGCCATTGCCCACGGTGCCAACAATCAAATGCGGTATCGTAATGGAAAAATATAAATCATCACCGCGAAGCTCGCTATGCACAAAGCCTTGAGAACCTTCAACAATATTGGCAGCATCTTGGCCGGTGGCTAAATAAAAAGCCAGCAGTTGGTTGGCAAAATGGGCATTGGCTGAGCGTAAACTACCAGCAATACTGCTGCCAATGAGATTTTTTTTGATATTGAGTTCAACTAATTTCTCAGGTGTGCTATGTAAGGTGCGCTGACAAACATCAGCGGGGATCACTGCCTCACAAACCACTGACTTGCCGCGGCCTAAAATACCATTAACCGCTGAGACTTTTTTGTCGGTACAGTAATTTGCCGATAACGAAATGTATTGCAGTTTGCTGTCTTGTGCTAAGAGGTATTGCATAATCGCTTCAGCGGCTTTAGTCACCATATTGTGACCTGAGGCGTCACCGGTAGTGAATTCAAGCCTTAGGTATAATAGGTTACCAACAATTTGTGAGTGACAATCAATGCACCGCGCAAAGCGGCTAGTGGTTTTTGTTACGGTTTGTAGCTGTTCGATGGTTATTTTTTGGCAGGTGTCCAGTGCATGCTGTGCGCTTATCGTTTGCAAAACAATCGAGCGGCTCATGCGCTCATCGATAATTGTGCAAGTAATCCCTTGAATTAAGCGAGATACCTTAGCCCCACGTTGTGTTGATGCCCATACCGGCGTTTCATAAGTTGCCAGGGGCACTTTAAGACAATCATTCACTTCGTTGCCGCAAATAGCAATTGGTCCAACTTGTCGCATGGGAACTTGGGCAAATCGTGTTGTACTCACAATAAATTCTTACACAGATGGGATACGATCTATTATAGCGTAATCCTGCGCTGCTAGCGATGGAGGCCGAAGGCCAAGGCGAGTAGGGCCGAATAGCTGTCGTGTTTCAGTTTGTCTAATTGATTTATTAAAAAAATCCAACTATTATTATTAATAATATAGAAGTTACGCATTGACGGCGGGTTGAAATTGTGGGTGCAGTCTTTTCATTGTTGGGGCAAAGCTTTTGATAAA
>CBFIHN010000046.1:0-12791 GCA_965662575.1 Gammaproteobacteria bacterium
TATTAGATGACAATTAGCTTTGCCGGTGACGACAACTAACTTTGCCGGTTAAAAAGAGTACCCTTAGCATAAATGAATTCATATGAGTTGTTATGCCGGGTAAATCGATCACCAAAGAACAGGTAAAGCTATACATGAACTACAAATCATCAGGAAATCTCAGTCAAACAGCGTGTGCTGCAAAATCTGGATTCAGTACCCGAAGCGCAAGAACGATAGATCGAGGCAAACACCATACGCAGCGTGCTAAGAAGCCTCGAGATTATAAAACCCGCAGAAGCAGCATTGATGCAATCTGGGCATCGACGCTCGAGCCTATGCTTCAGGACAACCCAGAACTACAACCAACCTCGTTATTCATTTATTTGGAGCGCACTTTCCAGGATTCCAATGGCCAGCCAATTTACGACCAGTCATGTCTTCGCACTCTGCAAAGACGGGTTGCAACGTGGAAAGCCACGAGCGGCCCTGGCAAAGACATTATTATTCCTCAAGTTCACGTTCCTGGGAAAATGGCGTTGTCTGATTTTACCAATATGAATAATATCGGAATCAGCATTGCAGGCGAGCCATTGAGGCATTTGTTGTACCATTTTCGACTGGTTTACAGTAAATGGAGTTACGCCAAAGTAATTCTTACAGGCGAAAGCTTTCAAGCTTTATCTGAAGGCATGCAAGAAGCGTTATTAGCACTAGGCGGCGCACCAGCTGAGCATCGCACAGATAGCCTGTCCGCAGCCTTCAAAAACCTAGACCCAGAAGCTAAGCTGGATTTGACGAATCAGTACAAGGCACTGTGTAAGCAATACAACATGACGCCGACTAGAAACAACAAAGGTGTTAGCCATGAAAATGGCTCAGTTGAATCCTCTCATGGGCATCTAAAGAACCGAATTAAACAGGAATTAATCTTGCGTGGGTCTAACGATTTCGAAACCATTGAGGAATATGAGTCATGGATTCAACAGATTGTCGCAAACAGCAATCGGCGTAATAGCAAGAACTTTGCCATTGAGCAAAAAAATCTGCAAGCACTTCCTGGTCATATGGCAATGGACTACGAGTTGGTATCAACCAATGTCTCAAACTTATCTATGGTTATCATTCGCAATATGACCTACAGCGTTCCAAGCCAATTGGCAGGTCATGTTCTAACCGTTCATGTATACCAAAAACGATTGGATTTTTATTTGGGTATTTCGTGTGTGCTGACACTGGCTCGTAAATACAGTAAAGATACTGCATCTCGCTATGTGATTGACTATAAACATGTAATACATGCCTTTGTCAGAAAACCAGGAGCTTTCCGGTTTTGTAAATACCGCGATGAGCTATTACCTAATGACAGCTACCGTAAAATATGGGCTCACCTCGATAGCACCTATCCTAGAGAGGCCTCGTCGAAGATGTTGCTACGCCTGCTAAAGCTTGCTTGTGACCATGATTGCGAGATAACGCTTGGTGAGCATGTTTTATCGCTAATAGCGGAGGAAAAAACAATTAATATTTCAAAGATAGAAAGTTGTTTCAACAAGGATAACCCAAAGCTTCCAGCGCCATCTGCTAATCAACACACTATCTCGCAATATGACGCATTAATCCATAAGGAGTGTCATCATGCAGCATGAAGCTATTTTGCCACTTCAGCTCAAAGAATTGAAGTTAGCAACCTTTGGAAAGCATTGGCAAGATGTTGAAACCAAAGCAAGAGATAGTCAGTGGAATTACAGCGCTTATTTGTCACAGCTGTGTACAATGGAACTGGAGAGCAGGCAAGCCAACCGCTTAATTCGTCGCATTAAAGAATCAAAGCTACCCAAGGGCAAGACGCTCAGTAGCTTTCAATTTAAGGATAGCGCAGTCAAAGCAGAGCAAATCAATGCACTGGCTCAAGCCGACAGCTGGGTTAAAAATGCAAACAACCTGATTATATTTGGCCCAAGTGGTGTTGGTAAAACACACATTGCCTCAGCCATTGCTTATCGACAAGCTGAGCTTGGGACACGAGTGAAGTTTTACCTGACCTCGCATCTCGTCCAAGAATTACAGGCGGCCAAGGCTCAGTTTAGATTACAGCATGAGCTTAACAAGTTGGATAAAGTGCCCTTGCTGGTTTTAGACGACATTGGGTATATCAAGAAAGATGAGCCAGAAACCAGCGTTCTCTTTGAATTAATTTGCCAAAGATATGAAACTGGAAGCCTTATCATTACTGCCAATCAGCCATTTAGTGAATGGGACAAGATCTTCCCAGATAACATGATGGCCGTTGCCGCAATTGACCGACTTGTTCACCATGCAACCGTTATTAACATTGAGGGGGAAAGCTACAGAATGAAGAAAAAATAGACAAAAAATTTTATTTAAAAACCGGCAAAGCTAGTTGTCGCCACCGGCAAAGTTAGTTGACATTTGATACAGCACATTACCTCAATCCGAATATGGCAGGCAATCCATCACCGATTGTTGTCACGGTATACCAACTGAAGTCCCCTTTTGCATTTGAACAATCTAGTTTTGACGCATTAGAAAATAATAGTGCTAAAGCCCTAGGTAATGATTTGTTAGATCGCCAGACTATTGAAGTCAGACCTAACAGCCAACAATACTTAGATATTAGTTTATCTGGACAAACACAGTATCTTGGCATTGTTGCTGCTTATCGCAATATCAACCAAGCAATCTGGCACAAGGCAATAAAAATCAGACCTAAACAAGCAAAACCGATACAAATCAATTTGGAATCACAAGCCCTCTCGGTCAATGGAATTAGCTAGAGATTAATCTGCAATAGTTCTCCCACAAGAACCAAAGCAACCTGTTAGAGAAACATCATGAATATTCATCATCATAAAGTCGTTTGGCTAGAAGGCATGTTTTTACAAGCCCAACATTTCCAGCAGCAAGACCGTTATCATGAACATCTTTTGCACCAGCACACACAAGAAAAACAAGCAAACCAATGGGGATTTCTTGAACTGGAATTAGATCAAGAATTATTACGCCTTAATCAACTTGGCATCCACAAAGCGCGCGGGTTTTTTCAAGACGGTACTTTCTTTGATATTCCACAGCAAACACCAGCGCCTGCACCAATTGAAATTAAACCCGAGCACAGTAACACTCTCTTTTCTCTTAGCCTAGCCAAAAGTGTCAACACACAGAAAGAAACGGGGAGCAACAGTGAACATGGCCATTACCGCTATCATGCGCAGTTGGTTGAAATTGAAGATAGCACCGCAGAAAATCAACAAACTGCTGACGTATCCCTAGGTCAATTACACTGCCAAATTCTCCCCAATACAGCGGAACAAACTCACCATCACCACCTAGCTATCGCGCATATTGAGGAGGTACGACAAAACCAAACCATCTGTTTTGAACAAAGTTTTATTCCTAGCTTTATGAATGTTCACCAGGCTCCGGCCCTTGATACATTTGTGCGTGAAGTACACACGCTCCTCAACCAACGCGCACAAATGCTATCAAGCCGGTTAAGTGATACACAACAGGCAGGTACAGCAGAAATCAGTGACTTTATGCTGTTACAGATGGTCAACAGGTATGAGCCACTCTTTGCTTATCTTTGCCATCAATCACCACTACACCCTGAATCACTGTATATGACTCTATTACAGTTAATGGGGGAAATGGCCACATTCACCAATGACAAACGCCGTCCAAGCGAAGTCGACACATACAATCATAATGACTTATTTAAAACTTTTAAGCCAATTATTAAACAATTACGCCATAGCTTAAGTATTGTATTGGAGCAACATGCCAGTGCTATTGCCTTAGAAGACCGAGGTCACGGCCTATGGTTAGGACAAATTCATGACAAAAGCCTGCTTGAGAACTGTCGATTTGTACTCGCTGTTTATGCTGAAGTGCCGATTGATCAAGTGAAACAACGTTTTGCCAGTCAAATCAAAATTGCACCTGCCGAACAAATTCAAACTTTAGTTAGCAAAGGTCTTGCCGGTGTTGGCATTCAGCCAATGGCCATTGCTCCACGACAAATTCCCCATCATGCTAATTTTGCCTACTTTGCCATTAGTCACCAAGAGCCACGATGGCAATCTCTCCAGTCATCAGCAGCCATTGCCTTACATGTTAGTGGGCAAATGCCTGGGTTAAAACTCGAGCTATGGGCAATCAAGGAGTAAACCATGACTATGCCAGCCTATCCAAAGCCACAGCAGCAATCGGACAGCCCAACGATGGAATCGCCATCCAATATGGCACATAAGGAAACCACCTCGATGGAACAACACAATGTGCTGGTCGATCTTGCTAAGCCATTATTAACCCTAATGACACAAATTCGTCATAGCAACCATCATCCTAATGTTGGACATTTGCGTAGTCAACTTATCGAAGAAATGAAAAACCTTGAACGTAATCTCAGTGAGATTTCTTATCCAATACGCACCATTGTTGCCACTCGCTATTGTTTGTGCACTGCGATTGATGAAGCCGTATTAAGTCATGCCTGGGGCACCCGAAGCATTTGGGTACAAGAAAGTCTGCTCACCTTATTTCATAAAGAAACCTGGGGTGGTGAACGCTTCTATATTATTCTTGAAGACATGCTCAATGATATTCGCCAGAATATTGATTTTATCGAGCTATGCTATTTCTTATTGAGTCTTGGTTTTGAAGGAAAATTCCATGGCCAGCAACAGCAAGCACTCCGTGAAGAAATCCGCAATCGTATTTTTTATCGTATTCGTCATACCAGAGAAAAACCAGAAAAAAATCTGTCTCCCAACTGGCAAGATGTGAACCCACTGGGCACACAGTCTGCAAAAAAAACAAAATGGTGGCGTCTGGAAACTATCACTGCTGGCCTGTTAATCAGCATGGCATTATTTTTTAACCTACGCCTCTCACACCATGCAACACCAACACTCAACAAATTAGCAGCTATTGGTACCGTCTCACCGATTACAACATTTAGCCAAGTCATCCAACGCCATATTGTTCCGCGTTTAAAGGATTAGATTATGACCGTCTCAAATATCACGCAATTCATTCGCCCACATCTGAATAAAAAACTATTATGGTCCGCACTCACACTTGCTGCTATCTGGCTATTACTACCCAGAATTAACCTAGGCAATGGTTATCCTTTTGCCACAACTTGGATCGAGGTCACTTTAACCTGTCTGGTTATCATTGGTTTTATTGCCATAACGCTTTATCCCAAAATCAAGCAAGATCAGCAGGTAATCGCCCAGATCATGCACGATTTACCGACCTACATTAAACGAGCTCTCAAAAACGGCTGGTCACTCAGTAAATATCGTGGCCAGCAGCTCAAATATAAGATCAAGCAAGACCATAAGCGTCGTCGCCTACAACGTCTACCGTGGTTTTTAGTCTTGGGCAATCGACAGTCTGGCAAAAAACAAACTATTATCAATACTGGCTTAGACTTCACTAACCCAGAGCATTTTGGTGAAGAAGCCGCCAACTATATTAACCAACTACCAGATTGTCAGTGGTGGTTCTCTGAACGTGCTGTCATGATCGATGGTATGACTTCTGATCAAGAGATGGATCAACAAAACCGCCATCGGATGGTAAAGCTCTTAAAACGCGAACGCCGCAACAAACCATTAAACGGAATGCTTCTAACACTAAGCATTACTGATCTTTTACTCTATAGCAATCAAGACCGCCAAGAATTTGTGCAAAATATTTGCCACTATATTCGAGATATTCACCGCCACTTCAAATCGCATGTGCCCGTGTATTTAATTCTCACCAAATGTGACTTAATTGATGGCTTTATGGAGTTTTTTACTGACTTAAGCCGCGAAGAACTACAACAAGTTTGGGGCATGACTTTCCCAAGCAACAACTGCAATAACCTACAAAGTGTGCAAGGCCTGTTTAATCAATATTACGATAGGCTCACGCAACAACTGAATAAACAGCTCATGTGGGCCATGGGTAATGAACGCTCACAGCAAGGTCGCGAATTAATTAATGCCTTCCCACAGCAAATACAATTACTAAAACAACCATTAAGCACTTTAATTGGAGAATTATTTGGCGCTACTCGCTATCAAAATATTTTACAATTACGCGGTATTTATCTCACAAGCAATACACAACAACATGGCACCACCGTTAATTTTCTACAACGTGCCTTAGCCAAAAAATTTCAGCTTCACCCAACAGCGTTTCAACGACCAAAACGCCTCGGTGAATGTTATTTTATGCGCGGACTATTTCGTCATATTATTCTGCCAGAAGCACCCTATTTAGGCGACAGCGAGCGCAAGAAAAAACGCCGTAACGTAGCCAAGCGCATCGTCAAGCTTACTTGTCCTGCCTTGATTGCCATTGGTGCGATTGGGATGAGCCGCGGCTACAACCAAAATCTAAAGAACCTTCAGCAAATTGACCAACATATAGCACTCTACCAAACTGCCGTGTCTGGTTTAAAAGCTGATGATAGTTTAATCAACACCTTGCCGTCACTGAATCAACTCCAGCAAGCTAACAATATCTACACTGTTGATGATCACTGGGGCTTAGATTTTTTGTGGGAGACTCATCGTATCCATCAACAAATTTACCATGCCATCATACGCAGCCTACATAGCCTATTTCTACCACGCATTGCCGCACAAATTGAGGAGCAGTTGAATCAAAATATTCACAACCAAAACTTGCTCTATGCCATGCTTAAGGGTTACTTAGCTTTTAGTGCCAGCAATGTCACCCCAGAATCTTCTGTAAAAGCACCAATGCTTTATCAATGGCATCGTCAATTCTCAAATCAGCCAAGCACTGCAAAACAGCTAGAAAACTATCTTAACCTCGCTTTACAGCAACCCATTGAAAAACTGCCACTGGATACAAGTTTAATTAATCGCATTCGTGGCCAATTACAACAGATCATTCCCTCAACTCGTGCTTATGGTTTGCTGAACCTAGACGCGAAAGTCAGTAACTACCCCAATATGCTATTGGCTAGTGAAGTCGGTGATAACTTCAAGCACGTGTTTATCCAAAAAAATACCAAACTAACGATCAATAACTTGTATACCAGTCAAGGGTTTAAACGCATATTTCTCATCAAGCAGCAACAAATTGCGAATAGTGTTGCCAAAGATAATCAGGATATTGGTTTAATTAGTAGTCAAGATGGTGGCCAAACTGCCGAGCAAATCAGTCATTTAATGCAAGCAAACTATAACCGACATTATATCCATAGCTGGCAACAAGCGCTGAACAACATCTCAGTTAAGCCATTTAATAATCTACCGCAAGCCATTCAAGCATTAGGCATCTTAAGCGGCCAACAATCACCTTTAGCTGCTCTACTCGATATCATCTATACCAATAGCATAAATGTTAACTATGGCCAGGTACAAGTCAATAACTATTTTAGTAAAGTCAATGAATTTGCTCGCCATGATAATGAACAATCTAATTGGCAAAAGGTTGTGAAGACTTTAGCGCAAATTCGTCACTACCTACTGACAATACAACAAGCAGCCAACCCAGGCGAAGCTGCGTTCACTGCTGCCAAAGCCACCATGCAAGGGGTACATAATCCCATCATTGACTTAACTATCGAAGCACAACATACGCCCAAGCCAGTTAGCCAATGGCTTATAGCCATTGCAAACCAAAGCTGGCAGGTATTCATTGACAATGCCTACCAAGCACTCAATGCTGCATGGAACAGTGATGTCATGAATAACTATAGCGCCAATATCCGTGGTCGCTACCCACTCAATAAAAGAGCAGTATCATCGGTATCGATTGACACTTTTAATCATTTCTTTGCCCCCAATGGCCAATTGAATCGCTTCTTCAAACAGTATCTCAGCCCATTTATCAATACCGGCAGCCACCCATGGCAGCTACTAAACATCCATGGCCACAGTTTAGAATTACAAGCAAAAACGATCGCCAGCTTTGCGCGTGCTAAAAAAATCCGTGATACTTACTTTAGTAATGGTGCTGATAGCGCCTCACTAAGCTTCTCAATTCAGCCACAAATATTATCCTCCAATGCCAGCAGTGTCGATTTAATCCTTGGCAACCAGCACTTAAGCTATCGCCATGGCCCACAAATTGTCAGCACAATTAGTTGGCCACCACCGTTTAATCAACAAAATGCCACCATTAGCATAACTGACTTTGCGGGCAATCAATATACTCGTTCTGCCAATGGTCCGTGGTCATTATTTAAGTTATTAGGCTACGGCCTATTGAAAGCTACTGCCAATAATGGCACGTATCTACTGAATTATCGTTTTAAGGGCTTGAATGCTAGCTATCGCATTACTGGCACCGCATTCCTGGGTGCTTTTGATTTGAGGTTACTGCAAGGCTTTCATTTGAGTGAGCAGCTAAATACAGCAATAAACCCCCAGAACAAAGGGAGTAAAAAATGACACTCGACCTAGACGACTTACTCAGCACAATCGATAGTAAAACCGCAAACATTGACTTACGCTCACAAAGCCCTGTGGATAATCTATATTATCAATGCAAGGACGCGCGCACACAGGCACGCAATGATGAGCGCAAGCTATTGCATGACGAACCTGCGGAGCCAGAACAACATTGGCAAATAGTCAAACAAACCGCCATTGAATTATTAGGCAAACAAACAAAAGACCTTGAGGTAGCTAGCTGGTTATGTGAAGCCTTAGTCCGTCTCGACGGTATTAACGGACTTGACAGTAGCCTAGCACTCATCGCTGGCTTATGTGAACAGTACTGGGACACCCTATTCCCCATGCCTGATGAAGATGGTCTTGAAACACGCTTGGCACCGATCATTGGCTTAAATGGCGAAGATGCTCCAGGCAGCTTAGTTAATCCAATATACCACCTAGCGATAACCGCTGATCGTCAATTTAGCTTTTGGCAATACCAACAAGCACTAGTCAAAAAGAATGAAAGCAACATCAAAACCTTGGAAGAAATCGAAACACTAGCGCAACAAACAGAGGGCGATTTCTATCAAGCACAACAGGCCAAAGCCCAACAATGCTTAATGCACCTTGAGAAACTGAGCCATAGCCTTGAATTACACTGTGCTGAACAAACACCCATGCTCAATTTCATTCGCGATGCATTACAAGAATATAGCGAACATTGCCAATTCTTAATACCGCAACAACAGAGCATGGCACCTGATATTGAGAAAATACCGGATAAAACCAAACCAAATAATTTAGAGCGAAGTGTCAGTGCGCAAGAGGCGGTTTCAACCCACTTAGATAAAGTAGACGCACTGGAAATAACACCTAACAGCCGCCAACAGACGTTGCAAGAGTTATCCGCTATTGCGGATTACTTCCGACGAAATGAACCCCATTCACCTCTTCCCTACCTACTCGATCGCGCAGTGCATTGGGGCAAGCTTAGTTTGCCTGAGCTGATGCAAGAAATGATTGTCGATTCAACTGCGCGGGATCAAGCATTTCACCTAACCGGCATTGTGACGAGCAATATCGATAATCAATCTCAATAAAAGGAGCAGATAAACTATGCCTAACAACCACAGTATCAACGAAAAACTCAGCCGTGTACGCAAACCTCGCGTACATATTAAATACGAAGTGGAAACCGAAGATGCGGTCATTGAAAAAGAATTACCCTTTGTTGTCGGTGTCCTGGGTGACTTTTCTGGTGATGGCCGCAAAAACCTCAAGCCACTCAAAGAACGTAAATTTACCCAAATTGACCGTGACAACTTTCATGACGTCATGGCCAAGCAACAACCTGAACTGGATTTAAGAGTCGAAAATACATTAACAGGTGATGGCAGTGAGTTGACATTAAATCTTAAATTTAACTCACTTGAAGACTTTGAACCTGAGAACCTAGTCAATCATATCCCGCAACTCAAAGCGCTTAAACAAGCGCGTGATCATTTACGTGACCTGTTAGCTAAGTCTGATCGTTCTGATAAGTTAGAACAGATTCTTGAAGAAGCGCTACAGAACCCTGAAAAACTAGCTAATTTAGCAAAAGATCTTGGGGTGGAAGATCATTCGTAGGACTTTTGTCCTTTATCCAAAAAATTAAAACCTGTCGACACTATCGTTCCCCAAGAGAATAACAAGGAGAAACAGCACCCATGACAACCTTAAATAAACAAGAACAAACCACAGTGACGGAGACTGCCCCCAGCCTATTAGACCAAGCCATTGCAGCAACCAAACAAACTGAGCCACAACACGCCGAACAACTACTTAAGGTGCTGACAGAACAAGCTTTATCTGGGACAGTCTCTTGGGATAAAAGTGTGGTTACCAGCTTAAACCAAGCCATTGCCAAAATTGATCAAGTCATGTCTGAACAACTAACCAAGGTAATCCATAGCGATGGATTTAAAAAATTAGAAGGTTCTTGGCGCGGCTTAAACCATTTGGTACAAAACACTGAAACGGGTGAATCCATGCGTATTCGTTTGTTAAATGTTGATAAACGCACCCTAAGCAAGGATCTCAATAAAGCCATTGAATTTGACCAAAGCCAATTATTTAAAAAACTGTATGAAAATGAGTTTGGCACGCCCGGCGGTGAACCTTATAGTACCTTAATTGGTGACTATAACTTTGGCAAACACCCTGAAGATATCGGTATGTTAGCAAAAATTTCCAATGTTGCTGCTGCGGCTTTCTGCCCCTTTATCTCTTCTGCGGATGCTAGTTTACTTGGCTTTGATAATTGGCGCGAACTATCGAAACCTCGTGACTTGGCGAAAATTTTTGACAGCGTTGAATATGCTGCCTGGAAATCATTCCGCGAGAGTGAAGACTCACGCTTTGTCAGCTTAACCCTACCTCGGGTGTTAGCACGATTACCTTACGGTGAAGCCACCAATAGAATCGATGCCTTTAGCTTTGAAGAAACACCGTTAGATAATGGTCGCCCCACCTCACAACTCGATAACGAAGATTACTGCTGGATGAATGCTGCCTATGCACTGGGCGCCAAGATAACGGATGCTTTCGCCAAATATGGCTGGAGCACAGCGATTCGTGGAGCCGAAGGTGGTGGCAAGGTTGATAGTTTACCACTGCATACCTTTGCCACTGATGATGGTGACATGGATTCACAATGCCCCACTGAAATTGCCATCACCGACCGTCGTGAAGCAGAACTCGGCAAACTGGGATTCTTGCCACTGTGTCATTATAAAAATACCGACTACGCCGTTTTCTTTGGTGCCCAAACGACACAAAAAACCCATAAATATGACCGCCCAGAAGCCAACGCCAATGCCGCCATTTCAGCTCGCTTACCTTACCTGCTGGCAACGTCACGCTTTGCGCATTATTTAAAAGTCATGGCCCGCGATAAAATTGGCTCCTTTATGGAAGTAGACGATTGTGAACGCTGGTTAAATCGTTGGATTAAAAACTATGTTAACGCGAATGCCGCAAGTAACCAGGAGCTAAAAGCAAAATACCCATTAGCTGATGCCAAGATTGAAGTTAAAGAAATCCCCGGGCAACCTGGTGCTTATCAAGCCATTGCCTGGTTGCGCCCCTGGTTACAATTTGAGGAATTAACAACCTCAATGCGGATGGTGGCAAGGATTCCTAAGCTAGGTAAGTAAAGAAAAATAACGCCTTGATAATCACCAGACTGTCGCACTACCAATATGGGGCTGTTGCAAACGAATTTATAGCGAACAGTAGCTAGACGAAAAAAATTAAAAAAGCGGATTTTATACCTAATAAATGAGCAGCTTTTCATTTTTTTCAATGTCACTAGAAATCAGTTTGCAACAGTCCCAATATGGAACTTAAGGATAAGAATAACATCTCGCCCTTAATCATCATGGACGTCAATTGCCTTAGAGGGCTGCTGCGTAAGCTGAGCCACCAATAGGAAAGTACTGAACCATTCAGGGTGCCTGTTAACCCGCAAACACCCGAACAGCAGCACGTTCCTCTGGCGTTTTTTTGTGTGAAAACAACAGCGCTTCACTCACGGTCAATAACGTGACTTCTTTCCCATGAGCGGCTTTGTGCGCAGCAACGAATAGCCCTGCGGTTGCGTATCCCAAGCCACAACCAGTGACTATATTCAGCAAGACATCAAGAATGATACGCTGCTGCAAATCGGCTAAAGCCGTGTTCCCTGACCAAAAACTGGTTCTTCTAGCAAAACATTCTTTAGCAATGCGCTTGGCATCCCCAGGATGGATCTCTCCTTTGTGTGAAAGCAACCATTGACTGACACGATGATTAAAACGTAATAGATCATCATCTTTATTAGCATTGCCATTAAACAACACCTTGCATTTCTCAAGCTTCTTGCATTTCTCAAGCTTCCCAAGGTTATCCTTCAGATTATCAAGGTTATTAGTCTTTAATTTGCTTTTGCTGATGTCAATGAAGTCACTTGCAAAAATTTCAGAACTTACCTCTTGTTGATTTTTTCCCTCCCAAACTTTTATCATTTTCTTCAAATGACACAGATATTTAAAGAAGAATAGCGCGACACCAAACTCCTCATCATCTAATGCATAGATTAGATTTTCTTTAACTATAGACTCCTGCTCCCATAGCGCGCTGACCCAAGCTTGGTCAGTGCATTCTTTTGGCAAATCCTTTGTCAGATCTGCAAAAAATGACTCTGACTCCTTCCATTTCTCTTCGTCGGCGAAATAATTATAAACCGACAATTCAATACTTGCATTGCTCGGAGATAGGTAATAGAAAACCTTAAATGAGCAGAGAAATGTTCCATACAAATTCTCTATCCCAAGGCTTTTATTGGATTTATCTTTT
>CBFIHN010000047.1:0-11994 GCA_965662575.1 Gammaproteobacteria bacterium
GGTGATAATTTTGAGACAGAATGTCAACACCCTCGACGTGCTCAAGATGATGTAGTCTTCCGGATTGAATATTCGCGGGATGCGCTTTTACCACAATATGTGCAGCAGGATAATCTTTTTGAGCCGAGGCAATTAAATCATTGATGGTTATATCACCGGCTAAACCATACTTTAACGACAAATCACCTGGCACTTGATCGACGATTAAAACCACTGGTTTTTTTTGTGAAAAATAAGCCTCAGGCAAATCCGGTGCCGCATTATATTTACTGATATGATTGTCTTTAATAAAGTTTATAGCCTGTTTGGCTATATTTTGCTCTATCTTTGTTGCATGAAAATTATCGCTGCTCAACCACTGCTCAAGCAAAGAAGGCTGTGTTGCATCATAATAAACACCGACAGAGTCTATCGTTAATGACACTGAGGAATTGGAACTCGGATACAATGAACGTAAAAAGCCATCCTCAATATAAGTAATAGCTAATGATTTTTTACGCGCTTTATTGAGTGCATACTTACCGGAATGCTTCCGCCCCCAGACCAAAACGTGGCGAGAACCTTTTAAACTAGCACTGAAGTTAATATCAAAGACACTGAATAATTTTTCTAACTTAAAGGAGCCTGCCTTGAACAACTTAAAACACCAATATTTCAGCAACGGGTAAATATAATAATTCATCGTTTAATTTTTCTGATATTTGCGAATCGCATAGTCCAAATCATCATAGACTGTCATTTGCCCTTGATTGAGATACACGCCAATATCACAATTCTGACGCAGGCTTTTCATATCGTGTGACACCATGACCACTGATGCCGTTTTACGCTTTTCATCAAAAACTTCCTTGGCTTTCGCCTTAAACCGGACATCACCAACACCGGTGACTTCATCAACCAAATAGTAATCAAAATCAAACGCCATCGACAAACCAAAGTTAACCCGCCCCCGCATCCCAGAGCTGTAAGTTTTGACTGGCATATCAAAATGCTTACCCACTTCAGCAAACGCTTGGACATAACGAATGATTTCTTTGGTTTGCAACCAGCTTTTACCATAAATCTGACAGACAAAACGCACATTCTCACGCGCAGTCAGTGATCCTTGAAAACCGGCAGCCAGACCCACTGGCCAGGAGATACTTCCAGTGGATTGAATCTCACCTTGATTAGGGAATTCGATGCCTCCTAACAAACGCAACAATGTTGACTTTCCCACGCCGTTGGATCCCAGAATACCGATACTAATATGGGAATCAAAAGTTTGCGTTACGCCACGCAGAACATAGTGACGGTCGCTTTTAACTCGATAAAATTTAGTGACATTGTTGAGTTGAATCATAAACCCGTTGTTTCCTCAAAAACAGACGGCGCTGCGCTTAATAACTTGATATCTCAAGACATGTCATACCGACAAAGGCGTGGATCTAGAGGTTAAAAAACTAGATTCCCCTCTTCGAGGAAATGATGACAAGCTTAATTTATTCGCTCAATTGAGAGACAGCATCCAAAAATACTCGACTGTGTCAGGCCAGCAGCGCATACACAAAACAAATTGATGTTCAATATAAATTAGCATCAAAATTTAGTCAATCGCCAACGAGAGTTATTGTAGCACCAGGCATTGACAGCGCTTTGCAAATCAACTAAAGTTGCGCACCAAATGAGACTGAATTAGTGCTATATGCTGAGATTAAGCAAACTAGCAGACTATGCCACTGCCGTTATGTGCCAATTTGCCAAGACCCCGCACTCCCTCAGTGCTGCAGATGTTGCCACACAAACGCAATTGCCTGCACCAACTGTGCGCAAGTTGTTAAAGCAACTTTCGGAAGCAAAATTGCTCAACTCTTCACGAGGAGCCACTGGTGGTTACAGCCTCATTCAGCAACCGGAAAAAGTGAGCTTATTATCGATTCTACGTGCCATTGATGGACCTCACACGATAACTGATTGCTGTTTACCCAGCAAGGCTTGTCAACATCAGAGCCTATGTTGTATCAAAAACAATTGGCAAGTCATTGACACACTAATTCGTCAGTTACTGCAAATGATTAATTTAGAACAAATGGTCCAAGGACTTTCTGTTAATGACCTAATTGAGGAGCTCAACCATGTCCAAGCGAATTGATCAGCTTGTTAATCAAGATTATGAGCATGGCTTTGTCACTGACATTGATGCCGATAGTCTACCGCCGGGGCTCAATGAAGATATCGTCCGTGCTATTTCTCAAAAAAAAAATGAGCCCGAGTTTTTGCTTAATTGGCGTTTAGAGGCTTTTGCTAAGTGGCAAAAAATGCCAATGCCGAACTGGCAGCACCTAAAAATTGATTCTATTGATTATCAAGCAATCAGCTATTTCTCGGCACCAAAATCGCAAGAAAACGCGCCAAAAAGTTTGGACGAAGTTGACCCCAAGCTCCTTGAAACCTATGAAAAATTAGGTATCCCTTTGCATGAACGCGCAAAGCTGGCTGGTGTGGCTGTTGATGCTGTTTTTGACAGTGTATCAGTTGCAACGACATTCAAGGAAAAGCTTGCTGATGCTGGGGTGATCTTTTGCTCGTTCTCAGAGGCAGTACAAGAGCACCCTGAACTCATTAAAAAGTACTTAGGCTCAGTGGTACCGCAAGCTGATAATTTTTTCGCTGCGCTGAATTCTGCGGTATTTAGCGATGGCTCTTTTGTCTATATTCCCAAAGGAGTTCGCTGCCCGATGGAATTGTCTACCTATTTCCGTATTAATGCAGCTAATACCGGACAGTTTGAACGCACCTTGATCGTTGCCGATGAAGGTAGCTATGTCAGTTATCTCGAAGGTTGTACGGCACCAATGCGTGATGAAAACCAGCTACATGCAGCCGTGGTCGAAATTGTTGCTTTAGATAATGCACAAGTCAAATATTCAACCGTACAAAACTGGTATCCCGGTGATGATCAAGGCCAAGGTGGCATTTATAACTTTGTAACCAAACGTGGCGCCTGTCGTGGTATTAATTCGAAGATCTCCTGGACACAAATTGAAACTGGCTCAGCCATTACTTGGAAATACCCTAGTGTTATTTTACAAGGAGATCATAGCACCGGTGAGTTCTACTCCGTTGCTTTAACCAGCAAATACCAACAAGCAGATACCGGCACCAAAATGATTCATTTGGGTAAAAACACCAAGAGCACCATTATTTCCAAGGGCATTTCAGCAGCTCATGGGCAAAATGCTTATCGTGGTTTAGTCCGCATCAACCCAACGGCAGACAACGCTCGAAACTATACTCAATGCGATTCTTTACTACTGGGTCATTTATGTGGTGCACACACTTTCCCCTACATTGAAGTGAAAAATGCCAGCGCGCAGGTAGAGCATGAGGCAACAACCTCAAAAATTTCAGATGATCAATTATTTTACTGCCGCCAACGAGGTGTCAATGAAGAAGATGCGGTGGCGATGATTGTGAATGGGTTTTGCAAACAAGTGTTTAAAGAATTGCCCATGGAGTTTGCCGTTGAGGCACAAAAGCTAATGGAAGTTAGCCTAGAAGGGGCTATTGGCTGAACACACTGAAAAAAATTAACAAACCACGAGACAAACATGTTAGAGATTAAAAACTTACACGCAAGCATTGAAAACAAACCCATACTGAAAGGCGTCAACTTAACCATTAATCCCGGTGAAGTACACGCAATTATGGGCCCAAATGGCTCAGGAAAAAGCACGCTTGGCAATGTATTATCTGGTCGTGATGGCTACGAGGTCACTGATGGTAGCGTGACTTTTTGTGGCAAAGACCTTTTGACCCTACTACCGGAAGAGCGAGCAATTGCCGGTTTATTTCTAGCATTTCAATACCCCGTAGAAATTCCTGGTGTGAATAATACTTACTTTCTTAAAGCCGCAGTTAACAACGCACGCAAAGCACGCGGCAAAGAAGAATTAGATGCATTTGATTTTATGAGCTTAGCAAAGGAAAAAATGAAGCTTGTCGGCTTAGATCAAAGCTTTTTGAATCGTGGCGTTAACCAGGGTTTTTCTGGCGGCGAGAAGAAGCGCAATGAAATTCTACAGATGTTGCTGCTCGAGCCAACGCTTGGGCTACTAGATGAAACCGACTCTGGCCTAGATATCGATGCACTACAAATGGTTGCACAAGGAGTGAATTACCTGCGCAGTAATGAACGTAGTTTTGTAATGATTACGCACTACCAACGCTTACTGGATTATATCGTGCCAGATTTTGTGCATGTTTTTGCTCATGGCCAAATTATTCGCTCTGGTGATAAGAACTTAGCCCTAGAATTGGAAGAGAAAGGCTATGGATGGATCGATGAGGCCAACAGATGAACCCACTATTTACTGCCGTAGACTTTGCCAACAATCACACCCGCCAACAAGCCTGGGATCATTGGCTCAACATTGGCATGCCTGAACGCAAAACGGAACATTGGAAATACACACCCATTGCTCGCATGCTAGGCCAAGAGACTTTAAAGAATTTATCTCAAGGCAGACAAGCCAAAGGGAACTTTGACTACGCAAATGCTTACCAATTGTTATTTGTTGATGGTCAATTAATGACAGATTTATCAAATTTACCGCAAGGTATTAGTTGTTTAAGATCCAGCAATCGACGGGAAAAACCAGAACAGTCGGTTGATATTGACTACCAAAAACACCCATTTGCGGCTTTAGCTATTGCTAACGCTCAAGATGGACTGAGGATTAAACTCGATGATGGTGTGGTTTTGGACAAACCATTACATATAGTATACCAATACAGCGACCCTGACTTTGCGACAACACAACACTACCATCATCAAATTATTTTGGGCCGCAATACACGTTGCAACATCATTGAAGACAATCAATGCCAAGGATCACAAAAACATTTTTTGAATGTGCTCAGCACAGTGAAACTCGCCCAAGATGCTCAATGTGAATGGACCCAAGTTAATCGCGCTGACCAGTCAGTGCACTATAATCATGGTATACACATTTACCAAGACAAGAACAGTCAGTTTAATGCGATCCAAGCTGCCATCAGCGGGGCATTAACACGTTGTGATTATCACGTTTATTTGCAACAACCCGGCGCCAGCTGCCAGATTCATGGCCTGCATCGACTCGACAACCACCATCATGCTGATACCCAAATTGTCGTTGAACACCAAGCCTCCCACACGCACAGTCATGTGTTCTACAAAAGCACCGTCGATGAGCACGCGCATAGCGTCTTTGATAGTTTGGCGATTGTTCATAGCAATATTGAAAAAATTGTCGCACATCAGCAAAACAAAAATTTACTATTATCTCAACGCGCCCAAGTTGATACCAAACCAGAACTTGAGATTCACGCCGATGACGTTGTGTGTTCTCATGGCGCCACCACTGGCCAAATTGATACAAATGCGTTACTTTACATGCAAAGTCGTGGTATTAGCCGTGACCAAGCAAAGCACATGTTAGAGCAAGCGTTCATACAGGAAGTATTAGATAAGCTTTTGTCTAAGGAGAGATATCAATGGCTCACCAATATATTGAAATTGGAAGCACACGCATTATGAGCTGGGACATTCACAAAATACGCCAGGATTTTCCGATATTACAAAAACCAGTCAATGGTGTGCCATTAACCTATTTAGATAGTGCTGCGACGGCACAAAAACCACAGTGCGTGGTTGATGCTGTGGCAGGTTATTATCGCAAACTCAATGCTAACGTACATCGTTCAGCGCACCTGCTCAGTGAAAAGGCAACCGAGGCTTTTGAACAATCACGCCAAACCGTTGCCAATTTTATCGGCGCCAAGTCGACAAAAGAGATTATCTTCACCCGCGGTACCACCGAAAGTATCAATTTAATAGCAAACACATTTGGCCAACAACTTAAACCAGGCGATGAAATTATTATCAGCGCAATGGAACATCATGCCAATATTGTACCGTGGCAGTTATTAAAACAACGCACAGGGATAGAAATTAAAGTCATCCCTATGAGCTACGAAGGTGAGCTTGATCTAGCCACCTATGCATCCTTATTCAATGAGCGAACACGACTAGCTTGTGTCGTCCATACTTCCAACGTTTTAGGCACGGTCAATCCAGTTAAGTATATGACTGAAATTGCCCATCAACATCACGTACCGATTCTAATTGACGGCGCACAATCGATTGTGCATCAAACGATTGATGTCCAAGACCTTAACTGTGATTTTTTTGTGTTTTCAGGGCACAAACTCTATGGGCCTACCGGTATTGGTGTCCTATACGGCAAACAGCAATTACTTGAGCAGATGCCACCATTTCTTGGTGGTGGTGAAATGATTCAAACGGTCAGTTTTGAACAATCAACCTATGCACCACTGCCCTATAAATTTGAAGCCGGGACGCCCAATATTGCCGGGGTAATTGGCTTAAAATCGGCTATTGATTATATTCAAGCACTGGGTATCCAAAATATCGCAACCTACGAACAAGAACTGAAGGTCTGCGCAGAACAAGCCTTGTCAGAAATCCCTGGTCTAGAAATCCTAGGCCAAGCACAAAACAAGGCACCTGTTATCTCATTTGTACTTGAGGATATTCATCCACATGATATTGCCAGCATTGTCGATCATAATGGTGTCGCTGTCAGGGCGGGACATCATTGTGCAATGCCAGTCATGGGTTTTTATGATGTGCCGGCAACCACTCGGGCTTCTTTTGCCTTCTACAATACACAACAAGAGATTGACACGTTAGTCAATGCCCTAAATCAAGCAAGGAAATTATTTAACTGATGAGTGATATTCGAGAACTATATCAGCAAGTGATTATTGATCACGGGCGCCGGCCACGTAACTTTGGCGAGCTCCCCGATGCAACACATATCAAAGAAGGTCACAATCCACTGTGTGGTGACACCATTACTTTATACCTAAAAATACAGAACGGCATGGTGGAAAAGGCTGGCTTTAATGGCAAGGGGTGTGCTATTTCGATTGCCTCCGCCTCCCTGATGACTCAAATGCTAACCGGACTTCCTGAACAAGAGGCACTGCAAATCTTTGAAGCATTTCAACAGATGGTAACACACCGCGACACCGAACAAGATCATGTTGAAAAATTAGGCAAACTTGCTGTATTAAAAGGTGTTTGCGAATATCCATCTCGTGTAAAATGTGCCACACTGGCTTGGCATACGATGCATTCGGCAATCTGCGGTGATGATAAGGAGGTCTCAACTGAATGACCATGCAATTCAACCCAAACCACCCAAGCATGACCTTTACAGCAGCGGCAGAACAGTATTTAAAGGGTTACCTTGAGAAACAAAAACAAGCCATTGGTTTATGCTTTTATACCAAAACGACTGGCTGCTCTGGCTTAAGCTATCAACTTGATTTAATTCATGAATTATCAGAAAGCATCAGCTTTGTTTCAAGCAATATTGACTTGCCAATTTTTATTAAAAATGAGGCAATTCCTTACCTTAATCATTTAAAGGTCGATTTTTGCAAAAAAACACTTGGTCAATCTGAACTAGTTTATACAAACCCTAATGAAACTGCACGATGTGGTTGCGGAGAAAGTTTTAGTATCACGAAGAATAAAAATGAAAATTGAAGATATAACCATCATTAAACGCGATGTTATTGGTATTTTGATCCCCTATGGCCAAGAAGTTACATTAGTCCCTGGAACAGAGGTTCTTGTCACACAGTCCCTAGGCAATAGCTTTACCTTAAACGTCAATGGAAACCTAGTCCGCATTGACGGCAAGGATGCTGACGCTATTGGCAAAGAAATATTAGCCCATACCGTTGAGCCACTGAATGTCAAGGATGGCGTTCTCAATGAGGAGATTCTTTGGCAGCAGTTGAAAACATGCTATGATCCAGAGATACCAGTCAACATCGTTGATTTAGGACTGGTTTATGAGTTATCAATTCGCTCATTAGCTAATGGGAAATACCGTGTCATCGTGCAAATGACACTCACGGCACCTGGCTGCGGTATGGGACCCGTTATCATGGCGGATGTTGAACAAAAACTACGTGCAGTGCCCAATGTCGATGATGTCGACGCACTGCTTGTTTTTGACCCGCCATGGAACGCCGACATGATGTCAGAAGCGGCAAAATTAGAGTTAGGGCTGCTCTAACTGAATGAGTCAGTAAGCAGCTTGTCAGAACCATCAGAAAGGGGATGTCTTAAATGACTGCGATTACTGTCGAACAACGAATTATCAATGAACATCAACGCCCTGTGCAGGATCTTTTAGCCCAATACGCCAAAGACGGTTTAACCTCAAAACAGGTTGCTGAACACCTTAACTGTGGTGTTAGCAATGTCCGCCGTATTGCTCGCAAATACGATATCCGCTTTAACCAGCCCGCACCACAAAAAACGATTACACATAGTGACGCGTTCTTAGACCGTTTAATCAATAGCACCAATCTACTATCTCGCCATTGGCATGTGAGAAAAGAAATTGCAATAGAAGAGATGGCTTAAGGAGCATATGTCAATATCCCCGCGCACTGCTATTTATCCTGGGACTTTTGATCCCATGACTAATGGCCACCTGAATGTGTTGCAGCGCGCAGGGGACCTGTTTGATTTGGTCATTGTTTCGATTGCAGATAATAGTTACAAATCACCTCAACTAGCGATTGATCAACGTTTGGATTTAATCGAATCAGTTATTACTGGTATCCCAGGCAATTTTGCTGTCAAATCCTTTTCTGGTCTGCTGGTGGACTTTGCCAAGCAACAAAAGGTTAAATGGATTTTGCGCGGCTTACGCACTGCAGTAGATTTCGATTATGAATTTCATCTATCGGGGATGAATCAATGCCTCAACCACCAACTTGACACCGTATTTTTGTGTGCTGACGCTCATACCAGCTTTATTTCTTCGAGCATGGTGCGTGATGTTCTCACCCATGGCGGTGATATCAGCCAGTTTGTCCCACCCCAAGTTCTCCAAAAATATAGCACACTAGACAAATGACCTACCCACCCAACTGGCATATGAACTGGTGTAGTTGTAATCACTCTCACTGCGGATGCGGACATCTGTACCGCCACTTTTCTTGGGTTTTCTAATGAAGTTGGTGTATTGGTTATTGATTGGTCTATCCATAGTTGCCCTGTTCGCTATCATCTGGTTTTTAATCGATTTTTATGCAGTCACAACCACACTAAAAACAGGTAAAAACTGCGGGGAAGAAAGAGCCAATACACCAGCATACTGGATTGTTGCCGGCAAGGAGCGAGGACCTAGTGAAAAAGATTTCAATGCTAAACCTTGGTATATCAAAGAGTATGATACCGTCAAATTTCCTAGTCGCCAGCCCAAGACAACCATTTCAGCCTGGTGGACTCCAACGGCTAAGAGTAGTCCAGCCATTATTGTCATTCATGGCATTGGCACGGATAATGGCAAATGCAATGCCAACTCATTATTACCGAGCGCCATGCTCTATAAAGCCGGTTTTAATGTGTTAAATATTGACCTAAGCGGCTACAACCAAAGCAGTCATCACAACAAATATGTGCATTTGGGGCAAAGTGAATATCTGGACATCTTAGGAGCTGTTGACTGGCTGAATAAAAAACAACATATCCCAGTCAATAGGATTGGCTTATTCGGCTATTCTCTCGGTGCTTTTACCGCAGCGCTAGCCTTTGCAAAAGATGAACACATTGCGGCACTATGGCTAGATACACCTTTTGTTAACTTTCGGCGCCAGGCAGCGGATGAATTTGCCAAACTAGGCTTGCCCAGATGGATGAGTCTTGGTGTGATACCACTTGCCAATTGGCTCACCGGAGCCAACCTAACTAAATATAATGGCATCAAGATGGCGTTAATTAGTGATCATCATCGACCTATATTTTTAACCCATGCCATTGATGATCCCAGAATTAACATCAGTCATAGTCAAGAAATTCTACGATTAGCAAAACGACACGCCAACATACAACACTGGTTTGTTAATGGCGTCAATACACATGTTGCTGCTATGTTTGTGAAAACAACACAATACCAGAAACACTTAATTACTTTTTTTACCCGCGCTTTTAAACATAACCAATAAAACCATTCATCAGCTGCCTTTAACGTGCTTGTGCATTCATTAAAAAACGTTTCCGCGCGACAAAATATAGCGATACACCAAAGAAAATAGAAAACAATGCCCACTCACCCAAGTAAGAAAAACTCACCTGTTGTGGCAATGTAAATTGTACAAATGCATAGCGAATAAACTCAATTGCCTGGAAAATAGGGTTCCATAAAAAGGCCCACTGATATTGCACCGGGATCTGATCTAATGAAAAGAACACACCTGAGATATAATACAAAATTCGGAAAAAAACGCCAATCACTTTCCCAATCTCAGGAAAGAAAAAACCAACAACCGACATTGCAAAGCCTAAGCCTAAGGCAATGATTGATAATAACAAGAATGCAACGATCAGCGATAAAGGATTGTATAAGATGAAAGAATAGCTAAAGTAGTCAAATACTAGTAGTCCGCCAAAAATTGTGAGCGTCGTAATCACCATCTCCAACAACCAGCGCGCCACGACAGCATCAAAAATTTTGACCTGCCGATAAAACAGTAGACTTTTATTCGCATTGACTACACTCAGATTGCGCGTCACAACACCAGAGAAAAACAAATACGGTACAATACCAGTTAAAATAAAAATCGGAATGTTTAATCCCAGAAAAACATGTCGATGCATTAGGGTAAAAATCAGCACCCACAAACCCACATGGATAAAAGGCTCAAGAAAAACCCAACAATAGCCCAGATAGCCCTCGCCGAAACGCGTTTTAGTTTCACGGGAGATTAGAGCCCAGATGACACTGATAAAAATCTTAAAACTCATTGAACAGCTATCTCCCTATAGTTTTGAATAAACCCAATAATGAAGGCAGAATAGTCCTATAAATCCATCTTGATCTTTTGTGGGATTCATTCTGAGCCTGGCTTTTGATATATTGAGCCATATTTCTATTCTTTGCTAAATTAAAATTATCGTTAAACTCTATGCCATCAAAAATAGTTAAATCTATTTCTGCAGGATTGAGTAAAAATTTAGTCAGCGGCTCCCACCCTAGTAAGTCACAAGAAATAGTTTGCATATTCTCTGTTAATCCAACTAAGCCCTGAACAAAGTCAAAAACCCCTTGCTCAACAAGTTTAATACAATAATCAGCCCTAACATCAGACAAAGCACCCTCAAATACTGGGCCTCCTTGCTCAAAGTATAACAACGACTTTTCAAGACCTGAAAATAATTTTTCAAATAACAAATTAAATTGGCAAATAATATGATGGCAGTTTTTCTTATCGACAAAATCGGCGATGAAAGCTTTCACAAAAGTTTTATCACTATGAACCTCCTTTGCCTTTTTAAAACTGATAAAGTAATAGCCTCCCAAATAATTTAACCTTAATATTTTCAATAGAGCAGCTTGCGTTGATGCTGCGTAGCCAATATCAACTCAGCTATTCTCAGTCAAGCTTGTATCGTAGAGAATATGGTATTTTGATGCAGGTGTGTTTCGCACAAATAGCAGTATTTTAGTAAAGAGTTTATACTATTTTTACTCTCTAAGTTATACAGCCTAGCAGCGATGGAAATAACGAGTAAAAAGCACCTTGGTTTCAAATCATTAATCAAAGGGTTTAAAAGCTCATTTGGTGAATGCAAGGATCCGCGCGTAGCGCATAAAACGACCTACAGTATAATGGACACTATGCTCAGTGGCTTAGCTTGTATGTTTTACAAGTCACCCAGCATGCTGCAATTCCAAAGGGCTATGGAAAAACGCACAACTCGCTGCAACCTGCAAACCCAGTTTGGTGTGAAGAAGATTCCCAAAGACAACCAAATGCGCGAGATTACAGGATTAGTGCCATCAGAGGCATTAGCACCCGTATTTAAAGAATATTTGTCGAGACTGCAGCGTAGTAATTACTTGAAAGAATATGTTTTTG
>CBFIHN010000048.1:0-11206 GCA_965662575.1 Gammaproteobacteria bacterium
TTACCAAAGCCGGGCCCAATGGCTTTGCCTATGCCAATGGCAATCCCATCATGAATCAGGATCCCAGTGGGCATTTTGATACAAAGGGATTTTTTGAGAGTTTTGGTGAGGGTTTGGTTGCATCCATTGTTACCATGGGAATAGCAGATACTTTACCGTCACTTGGCTGGCAAATTCTTGCTGGCAGCCCAGCTAGCCAAGGTGCTGCCAGTGGGGCTATGCAGGCGAGGATGTTTCATAAAGGGAAAGCTGCGGGCAAATCTGCTGCGATTGGTGCTGTTGCCGCAACAGTGGGTAGTGGTGCGGGCTTGGTTGCTGGACAAGCTGGAGCCATAACAGGTGAGTTCATTGGTAGTGCCATATCCGGAGCCTTGGGTGGCGGAGTTGGTAATCTCGCTGGTCAGGGTATGGCGTCCATTTGGGGACATCAATGGAATAAAAACTCAGGGATTAGCTTTGGATTGAGCGTGGGGATTGGGGCAACAATGGCTTTATTAAGTCATGCATTATATCCCACTCTCTCTCGCGTATTTTCAAACGAGAGTAATGTGGGAATAGGTCCCGGTGCGTGGCTTGCTGATGATTATGTGAATAATGAGCAAGAGCTCATGAGCAAGAGTTATCAGCCTCCTGTACAGACAAGTATTAAATCTTTAAATCTAGCAGCAGCTTTTTTTGCTGAGTCACGAGCCTTTATTGCTGGTGACGAACTTTCTTCTGGTGATGACGTATTCATTGACTCGGGCTTGGTTCCTCAAGGTATTGAAGAAGCCATCTTGATTCAAGGGCATGGTCCCAGCTATGAAGCCAGTGGTGAGCCAGGTACTTTTGGTGCAGCGGCATCAGATGCATTGAAATGGCTTGCTTCTGAAGAGGGTCAGGCGCAAAAAAGGTTAATTATTCTTCAGTCTTGTCGATTTGGATCTGATCTGGAACGGGCATCATCCTATATTAGAGATAATTTCCAAAACAATCCTGTTCTGATTTCAAAATACCATACATCTGGTGGGTGGGGACAGCATATTGAGCATGGCTTTGGTTATTCTCTAAATGCTTATAGCAAGCTGCAAGAGGGTACAAGGTTTGCAAATCTTGATACAGAAGTTGCTCCTGAAGAGGCTTTTTTCACATTACAATTTATTAACGGTGGACGTGAGCCTGATATTTTACGAGCAAATCCTGGTGCTGATCATATATTTATCAAGCCCAGTTTGAAGCTGTGAACATTATATTGAGCAAGCATTAGCATCTAATACCTATGAGGTGTTATGTCTGAAAATAGATAAACAAACGTTTTGTCACGTTAATTAAATTTGTCAAAATGAAGCAAAAAAGACTACCATGGAAAGTATGAAGATACGTCGTTTTTTTTATTATATTTTACTGCCGTTAATCACGCTCTATAGCAGTGGTTATTCACAAGCTGGACAGTTGTTGGGAACCCGCGTAGCCAATACGTTGGGTGATCATTTGCTGCACGGCAACGGTGCTTATCAGCTAACCACCTATCAGCATCAAGTCCCAGGTAATTTAAAACTCAAACATGATGTGGCAGGCACAAAACTGACAGGCGTGTTTTCTTCCGCCGGTACAGTCACTAGCGCAATTTATACACCCAGCAATCAAAGTGCAGCGCTCACTCGCGATTATACCTACAGCCCCAGTTTTCGTCTGCAGCAATCGACCTATGCTGGCAATACTATTAACTATATCTACACGACTGCCGGTCATGTGAGTTCACGGGTAGCAGCACATCAAGGCGACATGCGTTATGCTTATCAACGACAGTTATCTCCTTATCAAGGCAAGTCATTGACTTGGCAGGATAGTCAAGGACAATATAAAACCGCTAGTTATGGTGTTGTGGGTATTTCAAGACTCAGTTTTTTAGATCATAACCACGTTCGACAAAACGTCTCTTATCAGTATGATGCCTACGGTCGTCCGCTTGGTTACCAGCGACTGTTAGGTGCAGGTGTTAAATATACCTATAACCCGCAAGGCTTGAAAAACACGCAAGTGATTTATCAAGGTGCGAATGTGGTTTCAAGCTATTATTATCGCTATAACCCGGCGGGTAATATGATTAGCAGTCTGATACAAACACGGGATACTGATAACAAAACCCCACTCGGTGCTTTGTTTTATTATGATTATAACCGTCATAACCAATTGGTTAGTTTCCGTGCTGATTCGCTGAGCAGTCAAAAATTACTCCCAAAGGATGATTTTGGTCATCGGATTCAAGCGCAGCAGTTTAGTTATACTGCCAATGGAAATATCGATAAAGTGATTGGCCAATTTATCTCGCCAGATTCAAGTAATACAACGCAATACCATTACGACACAGCGAGCGGGCATCCAGATCGCTTGCAATCGATTAATTACACGGATCCGGTGATGCAAAAATACTACGCACAGGCCTACCAGCGTGATCGTAGTGGTAATTTAACTCAGGATGCTGCGGGCAATCGCTATCATTACAATATTCTAAATCAACTCATCAAATTCACCAGCTTTGATAATAAAGTCCATAATCTTTACGCGTATAATGCGCAAGGTAAATTAGCATGGCAGAGCAATCGCTTTGGTCAGCCATCAGCACCGCCTGTCCGCACTGATCACTTTTATGTTGGACACCGGTTAGTCCAGCAATTCCAGGGGGCGAATCAGCGCCACTTTGCACAAGTGGCAACTATTGTCTCGGGTGATCAAGGCGATACCCATTACCCGTTTCAAATGCATCAAGGTACAGCAGTGATATTGTCTGCGAATGGCGTACGTAAAAACTTTTATACCTATAGCCCGTACGGTTGGCAAACAGACTTATTCTCTAATTTGGATGCAAAAAACCCGGCAGAAGCACGCCAAGCATTAAGTATCGAGGATAATGCACAAGGCTTCTCTGGGCAAATAAAAGATTCGAGCACCGGGTTGATGCGTTTTGGTGGCTATCGCAATTATGCTGTGGCACAACAACAGTTTATTCAACCTGATAGTGAGGGGGTTTTTAGTGCGGCTGGGCCAAATCGTTTTGCTTATGCCAAGGGTAATCCCATCCGTTATAAAGACCCGACAGGGCACTGGAGTATAGGAAAGACTTTTGAGTCTATTGGTTTGGGCGCTCTGTTCACCGTAACCTCTGGCGCTGCTGCATGGGCTATGCCGGGTTTATATGGTAATCAATTTGTTGCCGGCGTGTCTGCTGGAGCGGAGTCCGGTGCTGCGATGAACTCTAAACACCCTGGTCGTGGTGCAGCGATTGGTGCAGTAAGCAGTGCAGCTGGGCAAGCTTTGGCACTTCCAGCGCAGCTGGCTGGGCCTGAAGCAGGTGAGGCTATTGCAAGTGCTACCGGTAATGTTATCGGTGGCATGATTGCTTCAACTGCAATCAATACACTGTCAGGTTCTGTGGGGGGGTATGTCACAGCAGCTGCGGGTGATGCCATGGCATCAAAGTGGTATGGCCAGGCTAACTCTGTCTATTCAGCAGGACTTCCTGGGCTATACATAGGTGGAGGGGTTGGCCTGCTCTCAGGAATGTTAAGTTATGGTTCGCTTCTGAGAAATCAAATGATTGAATTTTCAGTATGGGGCCCTTCTGAGGAGATACCATCAAATCCAGTAGCAGCACTTGAAGATGCGCCAGTTTCCTCTGACCAAGCTGCCTCAGTTAACAGTGGAAAGAGGTTGAAAGGCTATCGGATAGCGCTCAAAACTAAGCAATCACTAAAAAAATATTTAAAATTATTTTTAAAATTAGCTTGGGACGCAGGTAGCCGCGTAGATGGTATTAAGTCTTTGGAGGCCCTCTATGATGCTGGGCTTGGTACCCAGCAAGCCATGTTAAATTTTGCTAGTGAGGCAGTTTTGGCTGATGAAAATTTATATGCTATTTCTCAGCATTTTTATCAATTAATAAATGAGGCCAGAGGGGTGCCAGATGATATTAGTATAGCGCCTAGTGATGATATTAGTATAGCGCCTAGTACGGAGAGTTCTGTTTTGGGTTATACTGCTCCATACCCAACGGTTATGCCTCGCGCTGGAGAGCTTGGTGATTTGAGTGCTAATATTTCTAGGGTAAGTCGCAGGGTTCCTATCGGGCAAGGATTATATGATCGTCCACGATCATCTATGGCAAGTGTAGGTGTAATGAGTGATGAAGAGATGAGTAATGTTTCGACGTCGAGGGTTAATCCATTATTTTAACACCCTCTTAATAAAAAATATGATAGAATATTACTTTAACTAAAATATAAAGATAATATATGAATAAGTTTTTAATGTTTCTTTCATTGAGTCTGCCCGTGGTTTTATCCTCTTGCACTGGCTCAGACTCACAAACAGCACCGACGCAACCGCCAGGTAATTTGATTACGACACAGCAAATTTATTTGGGTGTCGACTCGACGAATGTCATTAATGTTGGTGTTTCTAATGATGACGCTTTAGCGCTCAGCAGCAGCGCCTTGCCAACAGCGCATAATATCCGCCTTGAGCATCTGCCAGATGGCGTGACAGCAACTTATAAAAACTGTGCTGTGGTTCATGCCGGTAATACGTGTCAAATCACCCTGACAGATGCACGAGACTCACAGCCACAGACAGCAGCGGTTTCATTAACCTCTGATGAAGGCAAAACAACTCCTATATTGTTACATGTCGAATACCCACAGTTGAGTTTAAGCCAGTTATCGGTTTCCCAGCCACATCAGGAACAGGCAATTTATTTGCAGAATACCAGTAACGTGCCGGCCATTATTAATAATGTAACGATTGGTGGTAGCAGTGCCAAAATGGCGAGCAGCAGTTGGGCACTAAATAATATTAATTGTAAGAATGGTCGTAAGCTCATGCCAGGGGAGCGTTGCGAGTTCAAAATTACTGCTTTAGGTTATACTAATACGGCATTACAACTGGCCATCGATGGTACAGGCTTGGCACCGTCATCAACACAGGTGACGGAGGAGCTACATACAAGCGTACCAGTAGGCAGTATTAACTTTAGTAGTACACCAGAGCCACAAACGAATTCCAATGACGTAGTTTTTCCTGATCAACAGGGTGCAACAGCTAGTGTTGTTTTAGATAATAACTCGGCGTTTGATTTACCATTAACGCTTAGCTTAAGTAATCCTCTGTTTGCTGGGCATACTGTAAGCTATAGCGGCGATGGTTGTATTGGCAGCAATACAGATGTTACCGAAGTTGCCGCAGGGAAAGTATGTACAGCGACTGTAACACTGACTGACAAACCGTCTACTGTGGATTATGGTCGTCATAGCTTGTTGACGTTGAGATTGGGTAACACTGAAAAACAATACAATTTGCTTGTGCCAGGTAAGGTGGTTGTGTTAGCAGAAACAGGAGCGTCTAACTACCCTGATTATCAAAAAGTATCGATTGAAAATTTAGATCATAACAAGCGCCCAGTGAGCGGTGTGCAAGTTGAGATTCCGCAAAGTTTAGTCGGCGCAGTCAGTAATGAGGCGCCAATTGGTAGTCAAGAGACGGCAAATAATTGTCCACCATCTCTAGCTTTTGGCCAAAGCTGTTATGTTTGGCTAAAAGCAACAGATTTAGGCAGTCTCGAGATGAAAACGGGTGCAGTAACACTGGACTATGCTTTGGGTGGAGAGGCACAGTCCGCAACGGTGACAGCAACATCGCAGACATATCTCTATATTTCATACAATGGTGATGTGGTGAAACGTTACAATGGTAGCACCTGGGAGACACTGGGTGCGAATTCATCCGTGTTGCCCTCCAATATCTCTACATTAATCGTGGGAAGTGACGGTGATTTATATGCAGGTAGTCAAATACGAGGGACAGTGTGGCGTTATAATGGTACAGATTGGACTGTTCTTGATCCTGGATATGGGGCGATTGAGGTCAACCAACTGGTGAATGGTCCAAATCATTATCTTTATGCCGCAACACAAAGTGGCCTTAAGAGAATTGATTTAGCTAATCCAAATGCCAGCTGGGAGTTAGTAGGTAATAATACTGATGTGGTGAACCGTGTTACTTATGACAAAAGCAGCGGTATTTTTTATGCCCTAAATAATGCAGGTCTTTGGAAAATAGCCTCAAGTAATGGTCTTTATTCTTGGACTACGCTACCAAGCTCTGACCTTGATGAGCTTAAGATCATTGCGAGTAATGGTGATCTTTATATCGGTGGTCAGTTTGGCCTCGGTGTTTCAAATTTTAGGCACTATAGTGCTGCCAATAATAATTGGCAGGATTTGCCTAATCCAGGATTCGTTTTCAGCTTTTTCCTTAGGTCTGATGCTTTTTATGCTGGTGTCGGTGAAGAATTAAAAAAATATGAGAATGGCAGTTGGCAGGCACTGGGTTTCTTGCCAACTTTTGGTGATATTACAAATCTCTATGTTAGCAAAAACCAGGTTGTTTATGCGGCAACTTCGCAAATGCCTGGAGATGGAGATATTGTGACTTATGATCAAGGCAGTTTGAGCCAGATAAACAATTTTGCGCCAGCCAATTCATTTATTATGTTGAATCACTTATTTATGGGTGGGGCAACCTTATCGCTCAGCACGCCGAGCAGTTAGTTACCATATTGGTCAACATGAACCTTGGCTGTCAGTTCAAGCGCTTGGCAGCCAGGTTTTTCATCAGGGGAGTCGACTCTGTCGCTCCCTTTTTTTTCGTGTAGGCGATGTCGAGTCAGACTTGGAATAAACCACCCCGCCGCAAGCAGCGGGGTATTTTATCCCTAGTAATATTTCGCCTATGCGGCAAAGAGCCACAGCAACGGCGACCCAAGGGGAGTGTTCGCTCACTTCCCTTAGGAAACCCCAGGCGTTAAAGTGCCCGTGGCAAGCCACGGGGCATTCTCTTTAATAATGACGTTTTGGCAAAGGATTTTGCTTCACAATGGATCTTTCTAAATCTGATTAGCTATACAAATGATAATCTGTTGTCATTCCTGCTCAGGCAGGATTTATCAGATCAATGAGGGAATAATATCGCTTGTAGAACCGGATTTAGGCGATATAAAATTGTACTAAGCGGGGCATTGTAGATATGGCGGAGAGGGAGGGATTCGAACCCCCGGAGCCTTGCGACTCAACGGTTTTCAAGACCGCCGCTTTCAACCACTCAGCCACCTCTCCAGCTATTGAGAGGCGAAGCTTACAGCGATTTCATCAAGATTGCAACTGCTTGATATTCAATAAGGATTGGGGAAGTTGAGTATGGTCAGTAATTTGCGCTCCAGCGCTTCCATGATGTCGGCATCGACGTCATGGATATGATCATAGCCGAGCAAGTGTAAACAGCCATGAATCACCATGTGAGCCCAGTGTGCCTCCTGCTTTTTATGTTGCGCCCTGGCCTCATCATTGACTACTTGATTGCAGATGACAATATCACCTAGTAGCGTTAAGCCAAGTTCATCAGGGAAATCACTGGGAAACGACAATACATTCGTTGGCGTATCTTTTTGACGATAGGTTTTATTCAATTGTTGGATTTCATCCATCTCAACTAAGCGAATCGTCACTTCGCTTTGTGGGTGATCTTGCAGCGCCAGTTGTGCCCAGGATTCTAGCTGCTGCACATTGGGATGATCAATCTTGCAGGCAATTTGGATATTAATCTTGGCTCTCATAAGCCTCAACAACGCGCTGAACTAGTGGATGACGGACAACGTCACCACTGTCAAAAAAGGTAAAACTAATGTCTTTAACATTTTCTAATACATGGATCGCATCGCGCAAACCTGAGTGTTTACCTTTGGGTAAATCAACTTGTGTAATATCGCCGGTTACAACAACCTTAGAATTAAACCCAATGCGTGTGAGAAACATTTTCATTTGCTCGCGTGTTGTGTTTTGGCTTTCATCAAGAATAATAAAGGCATCATTTAAACTGCGACCACGCATAAATGCTAGCGGGGCGACTTCTATCGTATGTTGCTCAATCAACTTGGTTGCGCGTTCAAGCCCCATGAGCTCATACAATGCATCATACATTGGCCGTAGATACGGGTCGACTTTTTGTGCGAGGTCACCGGGTAAAAACCCCAAGTTTTCACCCGCTTCCACTGCCGGACGGACTAAAATAATCCTTTTAACATGATCTGCTTCTAAGGCAGACACTGCACAAGCAACAGCCAGGTAGGTTTTGCCGGTCCCGGCTGGTCCGATGCCAAAATTAATATCACTTTTTTGGACACGCTTAAGATATCGTTGTTGGTTTAACCCGCGAGGTGTTACTTGTGCGCAGGGTGTTTTGAGTGTGACCATTTTATCAGGATCAATTTGCGCCTCTTCTTTTTTTATGCGATTGCTTAAGGTCTGCAACGCCAAATTAATCGTGCGTAACGAAGGGGGATTATCTAGGGCATTTGCATAGAGTGATTGGATAAGCTCACCGGCGTGTTTAACGGCCAAAGCTGGGCCAGTGATTTTAAAATGATGCCCACGATGTGCAATTTCAACGGCTAGCGCCCGTTCGATTTGTCGTAAATGTTCATCAAGTTGGCCACATAGGTTGTTTAGTTGTTCGTTGTTTTCTGGGGTAAGTAGAAAGTGAGCGCTGCGCAAAATAATCATCATTGAGTTTGATAACATGATAATCGCATTGATGTTTTGTCGAATCAAGCGTTATAGCACTGGTGTGTAGAGAGTAAGTAAACTGTCCTAAGTAGTAGTACGCGATCTGTCCGGATTAGACTAGCCTTATTTTTAGGCTAATGATGATACGAACAGAATCACTACGAGACACAAAGATTATGAGATTTGAAGAAGTTTACAGGGACAGGGAATCAGGGCGTTTAAATCAAAGCCAGGTCGCTTGCTACTAAACTGGACAAGTTAACTTATTGCTAACATGATAAAAGAGATAGATTCCCGCTTGCGCGGGAATAACATCATTGCTCCGTGGGCTGTTATGCAAGATTCTGAGAAACAAACTCCCAGTTAACCAATGCCCAGAAAGCTTCAATGTATTTTGGGCGGGCATTGCGATAATCAATATAGTAAGCATGTTCCCAGACATCAATGGTTAATAATGCCTGTTGACCGTGAGCCATGGGGGTGTCGGCGTCATCGGTATTCATGATAGCCAGTGTGTTATCATCATTTTTAATCAGCCAAGTCCAGCCAGAACCAAAATTTGTTGCTGCTGATTGGCTAAATTTCTCTTTGAATTCAGCGAAAGAACCAAAGCTTTGTTGAATGCGATCTGCTAAAGCCCCAGCCGGTTCACCGCCGCCATTTGGGCTTAAACAGTGCCAATAGAAAGTGTGGTTCCAGATTTGAGCGGCATTGTTAAATAGGCCCCCTTGTTCTGATTGAATGATATCTTCCAAGGATTGATCGGCTAATGGCGTGTCCTTTGTCAGCTTGTTTAGGTTGTTAACATAGGCTTGATGATGCTTGCCGTAATGATAGGAAAGTGTCTCAGCAGACAGGTAAGGTTCGAGTGCATGATCAGCATAGGGTAATGCAGGTAGTTCAAATGGCATGGTTTCTCTCTAGAATAATTAAAAAATGGGTGGCGCTATGATATCATTGCTAAAATTAGTGTAAAGAGGTGTTGTCGATGTCAACAGAAAATCAAGCCATAGCGCAGCAAACTGCTCAAACAACAGAAAAAATTAAACAACAAATTGCAGAACATCCCATTTTGCTTTACATGAAAGGGACGCCACAGTTCCCTCAATGTGGTTTTTCTTCACAAGTCGTTCAGATATTGAATGGCTATGGTCAAACTTATTCTTTTGTTAATGTCTTAGAAAATCCAGACATCCGTGCAGTTTTGCCGCAAGTGGCTAATTGGCCAACCTTCCCTCAGCTTTACATTCAAGGTGAGTTAATTGGTGGTTGTGATATTGTTTGTGAAATGCATGAAGAAGGTGAATTGCAGCCCTTGATTGACCGTGTGTCAGATTCGGAAGTCTAGGCTCAGTCATGTGCCGACAACACAATAAAATCAGTCATCTTTTTTTATATTACTCATGAGATTTGGCGTATTTATTGGTCGATTCCAGCCATTTCATCACGGGCATTTGCATGTGATCGAATCAGCTTTTGCTCACTGTGAGCAGTTGGTGCTTGTTATCGGCTCTGCCTTTCGTGCGCGCACGGTTAAAAACCCATTCTCTTATGCTGAACGTAAACAGTTAATTAGGCAAAACCTCATCGCCTATGACGCCGTGCAAGGAACAGACTTTGCTGGACATATTCACTTTATTGCAAGTGAAGACGTGTTTTATGATGAGCAATCTTGGTGTGGGGCAATTCGCAGACAAGTCGACGCAATTGCGCAGCAGCATCCCATTACGCTCTTCGGACACGATAAAGATGACTCAACCTATTATCTTTCGCGTTTCTCACCTTGGAATTATATGGCAGTGGATAATTTTCAGCAGGTAAATGCCACGCCAATTCGTGAACAATATTTATTAGATCAATCGCATTCACAACAGTTTTTGTCAAAGACAACCACAGACTTTCTTGAAAACTTTGCACAAAGTCCGGCATATCAACGTTTACAAAATGAAACAGCCTTTTTACTCGATTACAAACGACAATGGTTGCAATCGCCATATCCGCCAATATTTGTCACTGTTGATAGTCTTGTCACTTGTCAGCAGCATATACTGTTTGTTCAAAGGAAGTTTTGCCCAGGTCAAGGTCTATGGGCCTTGCCAGGTGGTTTTATTGCAGCCAATGAATCGCTTGAGGCCAGTACACTGCGCGAATTGCGAGAAGAAACTGCCATCGATCTAAGTGATGAGAGTCTGCGCCAAGCAATCAAGCAACACAAGGTGTTTGATTATCCTGAGCGTTCGCAAATTGGTCGCGTGATCACGCATGTTACTTGGTTCGATGTGCCAAGTAAGCGACTACCTGAGGTGGTAGCAGGTGATGATGCCGCCAATGCCATTTGGATACCATTCAATCAGTTGACTGACTATAAAGACCAGTTGCACGATGATCATTATCAGATTATCTGTCATCTTGAGATGATTCATTAATATCTAATTTAATCCTAAGGTAATTGCTTTTTAGTGTATTTGGCCTAAAACTATCCATTAGGTCAATGTAAGGCCGTCCCACTCGATAGGGAAATCTGGGGATAGGGGCTGTTGTTAGCTAATGTCTAGCGGCACTAAGTCGTTAAAAAATGGAGAGCTGCTCATTGAGGCGGTATAAACTCAGAT
>CBFIHN010000049.1:0-10619 GCA_965662575.1 Gammaproteobacteria bacterium
AGTATATATTTAATTGATAGCTATATCTCTTTCTGAGAAATTCTTACCAGACTACCGGAGAAGTTTAATCAGCGATAGTTAACGACTAAATCCTCAGGCTGGGCCCATCATACCAGAATCTCTCCTCAGATAAGAAAAATCTCATCAGTAGACCAGCCATATATTGGTACTATTGAAAAAAGGCATGCTTGCAAATTATGCAATATAGTCTTTTCAACAGGTATCCCATCAAATCTCGTATAAGAACTCTTGATATCCTCGATAAGCAGATTTTATTTCATGATCGTCTACCGGAGCAAAGTCATGCTCCTCGGGTGACTCTGTCTCCCCCATTGACAACTGCCAAAGTTCACCATCATTATTTGCCATTAGATAGCTTCCACGCCCATCCAGCAAGCAACCTTCAACAATCTGATTATCAAGCAGCAGTTTATTTACCAAAGTAATATAGCCTGGGTCTTTCAAAATAGGATATTGACCACTCACATCCATTGCATCTTCAAAATAAGCCCGTTCTAACCCGGCCAATATTTTCAATAACGCAGTGACATCTCCTGTCACTTCCGTCTTCAAAATCATTTGATCGATACTGGCTTCACCGGTCAACTGCTCCACCAAGTCAGTCTGCGTCATGCCTGTTAGCAACACACTCTTAAATGGGTAATTTAGTTTCTTCCTCAACTCACTAAAAAAATCACTGCCCTTTTTCATTGGCATATAATAATCACAAACGATAATTGCCACCTGCTCAAAACGCTTTATATTGGATAAATACGTTAATAACTTATTTCTTGAAAAATCCAAGGGTGGCTTGATACTTTGTATATCTTGACGTATAAGCAAAGTTTGCTCTGCGGCCATGACATCAGAAAAAGATTCGATATGACGAACATCAAGCAGGAACATTTCAAATGCCTGCAAAAATAGATCATGATCGTCCACCGACGTTACCGTTGTCGCATGGAATGCTAGAGGAATACACTTTTGAAACGGCGTTGTAGCAGCAATCATCGACCTAAAATAATCCTCATTAAAATACTCATCCACGACTTCCCATAGATTCAAGCAAAAATTAATACACACTACTTAATGGGGGTATTCTAACGTTAAAACCACTCAAATCCAAACACAAAAGAACATACCAAAACAACACCCATGCCAGCATTAAAGACAACAGCAAGCTAATGGTGAGTGTAGGTATAGTAAAAGAAGCCCCCAACCACAAATAGCCTGGGCTTACGCCGCAAGGTTTAATGTTTATAAAACTTTTACAGAGCTCTCAGTGCTTTAGCTACCAGCCATATTTTCATTGGAAATTGCCGTACTTCGATTCACCCATTGGTTAAACAAATCTCTTTACACTATACTGTGACTAACTAAACTTGCCAAAGCACTTGTATAAAGATGATACCTTTTAAGACCAAACGCAATTCAGATGGCCACATTGAAGCCGTTGAGACCAGCCTCACCGGCAACACCTTGTTACACGCACCAAAACTCAATAAAGCCAGCGCCTTCACTCGTGAAGAACGTAAACAATTTCAACTCTTAGGAAAACTACCTCCACGTGTTGAAACAATTGAAGAGCAAGCAGCTCGGATTTATAATCAATATCAAGAAAAAAATTCTGACCTACAAAAAAACATCTACCTCACCCAGCTATTTGATAACAACGAAACACTATTTTACAAAGTAGCTTCTGAACACTTAAAAGAAATGCTGCCTATTGTCTATACACCGACTATTGGCGAGGCTGTTGAACGTTTTAGTCATGAATTTCGCCGCCAACGTGGCTTGTTTATCAGCTATGAAAACCGTGATTACATTGAGGAAATTCTTGATAACCGCGCCACCTGTGATATCGACATCATTTTAGTCACTGATGGCGAAGGCGTACTGGGTATTGGTGATCAAGGTATTGGCGGCATGGATATCGCCATTGGCAAACTGATGGTCTATACCATTTGTGCAGGCATCAACCCCACGCGAGTTTTGCCGATTCAACTTGATGTCGGCACTAATAATCAAGATTTACTTGATGACCCGATGTACTTAGGCCTTAAACGTCCCCGCATCACCGGTCAAGAATACGATGACTTTATTGATCGATTTGTCGGCGCAGTCCGCAAAAAAATACCTAATGCCTATTTACACTGGGAGGATTTTGGGCGAGATAATGCTCGAAAGAATCTTGAGCGCTATCGTGAAAAAATGCTGACATTCAATGATGATATGCAAGGTACAGGCGCGACAGCGCTCTCTTGCATTTTATCGGCAACTGACGCCCTAGGTGAAGACTTGACACAACAACGTGTGGTATTTTTTGGCGCAGGGACTGCAGGTGTTGGTATAGCAGATCAAGTGAAAGCAGCCATGGTACGTAAGGGCTTAACTGAAGAACAAGCTTGCCAACAAATTTATTTAATTGACCGCGATGGCTTATTGCTTGATGATATGGACTGTGTTGTCGACTTTCAACGTTGCTATGCTAAACCCCGGGCCTTGGTAAGCCATTGGCTTAACCCGGGAGAAAATGCAAACCTATTAGATGTTGTGGAGCAGATAAAACCCAGCATCTTGATTGGTTGTTCAACCGTACATGGTGCATTTAATGAGCAAGTGGTTAAGGCCATGTGTGCACACCATCAACGGCCTATCATCTTCCCTTTATCAAATCCAACATCACATTCAGAAGCCAAACCACAAGATTTATTAAACTGGTCTAGCGGCAACGCAGTGATTGCCACCGGAAGTCCATTTAATTCGGTGTCACTCAACGGAAAAACCTTCCGCATATCACAGAGTAACAATGCGTTTGTTTTTCCTGGTATTGGTTTGGGTGTTGTTGCGGTCAAAGCGAAAAGTTTACCCGATAGTGTTATCTGGGCGGCATGTCAAGCATTAAGTGAATGCTCACCAATGCGCAAAGATTCGGCCGCACCAGTATTACCCGACTTAGATGATATTAAAAATGTCAGCCTGCACATTGCCAAAGCGGTTGCTAAAGCTGCCATTGACGAAGGTCTAGCTGAGCCGCAAGATATTGATAAAGCCATCGCCAAAGCTCGGTGGGAACCAAAATATTATCCCTATCGATTTATGAATTGGGATAATGGCTAAATGCTCCCAGCGTAAGCCCAATATGACTCACCACAGCAATTCCCAACGAAGAAGCTGAAGCTATCGTTGTGCTCCAGGGGCTATTTGGCACTCAGCCTGCTTTAGCGACCAAGCAATACTTTCACCGGGAATTACTGCGGTCCTAAGTATCGCTTTTATTACAGCAGCTCAGTTTGCTATAATTAATTTTCAAACCTGCTAACGACGAGCTTGATAATGCCCGATAGTCAAACTGTTTTAATTGTTGATGACCAAGAAAATATCCGCCAACTAGTGAGAACTTTTTTAGAACGCCACCAATATCAAGTCGTTGAGGCTAGTGACGGCAAGAGTTTATTTCAACAACTAGACAATCATAATATCGACCTGATTATTCTTGATCTTATGTTACCTGATATTTACGGCATTGATGCCTGTAAAAAAATTCGTGAAACCTCACAAATACCGATTATCATGCTGACAGCGATGCAAGGTGAAGTAAACACCGTGCTAGGATTTGAAGCTGGAACTGATGATTATATGGAAAAACCTTTTAGTGCTCAGGTACTGTTATCTCGCATCCAAGCCGTACTCAAGCGCAGCGAAGCAACACAAGAGCTTAGAGTGGAAACCATACAGCGGTATAAAAAAGCCAGCTTTGCCAATTGGACCTACTTACCAGAACGTGCTTGCGTTTGTCACACGCAGGGTCGCCATGTCTTCTTAACCAAAAACGAATGTTTATTGTTACAACTATTTTTAGAGCATCAAGAAGTGGTTTTAAGTCGTGATAAGATCGCCCATGCTTTGAATCTCAGCATTGACGAGAATGAAAGCCGTGCGATTGATGTTCAAGTTTCTCGTTTACGCACAAAACTCAAAGATAAAACACAAAGTAGTTTGATTCGATCTATCCGGAACAAAGGCTATCTAATGACAGTGCCTGTTCGTCTACATTGATATCTGAACATCTTGGGGTTGTATCTACTTTTGCGAGACAAACAAAAAATCACTATACTCAGGTTATGTTTGTCATAGTTTGAGTATGATCAATGAAAGTGAAATATATTTTCCCAGCTGTCTTTCTCAGCGCGCTCACTTTATCGGGTTGCGTCTCAATGCAATCGAATCCAGAAAAAAACCCGTTTACCTCTGGTCAGGTTTCGCTAACTTTACATCAAGGTAAAACAACTGAAGCCCAAGTAATGAAAGTATTTGGCTCACCAAATATCGTGACGCAAGATGCTTCTGGGAATGCCATCTGGACCTACCAAAAAAATGCCACAGTTGAACGTTCACATTCAGAAAGCGCCTCTGCTTTGGGGGCATTCACTACGATTATTCTCGGTGGTTCTGCCAGCGCCAGCGCATCAGGCTCTGAACAATCTAGCAGAACGATGACCCTCATCATCACCTTCAATAAAAACGGTATTGTCTCAAACTTTAAAAGCATGACAACACACTTCTAAATCTTATCGCCGGAACACCAACTGCTATGAAAAATAAAATAAAGCACTTATGTCAAGCCATTTCAGTGACGAGCCTATTGCTCGGTCTTTCTGGGTGTGCGCTACTGAAGCCACCAAAACCAAGCATGACACCATTAGAAGTTGAATTAATGCAGAGCAAGACATTTAATGTCAATAAAAAAGCGTTATTCAACGCCACCATGTCAGTCTTTCAAAATCAGGGCTATATTATTCAATCTGCTAGCTTAGCAACTGGCTTCATTACCGCAAAAAGTCCATCACATACCAGTAACACCCCCGAAAATGCCAGCGCCTTGTCTAAGGCGCTGGCTTCTTTATTTTCAACAACTAACTACACCTATGATGTGATGGCAACAGCCTTAGTAACTGAACGCGGATCAACCAGGTCTCATGTCCGCCTGAACCTTGTTGCTCAGTCAAATGTTTCGACGAAAAGTGGGCAAAATAGTAGTAACGATACGCCTATCCTCAATGCAAAAGTCTACCAAAATCTCTTTACCCGCATTGAGCAAAGTATTTTTGTCAGTACAGGCATTCAGCCAACGGTGATCCATACTCAGAAATAAATTGACTGATGACCACAGGGGGAGAGTATTTACTCAAATCCATATATTACCTAGGCGACAGGAAAGCCGCGCCGCTCCCTTTAATCTGGTCACCAAGCGTTAAAGTACCGACGGGGTATGACTGTTAATAACCAGATGAGGCCAGAAGCACAATGGATCTAAAACAAATTGAACAAACAGCCGTGCAAAAACTCAATGAGGTTGAAAAGATAAGTCAGCTTCAAGATATTCGTGTTGAGTACCTGGGTAAAAAAGGCGTGTTGACGGAATATTTAAAATCTTTAGGCTCATTATCACCACAAGAGCGCCCCAAAGCAGGACAAGCAGTTAATCAACTAAAACAGAGTCTACAAGAAAAAATTCAGCAAAAACAAAAGGTCTTGCAAGATGCTGACATGGCTAAAGCACTGGCTGCTGAGAAAATTGATGTCACACTAGCAGGTCGTCATCCAAGTGCGGGGAGCTTTCACCCGATTTCAAGGACTTTAGAACGGATTGAACAATGCTTCAAGCAAATGGGCTTTGCGATCGCTTCTGGCCCGGAAATTGAAGATGACTACCACAACTTCCAAGCATTAAATATTCCAGCACACCACCCAGCACGTGCGGCACAAGATACATTCTATTTCAATACCAATCGTCTGTTGCGTACCCAGACCTCCGGCGTGCAAATTCGCACAATGGAACAGCAAAAGCCCCCCTTACAAATTATTGCGCCGGGTAGGGTTTACCGTTGCGACTCTGATTTAACGCATACACCTATGTTTCATCAGGTTGAAGGTTTGTGGGTTGACCAAGACATTCACTTTGGTCATTTAAAGGGCGTACTGGCAGAATTCCTAACCGCTTTTTTTGAACAGCAAGTTGACATGCGTTTGCGCCCGACGTATTTCCCATTCACTGAGCCTTCTGCAGAAGTGGATATCGCTTGTGTCAAATGTGAGGGCAATGGTTGTAGAATCTGTGGTCACAGCGGCTGGCTGGAGGTATTAGGCTGCGGCATGGTGCATCCTAAAGTTTTAAAGAATGTGAGCATTGACCCCAAACAATATCGTGGCTTTGCTTTTGGCATGGGAGTTGAACGTCTAGCCATGCTTCGCTACGGTGTCAGTGACTTACGAGCATTTTTTGACAATGATGTTAGATTTTTAAAGCAATTTGCTTAAACTTGAGCAATCAAAATTGATGGGGTAAGAATATAGACTCGCCCTCAGTTGACAGTGATTATTTTTTACCCTAAAATGAATAAAAAATAATCAAAAATGCTCGTTATGGAAAAAGGATTTACCCTTGCAGAACTGATGATTGTTGTCGCAATTGTTGGCATACTGGCAGCTTTTGCAATCCCAAACTATCAGAACTATCTCAACCGCACACGCGTTACCGAAGCAGTTAATTTACTTGGTCCAGCAAAAATTGCTGTCAGTGAGTATGCCATGTTACACAATGGACAACTCAAAGAGCTGTCTAATCATAGTCTCAACCTCAGCAGTGAACAGCTCAAGTCTAATTCCAAAAATATTGCCGCTATTCATATTCAAGGGAATAGCGATAACAGCGCACAAATTATTGTTAATTTTCTTGATGGCCTGGGCCAACTGCAGTGGCTAGCAACTTACCACCCAAGCACGGGCAACATCAGTTGGCAGTGTCATTATGCTAATGACAGCATCATTGCTCAATATGCCCCTAAAACTTGCACGGCAGCCTCATGATATCTCAATCACTTCGCGCAATAAAAACACACAACAGCCAACAACTTGCCTATCAACTGATACAGCAAGCTTTGGCTGACAAAGCCTCTGATATCCATATTGAAGCACACCAAGATAATTACAAAATACGTTGGCGCATTGATGGTTTATTACACCCTATTATGTCATTGGAAACCCATCATGCATACAGCCTCATCTCTCATCTAAAGGTTCTGGCAAAAGTTGATATTGCTGAGAGGCGGCTGCCTCAAGATGGTCAATTAATCTTACCGCATCAACCCTGCGATATTCGCTTGAGCACCTGTCCAACTGTTCATGGTGAAAAAGTTGTTTTACGCCTAATCAACACCAATCAGCATCGAGACATTGCAGAGCTTCTGCCAGATCAACAACAATTACAGACGGTAAGACAATGGATTTTGCAGCCGCAGGGATTAATTTTGATCACTGGCCCCACCGGCAGTGGAAAAACCTCAACGCTATATAGCTTACTCAGCGCTCTCAACAACCATGATAAAAATATTCTTACCATTGAAGATCCTATAGAAATTAAGCTCCCAGGCATCAATCAAACCTCGGTTAACCGCAAATCAGGCTTGGGGTTTGCTGACAGCCTACGCGCGTTTTTACGCCAAGACCCCGATATTATTATGATTGGTGAAATTCGTGATCTAGAAACGGCACAAATTGCTATTCGTGCTGCACAAACTGGACACTTAGTGCTTGCCACTCTACATACTAATAGTGCCATTGCCACACTCAGCAGACTATACCATATGGGCATTCAACCCCACGAACTTGCCTACTACCTAACGGGTATTATGGCACAACGTTTAGTACGCAAGCTATGCCAAAATTGCAAGCAAAAGGGATGTCAATTTTGTCACCAAGGCTTTCATGGTCGCTTTGCATTAAGTGAAACGTTGACAGTTAGTCAGACTATCCGTCAAATGATTATCCAGCAAGCCAGCGAGCAAGACCTACTAGAGACCGCGCAAAAACAAAATTTTCGTACGCTAGCAACCATGGCACAGCTTGCTATTAGTGAGAATAGGACAACGACCAATGAGATCGAACGCACTCTTGGCACTGCAACGACCCACGCCTGAAAATGATGAAAATTAAACGCCAACAGCGCATACAATTCAGCCTGCAGCTAAGTCACTTATTAAGCACAGGCATTGTATTGAATCAGTCTCTAAAAATTATCGAAGACACGCCCAGAGAACCCGCATTACAATCTATATCTTATGCCTTACGACGGGACATTGAACAAGGTCAAACATTACACCAGGCATTAGCCAAACACCCTCAAAGCTTTTCCACATTCTATCTTGGCCTGATTAATGCTGCAGAACATAGTGGTCAGATCGAGCCAATATTACAACGTCTGGCTAAATATGATCAATTCCTCTTTGAACTCAGTCAAAATATTCGTAGTGCCCTGAGCTATCCATTTATACTGATTATCACTGCAATAACAGTGACATTTTTAATGCTGATCTTAGTGATACCGAAGTTTGAAGCATTATTTAATAACTTAGATGCTGAACTCCCCATATACACACAATGGGTTATCCATGTTTCTGACTATTTGCAAAACAATATTTTTTTGATCCTACTGGTATTGGCTATCTTTATTATCATGACAGTGATGGCTTATCAAAAACACAGCTATTGCCGCTACGGTTTACAACGCCTGATTTACCAAATGCCACTGATAGGCAAACTACTACAGCTCATGACTGATACGCAACTTCAATCGACTTTGGCCACATTACTGGAGGCTGGAATACCCATTATTGACAGCCTCAAACTCTGCGCATATAGCACCCACTACCTACCCTACCGCTATGCACTAGATGACATACAACGAAACCTTAAAAAAGGCGTGAGCTTCAATCAGAGTTGCAGACAATACCGACTTTTAGATCTCCAGGCTCAAAAGCAAATTGACATTGGCGAAAGAACTGGAAAGCTTGATCAAATATTAGCACTGAATGCACAGTTATCGCAGCAACAGCTCCAAGCGTCGATAACACAAATTAATGCACTCATTGAACCGATCATGATGCTCACTATCGGTACGATTATAGGCAGCTTAGTCTTAGCGATGTATCTACCTATTTTTAGTATGGCGAATAATTTATAAATAGAACAAAACTTAGCCTTTAAAAGGACACGTCCATATTGGGGCTGTTGCAAGCTGGCTTATAGCGAGCAATAGCTAGACGAAAAAAATTAAAAAATCGGAGTTTATACCTAATAAATGAGCAGTTTTTCATTTTTTTCAACGACGCTAGTGCCGCTAGAAACTGGTTTGCAACAGTCCCTATTTGGCATACTCACCACTACCATTGTTGAATTGAGATCAATTTCTAGTATACTCGCTACCTTGTATTCCGCACTGTGGAATGCTTAATTTCATTGATTTTTTTACGGAGAAGCTGATGCCAGAATTGAGTTCAACGTTTTTACAAACACCAGCGATGCGCTGGTCCACTCAACATAAATTACGCATCATCGCACTGATATTTTTGGGTGTCGCTGCCTTAGCATTGAGTGCCCAATTGGGTATTCCACTACAACCTGTTCCGGTTACCCTACAGCCAATAGTAATCACCTTGATTGCCATATTTTATGGACGCCAATTAGCCACAACGACAGTGGCGAGTTATGTAATGCTGGGGACTTTAGGCGCACCAATCTTTTATGGCTTTACGGGCGGACCAGCCATCTTGCCAGGAATTACTGGCGGCTATTTGGTTGGCATGATTGTAGCGACTTATATCATGGGCTGGTTATTTGAAATCGGTTTCGCAAAGCGTTGGTATCATGCAACAATCGCTATTGTCATCGCTAAAGTGGCCCTGTATACGTTGGGTGTAATGGTTTTAACGCGTTTTGTTGGGTTTTCCCAAGCATTGCAATTAGGTGTTTATCCCTTTTTGACTTTATTGATCATCAAGTCTGTTATCTTTGGTATTGTTGTCCCTAAGTTGTGGACAAAATAAACCACCCCGCTACTAGCAATGGCGGGGTTTATCCCAGACTTATCGCCTGTGTGGCAAAACGACACTGACATACGACTAAATCCCTGGCTTAAGAATACCCGTTGAGACATAAGTAGTAATAATATTGATTGTTTTATAGACAATAGCTTGCTAACCCGCTATACTTTATGAACAAATAATAATCAATTGCATGGATGCAAATCACCGTTTCCTCCCTGATCCTCGATCAACGACAACTGTCGTTTTATAATCGGAAAGGTCGAATCATCACGACACTTGATTTCAATGATATGAATGATCTTGAAAAAGTGTTAGAAGAATACCTATCCCAGCAAAATCTACGACTTGCTAAACGTCTAATAGTCTATCTCGAAGATGGCGAGCTGAAACAAACAACAATTGACATTACAGGTGCTTGGCAAAATCAAAGCCCACAAGAGCAATTTGAGCGTGCTCAGGAAGAGCTCAATACCTATTTGATAGCCAATCCCAATGACTACTATTGGGATTTTGACGTGAGAGCTCAAGCGCATCACTATCAGTTAAGACTCTTTGCACTTGAAAAATCACTGGTTACTCCCTTGCTCAAGCTATTAAAATCATCCTCGCTCAGACTGATGGTAAAAGGTTTCAAAGTCAACTTACTACGCCAACGACACCGTGAATACCAACAACATCGATGTGGATTTGTTGCTGCCATTATTGGCGTGGTGCTGAGTAGCGCCTTGATCAATG
>CBFIHN010000050.1:0-10604 GCA_965662575.1 Gammaproteobacteria bacterium
GCCCAAAAGAGCGACGCATTATACAGCCATTTACAAAACCGTCAACTACCTCAATCAAAATAATTGAGGTTTTTTATAGGCCTATTGCAATCGAAGATTTAGAGGCTAACGACTCTACGGGATTATTAGGCCACTACAGTTTTGCCGCGGATAATTGGCGTTGTGAAATTCTAAGGTGAAGTTTAGAGACTTATGGATTCTAACTACACGATGAGTGCGCTATGTGCTAAAAAATCGAGGTTTTAGAGTTTGGTGAAACCATTGGTGCCCGGGGCCGGAGTCGAACCGGCACGATCTTGCGATCGAGGGATTTTAAGTCCCTTGTGTCTACCAATTTCACCACCCGGGCAGTGTCTACTGGTGCTTTGTCACCAATACATCGTTGCAGTTTGCTTTTGCGATGTTCATGCACTGGAGTGCACTGCGCTTCTTAAAGCTCACGCGCCTTGTCTTGGTGAAAAATCCCTCGGTAGACAGGAGTTTTGTCACCAAATTTATCGACAAAATAACTGGAGGCTGGGGTCGGAATCGAACCGGCGTCCACGGCTTTGCAGGCCGCTGCATAACCACTCTGCCACCCAGCCTTTGGAGCGGGAAACGAGGTTCGAACTCGCGACCCCAACCTTGGCAAGGTTGTGCTCTACCACTGAGCTATTCCCGCTAACGAGTTGGGCTATTCTAATCACTAGCTGGTTAAAGTCAAGTAATTTCAGTATATTTAGGTGCTTATTGAGTCTGGCAGAGGTAATCAATGGTGGGTAATTTATCTGATAAAGCACAGCAATTGGGATTGGCGAATATTAAACGCCATATTTTTCTTTGCTGTGATCAAAGTCAGCCTAAGTGCTGTAATAAAATTGAGAGTTTGGTTTCCTGGCATTATTTAAAATCGCGTCTAGATGAATTAGGCTTAAGTCAGTCAGGTGACATATTTCGTAGCAAAGTGAATTGCTTGCGTGTCTGTCAGCAAGGCCCTATTGCTGTGGTCTATCCCGATGGTGTTTGGTATCACTCCTGTACACCAGAGGTATTAGAGGAGATTATTCAGCAACACCTAATAGGCGGTCAATCAGTTGAAGACTATCGTATCAATGTTAAATGATAAGTGAGGAAGCGCAGGTGCTGCAAAGCCGATATTCATGGAGTGTCCAATTGTGAGTACCTATGCCATTGGTGATGTTCAGGGATGTTTTGATCAGTTACAGGCGCTGTTAAATAAGATCGCATTTAATCCAAAAAAAGATCAACTTTGGTTCGTTGGTGATTTGGTTAATCGTGGTCCAAAATCATTAGAGGTTTTACGGTTTGTAAAATCTTTAGGTAACCGGGCAATCACGGTCCTTGGTAATCATGATATTCACCTGTTAGCACGTCATTATGCTGTGCGTAAAGCCGGTCGTGATGATAGTTTGGATGAGATTCTGAATGCACCGGATGTCGAGGAACTAATGCAATGGTTGAGATATCAGCCATTAGTGCATTATAACTCTCACTATTTAATGGTTCATGCTGGTGTTGCACCGATGTGGTCTATTGATCAAGTGTTATCTTCAGCTAAAGAGGTGGAGCGGCAATTACAGCAACGTAATCCTGCGGAATTTTTGCATGCCTTATTTTCAAAGCAAATCCCCATCTTATGGAGAGAAAATCTGCAAGGCATGGCGCGCTGGCGTTGTATTGTCAATTATTTAACGCGAATTCGTTTTTGCGATGTGATGGGATGTTTGAATTTTAGTAATAAAAGCGCGCAACCCGATCCTGCTTGTTATCATTGGTTTCGTGTACCGAATAGAAAAACGCAAGATATCCCTATTATCTTTGGTCATTGGGCGGCTTTAGAAGGTAAGACGAATGGTGAAGAGCTTGTGTATGCCTTGGATACGGGTTGTGTTTGGGGTAAACAATTGACCGCAATGTGTTTAGAGCAAAGAACGCTGATTTCTGTTGAGGGTGTTCGGTATTAGGATTGATTCAGGGTCAGGACAGTTGTGCAGATAAAAGGAGCGATCTTGCATAGAGCAAACACCAGGGTAATCACCTTGGTGCTCTTCTAGATTTTCAATAATCTGTAAGTGCAGATGGGCTGGCCATCCACCATTTTCATCGCTTGATCCAGTGTGGCCCAAAAGTGCACCCTGAGATATATTTTTCCCGATATGCCAATGTGTTAAATCTCGGCGACTTAGGTGGCCATACAGTGTGTAAAATCTTTGGTCCTCAAGCTGGTGCTGTAAAATCAATGTTGGGCCATAATCACCAGGGAGATGATTGTCAGCAAAACTGTGAATGACTGCATCAAGTGGGCAGTAAATGGGTTCATTTTGGGGCAGGTTGATATCAATGCCTAAATGAACACAGCGCCCCTGGAATTGTTGCTGTTGGTAAATGTCTCGAACTTCATTGTAGCGCCCTAATGATAGCGATGCACCATGAATCTGCATTTGACGTTGAGCAAAGCGTCGCATGGCAATGGGATCGCGACTATCGAGTTGTTGCAAGTCTTTATTATCAATTGCACAATCCAGGTAGCACCATGTTGTCTGTTTCCATGTTGAGTCTAAGAGGCTGGCGAATTGGTTTTGATATTTTGTCAATAGTCGTTGTAATGTCATCTGCTGTATGGTTTGTCTTTCTAACTCAGTTCGGGCAGCCAAGTATTTTTTTCAATTTTAGGCACTTTAACAACCAAGGAGCGGATCGTACAGCCAGTCCTTGAGCACCATAGGTGTTAAAGCAACACAGAAATGAGTAAAAAGACGACTACTGTGTAAGGTGAGTTTCTAAAAGGGACGGTTGTCAGCAGATTCTACCGTAAAAAGACCTAGGGATAAAAATGTGCTGAAAATAGCTTTTTTTTTCGTAAAAGTTACATTACAATTGAACTCGAAGTAAAAGCATAAAGCCACCATCAGGAGGGTGCCACCATGCTTGTAGTCTTGGTTTCTCGTCTTCGCTTCGATGACCTATTTTGTCTCTCTTTATCAAACTTTGTGACATCTCTTTACCCATCCAGCTGGCGTGCTAGCTCGTCGCTGATTATCTTGTTCCACCAAGTGGTTATTAACCCCAAGCCCAACAAGGATCAACTCTTATGTCTAGTTTTTCTCTAACGACTATTAGCTCTGATATCAATAAATCTTTTATTAAAAACAACCCAGCAGTGAAACCGGGATACGCAACGAAAGGTGCTGGCTATTTTCTGGTTGCCATGATCGCGGTAGGGCGTTTTATTTCTGCGCATTTTAAACTGTCACATAGCCATTCAAATGAATCAACAACCATGGCGCTTAGCATGCTGCGCTCAATATCAGGGATGCTGATTAGCGGCGCAAATAGTTATGAGGGTTTGTTGCGTTTTATGCATCCGTTAGCGGGTAACCAGGACTTTAAAGAACTTGAAAAAATCCTACAAGATGCGGATCTTACGTGTCAAGAAGATGAGAAAAAGCAGAAGCAATTGCAACAGCTAAAGCGTCATTTGACAGACTATTTTGCACTGATCATTAGTCTGAATCAAGTGTTTGATCACTTATTATACTATAACGAGGTAGAATCATTAGAAGACGTTGCAGAAAAAAAATTAAATCAAGACAAGTCACCCATTGAATATCCTGACACAGGTTTAAGCAAGTTGAGAGAACACTTGTTCAAGCAGCTAGATGCTGATCATCGTCACACATCAATTGCGGATATTAAAGCATTGTGTGAAAAATATGTCGATAAAGCTAATCAACTGATTCAGGTCGAACTCAATGATTTAAACGTGGGTGATGGCTTAAAAGATAAATTGCAAAGTCATATTGCTCATTTGAACACAGTGACAACCAACCGTTTAGAATTGAAAATTTCTCTGAATCAAGAAATCAAGAAAGAAGGGGCGGTGATTAAAGGGCGGCATCTACAGGAGATCAGCGGTTATATCCAAGAGTACAACCAGTTTTCAGGTCAGGTTGAAAAATTATTGCATCTTGCTCAACAAGGTAATCTTGAGCTTTCCCCTCTGGTAGTTGGGATAAATGCTGAAGATAATTTAAAACTAAAAATAATTATAGAAAAGTTAAATGAGACTAAGGAGAATGCTAATACTTCACTTAAAATTACAATTACAAAGCTCGAAGAACTCAACGCATGTGAAAATTTAGAGCAAATGAAACAATGGTTAGGTGGAGTCTTAAAAAATTATCGATTGAATGCTGATCAGGCTGGGGTTATAAGCACTTTGCTAAAAGAAAAATCCTATGAAATTATCAGCGGAAAAATTGCTAGTATTCTGCCTAAAGATCAATACAAAGACATTTTAGAAAAGATTTGCGATAAGAATAAGCAACAATTTTATCATCAAGATTTATTGCGCTGTTATGAAGAGCCTTGGCAAGTACGCTTGCGGGTTGCCATTTGGGCACTGGCGTTAGTCAATACCATTGTATTTACTTCTATTGCTGCAGTGAGTATTTTGAGTTTGGGATTGGCCATGCCTTGGATGATTACTTTCATGGTCTTGACATTGCCGATCAGTTTTTTAAGTGGCTTGTTATTTGCGGGTTATAGCGCGCAAGATAGTTGGTCTGCATTAGGACTTGCTTTAGTAAAAGGTGTTAATTGGAAAGATTGGTGCGCGAAGGATTATGCATTTTTAACCTTAAAACTCTTGTTGGCCCTTTGCTCATTGGCAACATTGCCGCTATCAGCGTCTTCAGTCGCTGGGGTGTTGTTGGCATTAGGTTTTTCAGCTGCGATGGCGACACCAGTAGGCTGGTGTTTGGCAGCCTTAACCATCGTGATTACCTGGGGAATGATTTTTAAACAGTCAGATAAGTTGGCTGATGTTTGGCATGATCTCTTTGGTGATACGTCAGTAGCTTGGTTAGAAGCAAGGCGTCGAGGCCTTGGTTGCCAAATTTGGTATGTGATCGCTGCTTTGATTAGTTTTCTAATCGGTATTGCAACGATTTATATCGCCGTTTGTGGTGATCGTATTGGTTTTAGCAGGGCGTTTCATGTCGGTAATATAGGGAATGTCTGCTTAACTGTTGCTGATACGTTGTATAATTTTGGTTTTGGTTTGGTTGATTGCCTGGCCAAAGGCACTTGGGCTATTTATCATGGTATGCCCAAAGTATTCTATTATACCGCGCAGGCTTTACATCTCATTGTAAGTACGCACCATGCGCTGCTTGCAAGGCCTCTTGGGCCGGTTGTGCCACCTTATTATTTTGTATCGGCATTATTGTGCATGGTGACCAAAGCCTTATTAGGACTGGCCATTTGCTGTGTTAGGCTGGTTGAGGCAAAACAACCTAAACAGCTAGAGAATCAATCATCAGAGGTTAATGTTAATCATCATAGTGTTCATAACCTTGGGGCGAACTCGGGTACAGAAAAAAATAAGCAGGGCAATAGCTATTGGTATAACATGGTCGGTAATTTTTTCGCTTACCAAAGTCTGGGAATAACTCATTCCCAGGGGGGGTGCTCGAGATCACCGATGGAGACTCTACCTATCTGCCAACAATAAATAAGCAGTTTTTCATTTAATTAAATACAGCCACTGATTTTGATGCGACCATCTTGAGTAGATATCAACGCCATATCAGCGGGGCGGTGGGCAAAAATGCCGTTAGTGACAACGCCGGTTATTTGATTGATGGTGGTTTCTAAATGCAGCGGGTCGGTTATGTTGAGATTGTGTACATCTAAGATAGAATGACCGTTGTCGGTGATGCAGCCTTGACGATAAATAGGTTGGCCACCAAGTTTGATGAGTTCGCGTGCAACATAACTGCGTGCCATGGGGATAACTTCGACTGGTAGCGGAAACTGGCCAAGCACGTTAACCTGCTTGCTTTCATCAGCAATACAGATAAATGTTTGTGCTTGTGCGGCTAAGACTTTTTCCCGAGTCAGTGCCGCACCGCCACCTTTAATCATTTGTTTGTACGGATTAATTTCATCGGCGCCATCGACGTAAAGATCAATACCTGAGACTTCATGTGGTTGGCAAACTTCAAAGCCCAGTGCTCTGAGTTGTTTGCTGCTTTGTTCTGAGCTTGAGACCGTCACCTCAACTTTATGCTTAATGGTTGCGAGTGCTTCAATAAAGTATTTAACCGTGCTGCCGGTACCAACACCCACGACCATATCGGCTTGAATATAGTCAATTGCCGCCTGTGCTGCGCACTGTTTCATTTGATCGCTGGTCATGATGAGTTCCTGGGTGGAGTGGCAGCTTTTAAACGCGCTTCAAGTCGTTCGATATCTTGACGCAGTTGCTGGTTATGTTGAATAAACTCGTCAACTTCTTCGCGTTGTACGAGGCCAAATTCGCTGGTTTGTAAATAATTCCTAATCTCTTTGCCTGTTATTTTGACATTCTGACAGTGCTTCTGTCCGACGGTTTTAATCAATGAGTAGCCTGAGTATAGGGGGGCTAAAGTCAATGAAGTGGCCAGTTGTTGTTCAAATGCTGTGCCAAGATGGCCAATCAGAGCTTGTATCGATTGTAAAATTTGAATATCACCGGCAATCTCGACATCATCAGCACCCAAAATTGCTTGCGGTGTAGTCGATAGGCTTAAACGAATGAGCTCTCTTAGTGGCGCATGTAATGTACAATCTGCGTCAAGGTCGCTATTAAAATAAAACTGACATTGTGTGTTGGTGATGAATAAATAACAGCTAAGATTGAAATCACTCACCATAACCTGAAGGCTTTTCCCTGCCAGGGGGGCGAGCAGTCGTTCTTGGTTTTCAAGCTGCTTGAGTGATTGATTGAGTGCTTTTTCAATGAAACTAGCTGTTAGCGTCAGCATTATTTAATCGCCTTATGAATCGCAACAATACCACCGCTCAGATTCTGATAATCACAGAAACTAAAGCCAGCATTTTGTGCCATTTGCTGCAGCGTGGTTTGATCAGGATGTTGGCGAATCGATTCTGCTAAGTAACGGTAGCTTGCCTCGTCTTGTGCAATAAATTTACCCATCAGTGGCAAAATTTTAAATGAATATTGGTCATAAATTTTGTCTAAGCCTGGCACGGTGGGTTGTGAAAATTCAAGGATGATCGCGCGACCACCGGGTTTTAATACACGACACATTTCGCGTAGTGCCTGGTCTTTATCCGTGACATTGCGTAAACCAAAACTGATGGTGACGCAGTCAAAATAGTGGTCTGCACAAGGAATATGCTCAGCATTTATTAAGCTGTAGTGAATATTATCAATAGCGCCAGCATTGATTAATCGATCACGGCCATGATGCAGCATGGCGGCATTAATGTCGCTGCAAACAACCTGACCTTGATTACCGACAATAGCCGACATTTTTAAGGCCAAATCCCCAGTGCCTGATGCTAGGTCTAAGACTTTGTGTTTGCGGCGTAAGCCACTGATAGCAATGGCTTTACGTTTCCAAAGGCGATGAATACCCATCGACATCACATCGTTCATTATGTCATAGCGATTAGCAACTGAGCGAAACACATCCCCAACATACTTTTGTTTTTCTGCCCAAGGCACTTCTTTAAACCCAAAGTGGGTGGTTTTTTTATCGCTCATAACGATGCTCCGCGATAGTTTTTGCAAAGTAGCTCACCACTAAATCACAGCCTGCACGCTTAAAACAGAGCAAGGATTCTTCGATGACGCGTGGTTGATCGATCCAATTTTTTTCTGCAGCTGCTTGAATCATCGCATACTCGCCACTGACTTGATAGGCGACAATGGGCTGATTAAATTTTTGCCGTAATGCTGACACAATATCGAGGTAGGGCATGCCTGGTTTGACCATGAGCATATCGGCGCCTTGTGCAATATCTTGTTCCGCTTCAATAATCGCTTCACGACTGTTGGCGGGATTCATTTGATAAGACTTGCGATCACCGTGTTGGGGTGATGAATCAAAGGCGCCACGAAAAGGGCCATAAAAACTAGACGCATATTTTACTGCATAAGAAAGAATGCTGGTGTGACTAAAACCAGCGTGGTCTAAACTGTGGCGCATGGTTTGAATCATTCCGTCAATCATGCCGCTGGGTGCCACAATGTCTGCGCCTGCCTGGGCATGGGATACCGCAATTTTAGCGAGGATTTTTAAGGTCTGATCATTATCAATCGTGGTGGTTTGGCCTTGCTGCGTCAACGGTCCACAGTGGCCATGGTCTAAATGGCCACATAGGCACACATCAGTGATAACGATGAGTTTAGGGCAGGCTTGTTTTATCGCCAATACGGCTTGTTGAGTGGTGCCATCGTTACTGTAAGCCTGCGCTTCACCTTTGCACGAGGCAATACCAAAAATCAATATCGCGGGTATACCTAATTTAGCGATTTCTTTGGCCTCGATCACTGCTTGATCAACTGAAAAATGATATTGGCCTGGTAAGCTGTCAATCGGTTTTTTAATGTCATGCCCTGGAACCACAAAAAGAGGGGCAATTAAATCGCAGGTTTGAAGATGATGCTCTTGGACCATATGGCGGAGATTTTTTGTCAGCCGTAAACGGCGAGGGCGTGTTGATGGAAACATAGCTTACTGCTGGTATTTTTCAGGGTTGCGGCGGTAGAGGACAATCACTTGCCCGATAGATTTAATGAGTTCTGCTTTGGATGCATTGACAAGCTCATTAGTGATTTGTTGGCGTTCATTGCGTTCAGCCGCAATTTTGACTTTAATCAATTCATGGTAATCCAATGCAATATTAAGCTCATTTAATACGGCTTCGGTGAAGCCTTTGTCACCCAGTCTAACAACGGGCTTCAGTGCATGGGCTTCAGCAGCTAGGCGGCGTTTGTGGTCTTTGTTGATCATGGTTATTCCGGAGAAAATGAAGAGCCACAACCGCAAGTGGTTTTGGCATTGGGGTTGCGAATAATAAAACGCTCACCTTGAGCATCTTTCGCATAGTCGATTTCAGCTTTGTTTAAGTATTGGTAACTCATGCTATCAATCAGAAGCATCACGCCCTGTTTTTCAATTTGGACATCATCGTCAGCAATTTCTTCATCAAAAGTGAAACCATACTGAAAGCCTGAGCAGCCACCGCCAGTGATATAAACGCGTAACTTGAGGTTGTCATTGCCTTCTTCGTGGATTAGGCCACTGACTTTATTGGCAGCGGCATCAGTAAAAATCACAGGGGGAGTAGTGCTCATGGGTTCTCAATCAGTTGTTGGTAAATCTTTTTTTTCTCAACGCCGGTGAGTTCAGCCAAGATTTTGGCCAGGACTTTCGGCGGCATATGTGCTGCAAAAGATTGTAGCAGATCGCTGAGTGAAAGCTCAAATGTCTCGTTAGTTTGCCGCGTATGCTCATGGCCTTGAATCAACAGAACGAATTCACCTTTTTGTCGGCTGGGATTATCAGTTAGCCATAGAGCTAGTGACTCTGCGCTGCCACTTTTGATCGTTTCAAATTTTTTAGTGAGCTCTTTAGCCAGAACAATTGGTCGGTCATTGAGTAAGATCGCCATATCTTGCAAGCATGCTAGGATTCGGTGGCCTGATTCATAGGTAATACAAGTTTCTGTTCTCTGTGCTAGTGCTAGTAGCGTTCGTTGGCGTGCTTTGGCTTTGTTTGGTAAAAATCCAGCAAAATAAAATCGGTCGGTTGCTAGGCCTGATGCACTCAAGGCGGTTGTCAGTGCGCAGGGACCCGGGATAGGGCAGATAGTTAAATTGTGCTTCTGTAGTTCGCGGACTAGATAAAAGCCAGGATCACTAATCAGAGGGGTGCCAGCGTCACTAATCAGTGCTAGGTTTTTTCCAGATTGTAATTGCTTAATCACCCAGTCAGTTTTCTCACGTTCGTTATGCTCATGGAATGCAATGACTTGTGTTTGAATACCAAAGTGCTGTAACAACGGTTTGCTGTGGCGCGTATCTTCGGCAAGGATTACATCAACCTGTTTAAGCGTGTTAATGGCACGTTGACTGATATCTGCCAAATTGCCGATCGGGGTTGCCACCAGGTAGAGCCTATTGTTAACAGCCTTAGTCTGTGCCTCACCATGATGTAATGCCATAATGGAGGATTAATTTTTCTGTGATATGGTGGCGCTTAATATAGCATGCAAACATAGTCGCTGGGTACCTATTGATGTTATTGCGCTCGGCGCTTTGTTTTTTTTGCTGTGATTGTTGTCTTGACTCACGTCAGTGACGCTGCACAACTTTTGGGTATTCTGCTGATGGCTTTGCAAGTTTACTGCAAGGGCATAGGTTTAGCGCTAAGCAAGCGGGGATTGATAGTGCGCTATATTTGGTTGAGACAAGCGTGTTGGATTTTTTGCCTTTGGGTGATGCGTTATCTGATTTTAGTGAACAGCTTTCTCGCGCTGGCTCAAATAATGCGACAGCAATTTTTGAATCGCCAAAAATAGCGGAAGAATCATCGATGCAAACCTTGGCTCGTGTCTTTGCCCGAGAGTCCTTTGGTACCCGTGGGGTCAAGAATATGCTGACACCATTTCGTCCGGGGTTGGCTATGCTAACTGAGTATCGCAACATGACCACGGAAGCCTGGAGTCGTCTATTTGTCAGCGCGTACTATGGTGTGGCAAATCCGATTGTTTTTTCAGGTGCTTGTCAGTTAGGAATTAATGATGGT
>CBFIHN010000051.1:0-10180 GCA_965662575.1 Gammaproteobacteria bacterium
TTCATAGCACGAGAAAAATACACTATTATTAAAATTTAGTCACCTGGGAATTCGCATTTTCATTGGTGATGACTATATGCTAGAATTGCCGGGTTTTCGCCTAGTAGAAAGTCATATATGTCAGAGAGTTCCCCACACAAAAAAATCGGCCTATTTGTTTTAATTTTGTTTATTGTTGGGTCAATTGATAGTTTACGCAATATGCCATCTGCTGCGATGTTTGGCACACAACTAATTTTCTTTTTTTTAGTTGCAGCGCTGACCTTCCTGCTACCTGTTGCACTAATATCTGCAGAACTCTCGTCCTATCATGGCCATAAAAATGGCATTTACCAATGGGTTAAAGAGGCTTTTGGTAAGCAGTGGGCCTTTATCACCATTTGGTTTCAATGGATTAATACCACCATTTGGTTCCCAAGCATTTTATTATTTATTGCCGGTGGCCTCGCCTATGTCTTTCATCCAGCATGGGTGCATAACAAGATATACGTCGTCTGTGTCATTTTAATCTCATTTTGGTCAATGACCTTATTATCACTGAAAAATCTCTCACTATCAGCAACATTTGCCGCATTCTGCGCTTTATTTGGTTTTGTTCTACCATTTATTGTGATGCTAATTTTTCTTGCGGTATGGCTGATATCAGGCCATCCAATACAATTACATTTCACCAGTCATAACCTATTACCCAACTTTGATCATCTTAATAACTGGGTCTCACTCACCGCAATCTTTACTGCATTCTTAGGCATGGAGTTGGCAGCAATTCATATCAAGGATATCCGCAACCCACATAAACTCTATCCCATCGGCGTGACCGCTGCAGCAATGATTATTGTAATGACCATGATGGTCGGTTCTCTAGCTATTGCCATCGTCATTCCCAGCAACCAAATTGGTTTGATTTCTGGAATTTTTCAAGCATTACATTATTATCTTGCTGCCTTTCATCTTAACTGGCTGGTATGGATTATCAGTTTTTTAATCGTCCTGTCTACTCTAGGTGAACTAGTCAATTGGATTACCTCACCGGCACGTGGGCTACAGCAGGCAGCACAAACTGGTAGCTTACCCAAACTTCTGACAAAAAATAATGCACATGGCATGCCTGCACCGGTTTTAATATTACAGGCAATTATTGTATCGCTGGTTTGTATTGGCTTTGCAATTATTCCCAACTCTCCTTCTGTTAACAGCATCTATTGGCTGCTGACGGATTTATCAACTGAACTGTATTTGGCAATGTATGTTTTAATGTTTTTGGCTGCGCTAAAACTCCATTATAAGCACCATAAAATTAACAAGCCGTTTACCCTCCCTGGTGGAAAGTTTGGCAAATGGATGACCTGTGTTGTTGCACTATTGGCGTGCTTATGCACTATGATCATTGGTTTTATCCCACCCAAGCAAATAGATTATGGCGCCGCCTGGCATTACCCGCTTATTTTTGCTTGTGGTATTATAGTCTTAACTATTCCGGCAGTGATACTACTGCGCATCTATAGAGATCAACACGCATGAAAAAACAACACCCTCACAAGACCACCAAAAAAGGCATTAGCCTGTTGCAAATTTTTGGCACGGTAATTGCCATTGGCGTTGTTCTGGTCGTGGTTCACCATCTTATCTACGGCTATTAATGCCTCTAAAAACACACCAAAAAATTGTGCTTACCTCATGACCTCACTAGGGGTTAGTTACAAGAAAAGATGCCAGCTTGTAAGAAAGCTTCCACAATCATGTATCTAAATTTGGTCGAATAAATCAGTGGTTTTCATTCTCATTCAGGTGGGAATCTAGTTTTTGATACACCATCTCCCACCTGAGTGGCAATGAGATTTCTCTAAACATTGAACCATCAAAAGTCAATATAATCTTCAAAAAAAATCATGTGATATATTTTATTTTTAATAAATCAATATAATTATATTATATATTTTTATAAAAATTTTTGCGCAATAAACTAACATTAAACTATAATACAACTAGAAGCCTTGAAATATTGAAGCACCGTGCTTAAACCCCTTTTCAAGGTAAAGTGCAAAGCTTATTAAGGAGGGCATCATGAAGATGAATGCTTTAACCCAAAGACTAAAACAAGCAAGAGCAGAAAAAGGCTTTACCTTGAATGAACTACCCCGCAGCAGAGCTACGGGGTATCTGCTGCCAAACATACTAAAATAGCTTTAACTGCCCCGAATGTAGTGACTTATAACTCTTATCTACCCCTTGATTTCTCACATAATTCTTAAGCATTTCTTCATCACCATGCTTACCAACGCTGCTCATAAAATAGCCTTTACTCCAAAACTCTCCTCCCCATAATTTAGCTTTTACCTCAGGATGGTGTTTAAAAATTTCTTTTGCAGTAATGCTTTTTATTGTTTGTGCAATTTTTTTAGGACTATACATCGGCACTGATTGCAATAAAAAATGCACATGATCACCGTCAACGCCGATCTCTAAAAAATTGATTTCATAACGAAGCTCTATTTCAAAACATACATCACGGAGTCTCTCATCAACGGATTTGCTAAAAACAATCCGACGATACTTCGCAGGACAAACCAAATGATATATGAGCACACTTACATTATGACTCTTGTGTATATATTTACTCTGTTCCATTCATCAGAGTGTACCTCAAATCACGAAGCAAAGCTTCGAGGAATCAAACCTGAAGAGATTGAACTAGTCATCGTACTTGTCATTCTAGGTATATTAGCTGCGGTGGTTGTACCGCGCTTCACCGACCTCTCTGCCGATGCTTTAGATGCAGCCAAAAAAGGTCAAAGTGGCGCAGTCAAAAGTGCTCATGCCATTGCTATTGCTGAAAACTCTGGTGATGTTACTGTGACTCAAATTGCAGCACAGTTACCAGGATCTACCGCTGTGGCCACAGGGATCCAAGTATCTATTGATGGCAATAGCCACATTGCGCCGACCTATACAGACAGCGGCTGTAGTAGCGCCACCTCTGCCGTCGGTGATACCGTATTGTGTGTTGGCGATATTCCATAGTTAAGTGCACACAGATAAACTAACAAGACCGGCACTAGCGCCGGTCTCTTTTTGAGTAGGGTAATGCCATGAATTCACCTACCCATGATGACGGGTTCACCCTAATAGAGCTTGTCTTGGTCATTATGATTACCGGCATAGTTGCCGCCTATCTAAGCATTCAATTTGCTGATGTTGGTCATGACTCCCAGCAAAAAGTCACGGACAGTGTTGCTGCATCGCTAGGTGTTGCTGCAGCCTCGAATTATCGGCTCAGCAAAGCAGGTGTCGCACTAACAATTAATAACTGCGATCAAATTGACAACGCATTAGATGCCGGTGACTTCCCAGCAGGTTATACCATCGCCTCAAACGCTATTATTGGCTCAGGCACAAAAGCAACCTGCACCGTAACACATAATACCAGCGGCACCAGTCAGACTTTTATCGGTATTGGAGCGTAATGTGATGGTAAAGCAACATGCAATTAAAAAGGCAGCATTAGAACAGAATGGTTTTGGCTTAATACAGCTGGTTCTTGTGATTATTATCATCGGTATTTTAAGTTACTTTTCGGTTGGCTTTTTCCGTGGTCAACGTACCCTACTCACAGCAAATGCAAATGAGCTCGCACAAGCTCTGCGCTTTGCCAGACACCACGCCCTATCCACAGAGTCTTCTGTCCGCATCACTTTTAATACAACCAGTGGTAGCACCACTTTCACCAGTGGTAACGGTATCACAGATTTGAATCTGCCTGCCACCAATAGCCCAGTATATAGCATAACAAATAGCCTGAGCATGAGCCTAAGCAATATCCCCAATCACTATTTAATTTTTGACCACAATGGCGTACCTTATGTTGATAACAGCGGTACTGAACTGGTCTTAACAGCAGACGTCACGCTAAGTGATGCCAACAGTAGCGAGAGCATTGATATTGAACCAAGCAGTGGCCTGATTCGCAGCCCATCATAAAGAGGAGAAGATCATGTATCAACTCGACCAACTTTTGACACAAATGATAGAACACAAGGCCTCAGACTTGCACTTGGCTTGCGGCCATCCACCAATTATTCGTGTTGATGGAGACCTGAAAAACCTTAACTCAACACAACTTTCCCAACAAGATATTAAGGGGATGCTTCAACATATGTCGATCTCAGTTAATGATGATGAATTTGAAAAAGATTTTGCTTACGAATTACCAAAGTTATCACGTTTCCGCGTTAACATGTTCTGTCAGCACCAAGGTCCCAGCCTAGTATTTCGTGCTATTCCCAAGGGTGTGATGACAATGGAAGAATTAGGACTTCCATTCGTATTACGCAAACTCTGCAACCTACCTAACGGTTTGGTTTTAATCACAGGTCCAACAGGTAGTGGGAAGACTACTACTCTGGCGTCGATGATTCATCACATTAATCAAAGCAAACCCAAGCATATTCTCACTCTTGAAGACCCAATCGAGTTTATCCATTATTCAGCAAAATCTTTGATACAACAACGTGAACTAAAAAATAGTATGGGCTCCTTTAATAACGCATTACGTGCTGCACTGCGCGAAGATCCCGACGTCATTCTGTTAGGTGAAATGCGAGATATTGACACTATCCGTTTGGCGTTGACTGCTGCTGAAACCGGCCATTTAGTGTTTGCCACCTTGCACACCAGCTCGGCTCCAAAAACGATTAATCGAATCATTGATGTCTTTCCTGCAGGCGAAAAAGAAATGGTTCGCTCATTACTCTCCGAGTCATTACAAGCTGTCATTGCTCAAGTTTTATTAAAGCGTAAGGGCGGCGGCAGAGTTGCCGCACATGAAATTATGATGAACACACCCGCCGTAAAAAATCTCATTCGCGAAAATAAAATTGCACAAATTACCTCAGTACTGCAAACTGGACAATCATCAGGCATGATGACATTAGGGCAAAGTGTACAAATACTCAAAACGCAAGGTTTGATAGACATCGGCATTGATATCGACTAGAAATAAACTATCCCAACGTAAACGGAAGTGGCCTAATAATCCTGTAAGTGCTAGAACGACCAAATAGAACCCAAAATGATACAGCACCCTGTCATCAATCACACGATCAGTATATAATTAAGCAACATGGCCATCTCAATAACATTTATCCCAACATGCTTTTTTGCAGAATCGCCTTTTTATTGAGTTTGGCAGTCTCTCTGATGATTCTGCATAATCCAATTCTAGCGGAAAACAAACTTTTGCCAGGCAACCCATTCCACACAGCTTGGTCATGCCAAGCGAAAGATCAAAAATGGGTTTGCAAAGAAACGGACAGTCCGCTGAGTGTTTACCAAAAAGACTTGAGTGACTCGCAAAAAAAAACAGCGCTTGAACACGCGTTAGGATGGGTGAATACCCCCAATGACATCGAAGGAAAATGTCCTGTTTGCGGTGGCTATTACCTGGAACCGACGTTAATTAATAGCACAAAAAAAACCCTCCCTATTGGCAGTAGCCCTGTCCATCTAGATTACGCCCATTTAAGTTATCAATTATCAGGCAGCGCTAAACTACAAGGCCCTGTCTTTATTACCCAGCCAGGACGACAACTCTATACTGACAACGCCACACTATACCCCAACACCACAACCCATCACCTTGATCGCATTGAAGCCTATGGCAATGTCAAAATGAGACAACCTGGCGTACTGCTGTTAGGCAATGCTGGCCGTGCTAATTTATTGGCGCATCATGCCGAGCTCAATGATGCACACTACTTGGTTAAAGTACAATCCGATTGGCAACACCCCAACCCAACGACCGTCGACAAAAATTTTACTGGCTACGCACATGGCAGCGCGCACTTAATTAAACAAATCAACAAACATCAGCTGCAACTGTCTGATGCCACCTATACAACTTGCCCACCTAGCGGCAATACTTGGTCACTTTCTGCCAGTCAAATTACTTTGGATAAAAAAACCGCGATGGGCTCATCACTCAATAATGTCTTTTCAATCTATGGCATTCCTGTTTTTTACCTCCCTTATTTTAGCTTTCCACTCAACAATGCGCGAAAATCCGGGTTTTTATACCCAACCATCACACCAGATGGTGCTGCCGGGCCTTCATTTAGCCTACCTTATTACTTTAACTTAGCCCCCAACTACGATGACACATTAACCCCCACCTGGTACACAAAACATGGACTCTATCTCAATAATATATTCCGTTACTTGACAAAAAACTCCTCAGGACAATTAACCATCAACTGGATGCCATATGACAAATCAATTGGGTCAACACGTCACTCAACCAATTTCAATAATCAAACCATCATCAATCAGCATTGGCGAACACATTTAATCTACAACAGCATTAGCGACCCGAATTTTATTAGCGACTTTAGTAGTAACAATTCAACCGACACCGATGAGACAATCTTGCCGCGCAGTGCCAGTGTTAACTACAATGGTTCACATTGGAACTTTTCAGGCATCATGCAAGACTATTTAATCGTCAAACCAATCCTAACAATCGAGAATCGCCCTTATAACTTACTGCCACAACTGAAGCTGGAGGCAAATTATCCCGATCTCTACCACCATATTAACTTCTCACTCAATACCCAGCTTACCGAATTTCAGAAATCTTCAACCAGCCCCACAGAACAAGCTATCGAAGGTCAACGCCTTAATATCGCACCAACGATCAGCCTACCAGCCCGCTGGTCATTCGGCTACATTCAACCCCAACTGACCTTTGATAGCACGCTATACCAACTACAAAATCGCTCACAAGACACACCCAACCGAAACTACCCTCATAAAACAGTTTGGCGGAACTTACCCATTGTCAGCATCGACTCTGGCCTCTATTTTGACCGCCGCTTTTTTATCAATCAACAACTCTATACACAAACGTTAGAACCACGACTTTACTATTTGTATGTGCCCTATAAAAATCAATCAGATATCCCGCCATTTGACACCTCATTAATCAGCTTTAACGCTGATAGCTTATTCTCCAGCAATCGTTTCAGCGGCTTGGATCGCATTGGCGATGCCAATCAAATCACAGCTGCTCTCACAACCCACATTAATAACGCACAAGGTCTAGAAAAATTGGACGCCAGTCTCGGGCAAATTTTCTACTTCAACAGTCGTCGGGTATCCCTCTGCCGTGATACACCCAATAATCCAAACTGCCTTAACAATGAAGATCCGGATCACCTCAATAACCGATCAGACATTGTTGGCTCCTTTGGCTATTATTTCAATCACAATTGGAATCTGAGCGCCATGAGCAGTTACAGCAACTCTAAAAATGAATTGTCATTGCAAAACTACCAGTTCCAATATATTGCCGACCCACGACATATCTTTAATATCGGTTATCAAGAAAACTTAAGGGATTACGCCCTCCTTAGCAGACAAGAAATTCTTGATGGCACAAAACCGCCCAAATTATCACAACTCACCACATCCATACTCTGGCAATTAACCCCGAAATGGAGCATTATTGGCAAATGGAATTATTCACTTAACCTATCACGAACCATCGATACCTTTGGCGGACTACAATATGACTCTTGTTGCTGGGCAATTCGTGTATTTATGCAGCACTACATTAAATCTGAGGACCCAGACAATCCACAAAACTTAGATGGACCTGGCACCAACTCAATTATGCTACAATTTCAGCTCAAAGGACTTGGCGGCACAAATCCAAACCAAATATCCGGACTAGTCTCCCAAGTTCCTGGCTATAACCCACAACAATCAGGATTTTAGCACTATGAAAAAACGACTGCTTTGCCTTTTTTTACTCACCATATCAATCACGGCGATGGCCACAGGAAAAGTGATCAATCAAACCATTGCCATAGTCAATAATGACGTTATCACCAGTCATCAGCTTGACCAGGCACTCAAAATCGCAATGGCAACATTACAAACATCAAAATTACCAACACCAGATGAAGATGCATTAAAGATTCAGGTGCTGCAGCAATTGATTTTTCAAAGCATCGCCACACAGTTAGCACAAACCAATCATATCACTGCCTCAAACCAAGAAGTAGAGCAAGCAATAGCTAGTATTGCAGAGAGAAACCAAATGACTGTCTCCATGCTTAAGCAAAAACTCTCAGAACATAGCGAAAGCTTAGCCGCTTACCAGGCACAAATTAAACGCCAAATTATTATTCATAAGCTCGAACAACAGGCAGTTGCTGGGAGTATTTTGATCACACCAGAGGAGGTTTCTAATTTTCTAAAAACACGCGCACAACTGAAAAATCCAGATACGCAATATCAGGTTGCACACATTTTACTGGCCCTACCGGATAATCCCACCGCTAAAAACATTGAGAAAGTCAAAAAACGCGCTGAGCAATTGGTCAAAAAAATTAAAGCCGGACTTTCATTCAAAAAAGCCGCCATCACCTACTCGCAAAGTGACGACGCCATGCATGGTGGTGTGATTCCCTGGTCTACAGCCAACCAGCTACCAACTGTCTTTGAAAAACCGATTTTATCCATGAGCCCAGGTGATGTGGTCGGCCCTATTGAAAACAATACTGGATTCCACATCTTAAAACTACTGAAAAAACGCAGTCCAACAAAGCACAAACACTATGTTGAACAATTTCATATTCAACAAATTTTCATCAAGACCAGTCCGATTCTCTCAGCAACAAAAGCCCACAGTATTCTCAAACAAATTAAAGAAGGCTTAGCCAACGGACAGAATTTCACCGCACTGGCTAAACGCTACTCGCAAGACAACGGCAATGATGATTTAGGTTGGCTTACCTCTGAGGATCTACCACAGCCTCTGGCAAAAGCTATTAGCACTATGCCAGTTAACGCGATTAGCAAACCAATCGTCATTGGTCAATCTTGGTACCTTATCAAACTATTAGGCAAACGCAAGCACGACAACACGAAACAATACCTCGAACAACAAGCCCGGCAAACCCTATTTCAGCAACGCGCAGCAGAAGCACTACAGACTTGGCGCATTAAAATCATGGGAGAATCCTATATTAAGATTCTCGATCCAAAGCTCAACCCTAGTGATGATTAAAGCCAAAAAGCACTTTGGGCAAAATTTTTTAATCCATCAAGGTATTATTGCCCAAATTATGGCCACTATCGCAGTGCAACCTGGGCAACAAATGGTTGAAATAGGCCCTGGTCATGGCGCATTGACAACACAACTACTGAAGCACTGTGACTCATTGCATGTTATCGAGATAGACAAAGACTTAATTCAACCATGGCAAGAAAATCCAAAGGTTCATTGCCATCTTGCAGATGTCTTAACATTTGATTTTGAGTCTTTATTGAAAAAGCAGCGAAAACTACGCCTTGTCGGCAATCTACCTTACAATATTTCTACACCACTTATTATCAAACTACTCAAAATATATAACCATATTGATGACATGCATTTTATGCTGCAAAAGGAAGTCGTTGAACGACTCGCGGCAAAGCCAAACACAAAAAGCTATGGCCGCTTGAGTGTGATCAGCCAATATTTTTGTGATATTGAACCTTTGCTCTTTGTACCACCTCATGCTTTCATACCCCAACCAAAAGTGGACTCGATGGTTGTTCGCCTAAAACCGCGAGCAGCAACAACGCCTTTAACTGCCCCACTAGCTTTATTTAAGCAGGTTGTTCAACAAGCATTTAATCAGCGACGAAAAACCATAGCAAATAGCTTAAAAACATTAATAACGCAAGAGCAACTGACACAATTCGAACTGGCACCAAATCTTCGCGCTGAAAACTTAACCATCGATGACTATGTTAAAATTAGTAATTTGATCAAGTCCAAAAAGTGCTGTAAATTTTCATCTCCAAAGTTATTATTCTAGGCGATAGTGACCACCTTATTTTTCTTATTCTCCTCCTCAAGTTCCTTTTTCCAGTCGTGATACTCAGTCATATCAAAATATCGATTGCCCATGCGCCAATCATCATGAATATCCGCAAGTAGCGCGCCGATTAAGCGCAAAGCAGCATCGGTATTGGGAAAAATTCTAATAACCCGCTGTCGGCGTCTAATTTCTTCATTAACGCGCTCCGGCATGTTGGTTGTTCTTAACCGTTGTCGATAGGCTTTTGGTAATTGCAGAACAGTTAGTGCATTTTCAAGCCCATCTTCTAAAACCTGCATGGCGGTTTCTGCTTT
>CBFIHN010000052.1:0-10129 GCA_965662575.1 Gammaproteobacteria bacterium
AGTATACCGTCGAGATTACACCAAAAATCAAAAAGCTGTCGCGTAATCGCGTCAGTATTACTATCCAAATTTCTGAGGGCGTCTATGCCAAGATTAATCGGATTACCCTTGTTGGTAATCGAGCCTTTTCACAAGATTTGTTATTGAAGCAGCTTGACCTATCAACTCCTCATCTATTCTCCTTTATCACCGGTAATGATCAATACTCACAACAAAAACTCAATGACTCATTACAAGCGCTCAGAAATTTTTATCTTGACCGTGGGTATTTGCGCTTTTATGTATCATCTACTCAGGTTTCATTATCCAAAGCACGACGCAAGACCTTTCTGACCATTAATATCCATGAAGGCAAACAATATCGTATCAGGAAAATACAAATCAAAGGTCATTTGCCATTTGATAAGCAACGTTTTGAGCAACGGCTGTCAATTCAACCTGGACAAATTTTCTCTCGTGCTGAGGTATTAGCAAGTAATCAAAAAATGATCCAACTACTGGGTGACCATGGCTATGCTTTCGCAAGTATTAAGCCAGTGCCAACAATTGATGATAAAACTGATACAGTCAATCTGGCGTTCTACATCAACCCCGGCCGTCAAGTCTATGTGAAAAATATCACCTTCAGTGGCAACAGTGTCACTGACGACCGCACATTGCGTGAACAAATGCGGTATGTTGCTGGCAGCCAATATGACCTAGGTAAAATTGATGAGTCTAAACAGCGTATTTTGCGTTATTACAGTTTTATTAGCAATGTAGACGCCCAAACCAAGCCAGTCCCTGGTAGTAACAACCAAGTGGATATTAACTATCATGTGCTAGAAAACAATGTCTCTAATCAAATTAGTTTTAGCCTAGGATATTCTGAGCTAGATAAATTTTTGGTCGGTGCTAATCTGGGTATGCCCAATATGTTTGGTACTGGTAACACTTTTAATATCAGCACACAATTAAGTAAACCCTATAAAACACTAAACCTTAGCTTCACCGAGCCGTTTTTCACGTTAAGTGGTGTCAGCCAAACTGTTGGATTTTATTTAACCAATATCGATAACAGCAACCGAGATTTGGCTAACTACTCAACTAACTCGTATGGTGCAACGCTTAATTATGCTATTCCACTCAACAATAATGACTCTTTTAATATTGGGCCAGGGATTGATAACACCAAACTCGAGCAGCCTTCTGGTGGGACCTCAAAGACTGTCAATGGCTTTATCGCCAAACAGAACGGGCGCAATGATTATAATACCTTAAGCCTAAATCTTGGCTGGAGTCGCAATACACTAAACCGAGCGATATTCGCAACAGCGGGGTACACGGCTAGTGTTAATGCCGATATTGCCTCGCCGGCCAGTACGTTAAAATGGTATAAAATTAGTGCGCAAGGCACCTGGTACCACCCTATTAATAATACGTACACTTTGTCATTTAACACTTTCGCTGGTTATGGTGGTGGTTATGCCAGTACCAAACACTTACCCTTTTTTAACAACTTTTTTGCCGGTGGCTGGGGATCTGTCCGTGGGTTTTCATCAGGCAGTCTTGGTCCAAAAGACACGGTAGTTTGCACAGCTCAAGGTGTTAGTGATGGCACTTGCACAACTGCTGGCACAGAAGCACAAGGGCAATCAATTGGTGGCAATTTAAGTGTCTCTGCTAGTACCAACCTCTATTTCCCTGTCCCCTTCACTCATCAAAACCCCAATTTGCGCGCAGGTGTCTTTGTTGATATGGGCAATGTTTACCAAACTTATAAAAGTGATACAATATACACAGCGGATGGTGTGACTTCACCACAGAAACCAAATTTTAACAATTTGCGTTACTCAACTGGAGTCTCATTACAATGGCGATCACCTCTTGGCCCGTTGGCTTTTAGTATCGCCAAGCCACTCAATAAAAAACCCGGTGATGATACCGAGATGTTTAACTTTACCTTGGGTGGTAATTTTTAGTTTATATTTTAGGAGAGATATTTTATGATCAAGCAGTCTTTGGCTTTGGCCTCAGCATTAGCACTTAGCACGTCTGTTAGCTTTGCAGCAACACATGTCGAAGCAAATCACATTGGCATTGTCGACTTTCAAAAACTATTTAAAAGCGCACCACAAGGTGAAAAAGCTTTTAATCAAGATAAAATGACTTTAGGTAAACAATTATCTCAAATCAAAGCAGAAGTTAAGAAGCTAAAAGTTGAGCTAGGTAATTTCAAGAAAAATAAAGCAACTTATAGTAAGAAAGAACTCCAGTCACATACACAAAAAATAGAGCATGATCAAGAAACTTATCAAGATCATTATCAAACCTATTTAAAAGATTTACAAAAAGATAAGTTAGCCGTACTTGAAAGCTTCAGTAAGGCAGCAAAAAAAGCAGTTAAATCAGTTGCTAAACAGCATCATTATGATTTAGTGCTCAATGCGCAATCTGTTCCTTATTTTGGTCAAGCACACGATATTACCGATCTTGTACTGGCTAAAATGAAATAATCTTTTTTATTTCTAAACCGTTATCAAGCCCAGGCTCTGCTTGGGCTTTTTTGCGAGTACCGCATGAATACCCTCTACACACTGTCTGATATTGCCGATTACCTTGGTGCAACGATTATTGGTTGTGAGACCCCCGGTAAAGTTGTGATAAAAGAAATAAGCCCACTCGACTCAGCTGGTGCTCATTCATTGAGTTTTCTCAATGACAAAAAATATCTCAAGCAATTGCCTCATACACAAGCTGCTGCAGTGATGATCAATGAACAACACCTTGCTCATTGTCAGCAACCAGCGATACTTGTTGAGGACCCTTATCTTGGTTTAGCGAAAGTCAGCCAGTTAATTTATGCGCAGAAACCGCTGAATCCCCGTGTTGCTGAAACAGCGATCATCGCAAAAACAGCGACAATTGCTAAAACAGCGACGGTGGGCAATCGAGTCACTATTGGTGATGGGGTCATCATTGGCGATGGAGCCATCATTGGTGATGGCTGTATCATCATGGATCACTGCACCATTGGAGCACAGAGTAAATTGTGGCCAAATGTCGTGATCTATCACCGAACGTCACTCGGAAAGCACTGTGAAATACATAGCAATAGCACAATTGGTAGTGATGGATTTGGTAATGCTTTTGATCGTGACACGCACAGTTGGGTAAAGATTTTACAAATTGGCAATGTTGTGATCGGCGACCATGTTGAAATTGGTGCAAATACCTCAATTGATCGAGGAACCCTTGGCGACACAGAGATTGCAGACTATGTTAAAATCGACAATCAAGTCCAAATCGCGCATAATGTCAAAATTGGTCGTGCCACTGCTATTGCTGGGCAGACAGGTATTGCTGGTAGTACTCGCATTGGTGCTTACTGTCTGATTGGGGGTGCTTGTGCAATTACCGGACACATTCGCATTGCTGACCATGTCCATATCACAGGCATGAGCATGATCACTCATCATATTTTAGAGCCCGGGGCATACTCATCCGGTATTCCGGCGCGCAAACGCCAAACTTGGCACCGCAATGTGGCCAGGTTCCAACAGTTGGATGCGATGGCAAAAAAACTCCGCCAATTAGATAAGCGAGTTCAACAATTAGATAAAAGGTAACCAATGACTGAGTTCCAAGAAATTCTCAAGCTAATGCCACACCGCTACCCTTTTTTGTTGGTCGATCGTATTATTGAATTCAATCCTCATCATTCCATCAAAGTATTAAAGAATGTCACCTTTAACGAGCCATTCTTTCAAGGACATTTTCCTGGCACGCCGGTTATGCCAGGTGTTCTGATGCTAGAAGCAATGGCACAGTCAGTTGCGCTACTTGCCTTTAAAAGTTTGCAACATGACGAAATAACGCTCACTGGTAATGAATTATTTTTATTTGCGGGTATTGATAATGCTCGTTTTCGCCAACCGGTTGTTCCTGGCGATCAATTAATCATTGAAAGCACACTGGGTAAATCACGCAAAAATATCTGGAAGGCATCCTGTGAAGTGAAAGTAGGTGATAAAATAGCCAGCTCAGCTGATTTAATCGCGGCTTACCAAGCAGGTGACCAATAGAGATGGTTGATCCTCGTGCAGTCATTGCAGCAGGCGCAAAAATTGCCGATGATGTTGACATTGGTGCTTATAGTGTTATTGGTGAACATGTCTCGATTGATAGTGGCACTTGGGTTGGGCCACACGTTGTCATTAATGGCCACACCACGATTGGCAAGCATAATAAAATTTACCAATTCGCTTCGGTTGGTGAAGCACCACAAGACAAAAAATATGCGGATGAACTAACGTATCTTGAGATTGGTGACTTTAATGTCATTCGTGAAAGTGTGACAGTCCACCGGGGCACTGCCCAGGATCGCGGCATCACCAAAATTGGGCATGGTAATTTGCTGATGGCCTACGTCCATATTGCGCATGACTGCCATATTGGCGACCACAATATTTTTGCTAACTGTGCGGCAATTGCCGGTCATGTCAATATGACGAATCATATTATTGTTAGTGCTTTTTGTGGTATCCACCAATTCTGCCATATTGGCGAATATAGTTTTCTGTCGCATGCCAGTTTAGTCAGCAAAGATGTGCCACCCTATGTCATGATTACTGGCGGCAATAAAGCAACGGTTTGCGGTTTGAATATTGAAGGCTTAAAACGCCAAGGCTTTTCCAGCGAGACAATTAATCAACTCAGGCAAGCCTATAAAGTGATTTATCGTCAAAGCCTACGTACTTCTGAGGCCATTGAAAAATTACATACTATGAGCCAAAACTGTGCAGCGATTGAACCCCTAACCAACTTTTTACGCCATTCAACACGTGGCATTATCCGATGAGAATTGCGGTTGTTGCCGGAGAGCTCTCTGGTGATCATCTAGCTTGTGGCCTTATCGATAAACTCAAACAAACTTACCCGGATGCCATTATAGAAGGGATTGCCGGCCCCAAGATGATGGCTGCCGGTTGCATGAGTCTTTTTCCATTAGATGTCCTGTCGGTCATGGGTTTTAGTGAAGTACTAAAAAATCTTTATGCCATTTGGCAAGTGTATCGCCAATTACGACAACATTGGCAGCACAATCCACCGGATCTTTTTATTGGTATTGATGCCCCAGATTTTAATTTGAAGATCGCCGATAAACTCAAACAGCAAGGTTGCAAAACCGTACAATATGTCAGCCCCTCGGTTTGGGCCTGGAAAGCATGGCGTATAAAAAAAATTAAACGTGCGACTGACCTGGTCTTATGCTTATTCCCCTTTGAAGCGGCATTCTACCAGCAGCATCATCACCCAGCAGTTTTTGTTGGTCATCCCAAGGCAGATCAAATTCCGCTGCAAGTGGACACCAGGCACTATCGTCAACTGCTCAATCTAGAAACTGATGGCACCTATATTGCCCTACTGCCAGGTAGTCGGCACCAGGAATTGAAGTATCTTTTACCGACATTCTTGCAAACAGTGAAACGGTGTTTACAATACAACCCGACATTAAAATTTTTACTTCCGTTGGCCAAACCCAAGTTAATGGAGGATATGAAGGCCTACAAGACAGACATCGACACACTACCGATTACCTTATTAATGGGCCAATCTCAGGAAGCAATGGCTGCCGCAAATACAATTTTACTTGCGTCAGGCACTGCCACACTGGAAGCCATGCTTTGGAAAAAACCCATGGTTGTTGCCTATCGTTGTTCATGGCTGACTTATCATATTGTTAAATATTTAATTACCATAAAATTTATTGCTTTACCGAATATTCTGGCAGGCAAGTATTTAGTCCCTGAATTTATCCAAAAAAATGCGCGCGCAGAGTCATTAGCCATTGCATTGATGAGCAGCTTGGACGACTCATCCGATGTACAAAAAGAGTTTATTGCCATGCATCACCACTTAAAGCAGGATGCTGATGCACTGGCCTTTGAGGCAGTGCAATCATTGATCAGCGATGTAGTTGGGCACAAAATATCAATATCCACATGCTAATCGCAGGGGTAGATGAGGTTGGTCGTGGACCATTAGCTGGGCCAGTTGTTGCAGCTGCGGTGATTTTAGATAAACCGATCGAGGGACTCACTGATTCAAAAAAACTGACCAGTAAACGCCGTGAAATTTTATTTGAACAAATTCAACAACAAGCTAGAGCAATCAGTATAGGCAGTGCCTCGGTTGAAGAAATTGACCGAATCAATATTCTACAAGCCAGCCTATTAGCAATGAAACGCGCGGTATTAACCCTACCAACCCAGCCAGACCAAGTGCAAATTGATGGCCAATTCTGTCCTGCACTGCCCTATCCCTGCAAGGCCATTATTCAGGGGGACCGTAAGATTTATCAAATCTCAGCGGCATCGATTATTGCTAAAGTCACGCGCGATCGCTTGATGCAAGATCTGGCAAAAAAACACCCTGGTTATGGATTAGAGAAACACAACGGTTATCCAACCAAACAACACCTGAGCGCTTTACAAGCACTGGGGGTGACAGATATTCATCGACGCAGTTTTTCGCCAGTGAAAAAGTACAGCTAAGCCAATGGAATCCGTTTACATTTTGCATCAGCACCCTTATCAAAACAGTAGCGCTATCTTGCGTTTGTTTAGTCATCAACGTGGTTTGATCAGTGCGATTGCTAAAGGCGCCAAACGATCGAAATCAACCACTCAAGGGTTGTTACAGGCTTTTTTACCACTGAGGGTTGAACTCTATGGTCAGGGTGATTTGCTCAGACTTAAATCAGCAGAACTAATTCATCCCAGCGATAAGTTGAAACAGAAACCAATGTTAGCAGGCCTCTACCTCAATGAATTGTTGTTAAAGTTTTTAGTGCCTAATGAACCTCATTATCGTCTATTTCAATGCTATCAGCAGACCTTAATGCACTTAAACCACCAATCTCTCTCATTGTTGCTGCGGCGTTTTGAATGGCAGCTATTCAATAGCCTTGGGCTTGCGCCGGATCTCAGTCACGACCAGCGAGGAGAGCCCATTGAAACCGATTGCTTTTACCAACTTATTCCAGAACATGCGCCCATTAAAACCACAGTAACAAGCCGGGGACACACTTATCCCGGGTGGTTATTAATGGCGATACATAGGCGGCAATGGGAGAACACTGCTGTATTAAAGCACTGCCAACCGTTGTTCCGACATTGGATCAATTATTACAATCATGGCAGTGCACTAAAAACCCCCAACTTTTATAAACATATCATTGGCAGAAAGGTAAACTAAATCGCTGATGTTACACATTAGTTAGTCATCAAGTAAGAAGGTAACTCACCAACACCTGCGGGACTCAAGTACTGGCCTCAAGATTCGCTCTTTGGTTGTTAAAGCGCCTAAAACTGTGAAAAAATACTTGTCCGCGCAAGCTGAGAATATAAGGATGAGAAGATGGGCACCATTGTTTTTGATTTTGACTCGACACTCATTAGTGACGAAAGCCTTGAATTAATTCTACAACAACAACTCATCGAAACACCTGAGAAATATCAACAACTGAAACAATTGACTGACCAAGGTATGGCAGGGAAAATCAGTTTTGCCAGTTCACTGAAAAAACGTTTAGCACTCGCTGCGCCGACACAACAGCAAATCCAAGACTTTGTTGTTCATGCAACAACATTACTAACGCCCGGCATGCGTGAGCTTATTACAAGACTGAAACAACGACATGCTGTTTGGGTGATCAGTGGCGGGTTGCAAGAAGTACTAGAAGCTCTGTGCAGGCCACTTGGTATTGAACCCACTCATATCCATGGCGTTAAGTTACAGTGGTCTCATCAAGGCGACTATATTGGCATCAATCAGAATGATGCCTTTAGTGAATCAAAAGTCGCTGGTGCAATAACACTGTCACAACACTGGGACAAACCAAGCGTCGTTATTGGTGATGGCATGACTGATTTTGCACTTTATGCGCAAGGATTATGTGATCACTTTATCGCTTATACACAGCACATAACACGACCTGACGTTATTGCTAAAGCAAAGCATACAGCAAACAGTGTTCATGCGCTGAAAAATATTTTATCCGAACTGTTATTTTGATCATGTTCATGCCACAATAGTGCTGTTATTCACCAAACAATTCTGCCATGCTATTTCGCACACTCGCTCTTACCTTCGCACTTAGCACTAGCCTATCACTTGCCTATGGCGCTCAAGCTGAGCAACCTCAGCCAAAAGCGTTATCGACGCACCAAGCTGCCGCACTATTGGATGCTAATTTACCCAAAATCACGTTAGCCAATGCTAAACCACCCTTGAATCAGTATGGCTCTGTTGATGTCAATGCCAATGTTCCGGTGGCGGAGCAGGTATTACCCAAGCCAGCTAATTTTAAAGACCCAACAATAACACCCCTGGCAAATCAATGGCCCGATATCATTCCAAGCCAACCCATGCTCAATGTGCGCAGTTATATTTTAATGTCGGCAAATACGGGGAAAATCTTACTCGCCTATAATGCTAATAAACGTTTGCCACCAGCGAGTTTAACCAAGCTGATGTTGTTGTATATTACACAACAAAATTTAGCCAATGGCTCGATAAAACTATCCGACAAGATCTTAGTGCCAAAAGTGGCTTGGGCCACGGGTGGTTCCCGAATGTTTTTAAAGCCAGGTTCTCAGGTCACTATTCAGCAATTAATTCCAGGAATTATCGTGGATTCTGGTAACGATGCTGCCGTGACCTTAGCGACCTATATCGCTGGAACGCAAAGTGCTTTTGTTGACATGATGAACCAACAAGCACACCGTCTGCAGATGACCAATACACACTTTACTGATGTGATGGGCTTACCTGCGCCAGCGCATTACAGCAGCGCTTATGATATGGCTCTCTTAGCCCATGCCATTGTACATGACTATCCTCAATACTTATCTTGGTTTGGACAAAAATCTTATCGTTACAATGGCATCAAACAGTATAACTTCAATAAATTATTATTTATTTACCCTGATGCGGATGGCTTAAAAACCGGCTCAACGGCTAGCGCAGGCTTTTCATTAGTTAGCACAGCCAAACAGCCCCACAACCCCATGCGTCTGATTGGTGTTGTCATGGGCGCCCCATCAGACCAAGCGAGTGCGCAAGATAGCAAAGCCCTGCTGACTTATGGCTTCCGTTTCTTTAAGAATGTGCTGCTTTACCCAAAAAATACTCAGCTTGAAAAGGTTCGTATGTATTTTGGTCAGAACAAACGACTACGTGTTGGTATCAACCAGGCGCTGAATGTGACCATTCCAGCTCATAGTGGCAAGAAACTCAGTGCAAATTTAATGATGAACAAAGCGATCGAAGCACCGATTAAAAAAGGCCAAGTAGTTGGCACAGTTGAAGTCAAACTAGGTAACACTTTGATTGAAACAACGCCTGCCGTTGCATTGGAAAATAACCCAACTGGTGGTTTCTGGCGCCGCTTGAGTGACCATATTGCAAGGTGGTTTTAAGCCAATGAATAATTGTCTATTCTGTCAAATTGTTGCTCAAGAGATTCCCTGCAAGCCAGTGTTTGAAAGCGAGCTAATTCTTGCTTTTGAAGATGTTGCCCCGAAGTGTGATACGCACATTTTAGTCATCCCTAAAAAGCACCTGACTAGCCTAGCCCATTTACACGCTGAAGATGCTGAGTTACTGGGCGAATTAACAACGCAACTGAAAGATATCGCCAAACTATGTGGACTTGACAACGGATTTCGCACCATCATCAACACAGGCGAAGGTGGAGGCCAAGAAATACCTCACTTGCACTACCACCTACTCGGTGGTCATCGTTTACCCACATTTTAAGGACTGCCTAAATGCAACGCACACCTGCCACCGTATACGGCGCACAAGCCATGCAAGAAGAACTTGAACTGCTCAAAACTGTTGAGCGCCCTAAAGTCATTAATGCGATTGCCGAAGCTCGTGCCCATGGCGATTTAAAAGAAAATGCCGAGTATCATGCCGCTCGTGAACAGCAAGGTTTTGTTGAAGGTCGAATTACGGAACTAGAGGCAAAAGTCAATACCCTGCAAATAGTCGATTTAAGCCAGGTAGAAAATGATGGCAAAGTGGTCTTTGCCGCAACAGTAACATTAATTAACTTGGATAATGACCAAGCCGTGGCCTA
>CBFIHN010000053.1:0-9629 GCA_965662575.1 Gammaproteobacteria bacterium
TTTCATATTGCTATGAAATTTAAGAACGTTGCAATTCCCGATGATTTTAAGGAAGACTATCATGGGGCCAAATGGTCTCTGTGGCATGGTAAGCCTGACGAGGCATTAAAAAAATTGAAAGCAATTAAGCAAGAGGTTAATCGTGAAAAAACCTCAGTTAAACTCGAGAAACTGATGACTTATATTGATAATAATAAAGATTACATTGTGTGCTACGAAGATCGTAAAAATAAGGGGCTTACTTTTACCAGCCACCTTGCTGAATCAACGGTAGAGAGTTTGATCAATAAAAGGTGCAAAGGACGTCAACACATGAGATGGACGAGAGAGGGAGTGCATCCCCTGCTACAGATTAGGTGCTATGTTGCAAGTAATGAATGGAATGAAAATTGGCAAAGAAAAGTGCTTGGCGCTATGACTAAAGCTGCATAAAAAGGCGACAACTAAATTACACTTCCAGCGAGGTTTTACGTTTCGTCATCAAAAACGGGCTTCGCTTCCTCTCTTGAAATGGGTTGAGTGAGATCTGGGTCTTTGAAGATATCACGGTAATACCCGTATAGATTGAGGGACTCATCTTTAGCTTCAATGCTCCAAGAGACTAAGTCTTCACGCATGTAGGCAGCACCAACCACTTTAATACTGGTTGTGGGGACGGTATAGGGCTTCCTAATATAGAATGTCCCTTTGTATTCATGGCCTAACGGCATGTCGATAATTTTTTTAGAAACCTTTTTTGCAATAGAGTTGAGGTATTTCTGAATTTCATCAATCTTGTTGCTGTCATTTGTATACTTAGAGATAGTTTCTTTCAGTCTATCAACATTGTGGGCAGTCTGTTTTATGTTGTAAAGGTCACGCTTCAAGGCTAATCGATTGGCAGGCATAATGTTGAGTACGATGTTTGAATGTTGACCGTATTTTACCTCAATTTAGGGAATTGAGCTATGGTGGCGGAATGCTCAAAAACCATCCTGGTCGGTGTATCTTGAAACGATCATTTTTCTGTACTTGCTTTTATACTTAGTTGAGAAGAGTATTGGGTTTTACAGAGAATTCCAATTAGTTCTTTTGTTTATGGGGTTTGAGGCCGTATTGACTCAGGGGAGTAAGAGTGTAAAAATATCCCATCTACATATTTAAGATATCCTAAATTCAAAATAAATGGGATTTGGGTATAAATTGGTTTTGGTGGATTGTATGGGCAGCAACTTAATCAATAGCTCTCTTCTTGAAAATATTAGAGAGCTACTGTCAGAAAGTCGTAATAAAGTTTATCAGGCTGTTAATCACGCCATGATTCATACTTATTGGAGTATTGGGCGGTTAATAGTTGAAGATGAGCAAAAGGGTGCAGAGCGTTCCGAGTATGGTAGCCACCAGTTGGAAAAATTATCAGCAGCTTTATGTGGTGAGTTTGGTAAAGGGTTTGATATAACAAACATTAGGAGAATGCGTAAGATTTACTTGACTTACCCAAATCGTGACACGCTGTCGCCCGAATTGAGTTGGAGTCATTATCGCGCACTTTTACGTCTTACAAACAAAGCAGCGAGGGATTGGTACGAAGCCGAAACCATATCAAATAGTTGGAGCGTTCGAGCTTTAGAGAGGCAAATTAACAAACTATATTATGAGCGCCTACTTGCAAGTCGTGACAAAGAGGCAGTGGTGGAGGAGGCACAAGAGAAGACTAAAAAACTAAGTCTGGATCCAAAGCATTATTTAAGGGATCCGTATTTATTGGAATTCTTAAATATTCCAAACACTGGTGTTCTTGAAACAGATATTGAAGAGGCTCTGCTAACCAATTTACAAGAGTTTTTATTAGAGCTAGGCAAAGGATTTGCTTTTGTTGAACGCCAGCAGAGGATTAAGACAGATGGCCAAGATTTTGCCATTGATTTGGTATTTTACAATTACATATTAAAGTGTTTTGTCTTAATTGATATAAAACTAAATGAACTAACTCATCAAGATGTTGGTCAGATGGATACCTATGTGAGGATTTATGATGACCAGAAAAAGGGTGAGTTAGACAACCCAACTGTTGGTCTAATACTCTGTAGTAAGAAAAGCAAAGCGATAGCGAAGTATTCGATTCTTGCTGACAGCAAGCAAGTATTTGCCTCTAAGTATTTCTCTTATTTGCCCACAGAAGAAGAGCTGGCTATAGAGATCCAGCGAGAGGCTAAATTATTAGGATTTGGCCTTGGAGATAAAGAATGATTTTTGCTTATGTTAGAGTTTCTACGCAGGATCAAAACACTGATAGCCAAGTTCTGGAATTAAAAAAACATGGGTATGATGAGTTAATTATTGAAAAAGCCAGTGGTGCCAAAACAGACCGGCCAAAACTTCAGGGTTTAATAGAAAAATTGAGAAAAGACGATACGTTACTCGTTTATCGTCTTGATAGGTTGGGGCGCTCATTAAAGCATTTGATTGAGCTGGTTGAAGTTGTTAATGAAAAAGAAGCGAATTTAGTTTCTATCACGGATGCAGTTAATACTAAATCAGCAAGTGGCAAACTAATTTTCCACATTTTTGGTGCAATTGCTGACTTTGAGCGCGAGCTTATTCGTGAGCGAACTATGGTTGGTTTAAAGGCAGCGCGCGCTAGAGGTCGATTAGGTGGCAGGCCAAAAGGGCTATCTGAGGCGGCGCAAAGGAAAGCTAGAGCTGCGCGCAAACTATACGACCAAGAAGAAATGACAACCGCTGAAATTATGAAGGCTCTTGATATTGGTTCTCGAAGGACGCTTTATAACTATTTAAAGTGGGCTCAAGAGAACCCAAAAATATAACATGGCAGGTTCTACATGCTTGTACAGGATTTGTTGTTTAGATTGCGGCTGAACCTTTAAAGATAAGCCGCTTAAACTGAAAACTTGATTTTGAGTATTTGACTATGAAAACAATCCACCTAACCTGGCGCCCAGAACTAAAAGCTTTTGATAATAGCGGAGAGCTTTTGATTTGGGTAGAGTCTACGCAAGGCTTAGCCAAGCGCAGTAAAAACAACTATCAACACTCACTAAATCATGAAACTGCCTTGCCCATCCTTGACGCTTATTTTAAAGATTGCGTACTTAGGCCCTGCAAGGCAAAGCTACCAATACCAGTTAATAACAAAGGCGAGCCTATTCCCTCATCTATGGTTGCCAATTATCATGGCATGGAAGACACGCAGCCAGTGGATTTTAAAACATTAACAGTAGAATGTTTCAAGTCAAACTCAACGCTTGGCTTACTTAAGGCATTGAACTTTGGTCAATACTACTTAGACGAAGAAACCCACCTTGCAGGCGATTGCCAGTTTTGGATAACCATGGGCAAAGTGCTGAGCCAAATAATTAAACACGACCAATACATCTGCGACTTTGCTACTGAGAAGAAAAATGGTGGCTTTGTATTTCATAGTGTATGGCAAGCGCTCTCGGATGACTTTGATGCCAAGCTAGGCCAACTGTCAAAGTCTATGCCACTGTCCGCATCTACCCTTGGCGCTAGCGTTGAGCCAGAGAGTTTGCTGAAACATTTCTCTGATGTTATTTTAACGGAATTCATCGCGCAAACCGCCTTTGCTCAAAAGTATTACAAACTGGTTGAAGAATCCCTGATTGAGCCTGCGCTTGATGCCCAGGATAACCTTAATATTTCTGAGGATCAGTGGGTACAATGGAAACTGTGGCGCAACAATCTTGAATATACCCAACGCGGCGCACCCTTTCGCTTAGTGTTTAAATTGCTCTCACCGCAATCAGAAACCGGCGATTGGTTTTTGGAGGTGTTACTACAATCAAAAAGCGATCCATCCTGCATGGTTGATTTAGCGACTTATCAAAAGAATAAACTCAAAGAAAGCCAGTTTTATCAAAAGATGTTTGGCACCTCAATGGAGCGAAGCTTGCTGTTACAGCTTGGCTATGCTGCAAGACTCTATTCTCCAATTGATTTTATTTTTAAAACGCATTTAAAAGAATCCAACATCCCTTTAACGCAAAGCGAGGCATTTGAATTTCTCAAAGAAAGCGCTTGGACTCTACACGCTAGTGGCTATCGCATTGTAGTGCCTGCCTGGTGGACCAACAAAGGCCGCCTAAAAGCAAAAGTTAAAATCAAAGCCAGAGATCGAAATCAGCAAAAGCTGGAAAGTGCCAAAGGCCATTTATCATTTGAAGGCTTAGTCGGCTTTGACTACAAACTTGCCATTGGCGCTGAAACGGTTAGCAAATCAGAGTGGGCAACGTTATTAGAATCTAAATCCGATCTCGTCTTTTTTAGAGGCGAATGGATTGAAATCGACCCAAATGAAATGCAACGAATTCAAAACTTAATTGAGAGCTCTGAAAACGATCAACAACTTGGCAGCATCCGAGACTTGCTCGACATCGCCGCTAATGATCAAGATTATGACCTTGATATGGATGAGGCGTTACAGTCGATGATGAATAGATTATTCGACAAAGATTTGCTCAAACCTTTACCCAACCCCAAAGGCCTTAAGGCCAAGCTCCGCCCTTATCAAAAACGCGGTTTATCGTGGCTTGCCTATTTAGAATCACTGGGCATGCACCCATGCCTAGCGGATGACATGGGCTTGGGTAAAACCATGCAAATGATCTCACTGTTACTCAGTAAACCAATGGGTGAGCCGGCACTTCTGGTCGCTCCTACTTCGGTGATTGGTAACTGGGATCGTGAAATTAAGAAGTTTGCGCCCAGCATCAGTACCTTTGTGTATCATGGCAGCCAGCGTCAATCAAAGGAATCCTATTATGCACTGAATAACAGCAACCTGGTGATTACCTCTTACGGTTTATTACGAAAAGACAAATCGGTCTTTCAAGCAAGGCCTTGGTCCCGCTTGATTTTGGATGAAGCACAGAACATTAAAAATCCGCTCGCCTCGCAAACCAAAGCCATTTGCAGCATTAATGCCGAATCACGAATTGCCCTAACTGGAACCCCGATTGAAAACCGACTCATGGACTTATGGTCACTGTTCCACTTTTTAAACCCGGGATTCTTGGGCGATAAAACTTTCTTTAAGAAAGCCTTTGAGATTCCAGTACAAAGAGACAACGATCAAACTCAAGCTCGAGTGTTAAAGAGAATGGTTGAGCCGTTTATCTTAAGACGACTTAAAACTGATAAAAGCATCATCAAAGATTTGCCCGACAAAATTGAGCAAAAGGTTTACTGTCAGCTCACCAAAGAACAAGCTTCCATTTATCAATCGATTGTTGATCACGCTGAAAAGCAATTAAATGAAACTGAAGCAAGCAATAAGCAAGCTATTTTTATCTCATCCTTGCTGCGCTTAAAACAAGCCTGCAACCATCCCGCTCAAGCCTTGCAAGATGGCAGCGAGTTTTCACCTGAGCGCTCAGTTAAACTAAAGCGTTTACTTGAAATGAGCCAAGAAATTATTGATGCCGGCGACAGCTTGCTAATCTTTAGCCAATTCACGGAAATTTGTGATTCACTACACAAAATGCTGCGTGAGCATTTGGGCGTGCACACGCATTACTTGCACGGCGGCACTTCACGAAAACAACGAGAAAAAATGATTGAGCAATTCCAGGCCGAAGATGCAAAGCCGAGTATTTTTATCCTTTCGCTCAAAGCCGGTGGTGTTGGCATCACCCTAACACGTGCCAATCATGTGATTCACTTTGACCGCTGGTGGAACCCAGCCGTTGAAAACCAGGCGACTGACCGAGCCTATCGCATTGGCCAAGAAAAAACAGTGTTTGCCTATAAATTTATTACTACAGGCACCGTTGAAGAGAGCATTGACCAAATGCTTGAAGATAAACAAAAAGTGACCGACATGATTGTCGGCAATGATGAATCTTGGCTCAGCAAACTGGATGCCAAAACCTTTATTGATTTAATTAAGCTCAAACAAGAAATGGTGACAGAATCATGAGTAAGATATTACATAAAACCTGGTGGGGCGAAGCTTTTGTCAACTCACTAGAAGCATTTATTGACTATGGTCGCCTATCACGTGGCAAATCCTATCGCACCGACCATCGCATCTTAAAATTTGCTATGAATGAGAACAACATTGAAGCAACGGTGCGCGGCAACGCAAACCCCTACTTTGGCGTCACCAAAGAGCCAAAATACAAAGTCTCTTTAACATTTCAACGCATAACCAATGTTGACTGGACAAGCATCATTGCCTGCATTTGCAAAAATCCAGGCTGGCTGTCAAAACTAATGCTCAATGAAATTCCTGATGATATCGAAAAAGCTTTCGACAACATTAGCCTGCTGCCGAAACGCTTTGATGACATCCGCGCCACGTGCAGTTGTCCGGATTATGCCAATCCCTGCAAACATATTGCTGGCGTCTATTACCGAATTGCCAATCTTTTAGATGGCAACCCCATGCTCTTGTTTGAGCTACACGGATTACCACTTAAATCGCTCAAGCAAAAACTTAAAGCAGACGAACTTGGCGCAGCCTTTGCCGAACACTTAGAGCAACCCGAACAACTTACCCTAGCCGCAAGCACTAGTCGCTATTCACCCGTTAAAACCAAACAGAAACCAACGATTAAAAAACTGACGATAGCCGATATTTGGGAGCAAAAACCCATCGATATTGATTTTAACCAAGAAAGCGGCGAGCCTATTGGCGCGGCCTTAATCAAGAAACAAGGCGACTACCCTGAGTTTTGGGCCAAGCATGGCTCTTTTGTTCAGGCAATGGAAGGCATTTACAACTATGCCAAAATCAAGAATCGTAAAATTATTTTTTAACAAAAAGTGGGGCGTCTTGATGGTGGCTGTTTTGCTGAAGGCGTTTTATACAGTAAAATTACATCTATTCGTGTCTATGTATGGTTGGGAGTATAGCGGTGGCATTGTCAAGCAATTAAAAGCGGGTGGTGTTTTAAATGTGTTGCTAGGTTTAAAATTGATCATCTATAAAGAGATCATGAGGATGATGAATTGGCGACGTACATCAAAGTATGTTGCCCAAATTGCCAGCAAGCTGATGTCAAGAAAAATGGCAAAACACGCGAGGGAAAGCAGCGATATTTGTGTTAAAATCAAAGCTGTAATACAAAGACCTTTTTGCTATCTCAGTCTTATACTTACAACGGATGCAAGCCTCAGATTGACGCACAAATTTTAGCGCAGACACTTAGAGCTAGTGGTATCCGTGATGTTGCAAAAACACTAAAAGTTAGTTGTGTTAAAGTGATTAACACAATAAAAAATAAGGCCATTAATATCAAAAAGGCTAATTGGAAGCAAATACCCAAGAACTCCAATGCCTTAATCCTCTGTGTTGACTCTCAATTAGATGAGAAATGGTCATTTGTCGGTAGCAAGAAAAATCAGCGGTGGCTATGGGTAGCACTCTGCCAGTACACAGGGCTTGTATTGGCATTTACATTTGGCAGGCGCACTAACGAATGTTGTCAACGGCTAATGAAACTGCTTAAACCTTTTAGTATCAGATTCTTCAAAACCGATGATTGGAAAAGTTATCGTGCATCCATTGAATCTGGTGTACACAAAGTCGGTAAACGCTTCACTCAAAAAATTGAGCGATTCTTCTTAACATTGCGAACACATATTAAACGATTAACCAGGAAGTCAATCTGCTTCTCAAAATCTGAGCTTATGCATGACACCGTAATTGGCCTTTATATAAACGAAAATTTCTTTTAATAGACATGGCTTAATTATCTACAGCAACACATTTAAAACACCACCTGATTTTGGAGTTACTTTTGTAGATTATGCCTTCCATGAAATGTACCCTAACACCAGACGAAAGAAAGGCTTTGCTTCTGCAGCATAAGGTAGAGCGTGCGCAAAAAACAGCGGATAGGATTAAGGCGGTCTTATTATCTGATGACGGCATGAGCAAGCGAGCGATAGCTCGCGTGTTATTTTTAAACGAAGAAACTGTTGCCCGGCATATTTCAGATTATGTTGAGCGGTCCAAGTTGGCCAATGCTTCTGGCGGATCAAAGCCTAAACTTAACGAAGATCAAAGCGCTGAGCTAATTGCTCACCTCAATGTTAAAGTGTATACAGATTCATCACAAATCTGCTCATATGTTAAGGCTCAATTCGGAGTTAAATACTCTTCCTCTGGAATGGTAAACTGGCTTCATTGCAATGGATTCTCTTATAAGAGCCCTGCACGTATTCCGGCAAAAGCAGATAAAGATAAGCAGGCTGAATTTAGGAAGCAGTATGAGGAGCTAAAGGCCAATTTGCCAGATGATGCAGTAATTTTATTCGGAGATGGTGTTCATCCAAGCATGGAAACTAAGCTGTCCCATGGCTGGATTGCAACGGGTAAGGCTAAATCAATTCAGACTACAGCCTCAAGGACGCGTCTCAACTTATTTGGAGCTATTGACCTGAATAGCATGGATGTTACGCATGCTGTGAATCACCACCCTAATGGAGCCACTTTGTCACCACTTAATGGATCCACCCTGTCGCCACCCTAATGGCGCCATTTTGATTTCCTGTTTTGTATAAAAGTTGTCAGACTCCTTAGTTATTTTTCTATCTAAGGAGCGTATCTGCAATGAGTAACAGGATAATTGAGATGTTTGAATATAGAGTAATCATTAACAGGCTTCGCCAAGGTCAAAGCGATCGAGGGATTGCTGCCGATGGCTTGGCAGGACGCAGGAAGATTCGTGATATCAGGCTGATTGCGCAAGACAAAGGCTGGCTATCAGCTGATGTTGATATTCCGAGTGAGGTGAAACTGGCAGATATCTTTAAGCGAGAATTTTCCAAACTGTCAACATCCAAGGCTGCTGTCTATTATGATCAGATCCAAGCCTGGGTTAAGCAAGGCCTTAACGCCAAATGTATCCACCAGCACTTAGGTAGGAACCACGGATTTTCTGGCGCCTATAACAGCGTTCAGAGGTTAGTAAAAAAGATTAGAGATCAATTGCCTCCAGATCTGACGGTGCCGCTTCATTTCAGCCCTGGCGAGGCAGCCCAAGTAGACTTTGGCAAAGGACCAAGGCTACTAGATTTAAGAACAGGCAAGATCGTTGATACCTGGTTTTTTGTTATGACGCTGTGTTTTAGTCGTCACCAGTATGCGGAATTAGTGGTTCATCAAGACATAGAGACTTGGCTAACCTGCCACCAAAATGCCTTTAATTGGTTTGGAGGCGTGCCAAAGAAAGTGATTATTGACAACCCCAAGTGCGCGATTACCAAGGCCTGCTACCATGACCCTGAGGTACAGCGCAGCTATGAGGAACTGGCTTTAGATTATGGGTTTCTCGTCTCAGCATGCCCGCCTGCAGACCCTCAAAAGAAGGGTCGAGTAGAGTCTGGCGTTAAGTATATCAAAGGCAATTTCATGCCATTGCGCGATTTCCTTAACCTACAAGATGCTAACAAACAGCTAAAACACTGGGTTTTGCAAACGGCGGGGAACAGGAATCATGGCTCAACATTCTGCAAACCATTAAGCAGTTTTACCGAGCTTGAACAGAAAGAGCTCAAAGCCTTGCCTAGCAATCAACCCGAGATTGCTGTATCAAATGTCAACTAACTTTGCCGGTGGCGACAACTAGCTTTGCCGGTTTTTAAATAAAATTTTTTGTCTA
>CBFIHN010000054.1:0-9104 GCA_965662575.1 Gammaproteobacteria bacterium
GTAACATTGGATCAATTAGCGTTTGGCCACCTTTCAGTTATTCTGGTTCTCGTCGGTATCAAGTAGCAATGGAGAAAATACTAAATAGATTTAAACAAGAACCTCTTCCAGAAAACCTTAATTGGAGCGATGTGCTATATTTTGAAGGTGTAAATGACCTTATCCCTGTGCTTAAACCTATTAGCGGCGATAACGCCTCTAATAAAGATAACTTAAGAGTCGGACGAGAGAAGTTTATGCAGATTATGAAAGACGAACTAGGAAAATACTTTGAAGTGACGGGATTAGACGAATTTTTAGAGGCAGCAATTGACGAATTCAGTTATTCCCCTACACATAACTATGAACGTACATATAAAATAGAAGTTCCAGGGAGTGGCGGGGCTCCCGTTGCCTAACTAGCCCCTATGCTGAATATGAAATATCGCCTTACGCAGTTAAGTCATTGTATCTGCCACCCTATCGGCCAATCGAGCTAATGCGCCGCGGTTTTGCTGAATGACGGCTTGTGCAGCAGCAACTTGCTTTTGACAAATGTCAGGTTGTTGAAATAATGTCAGCAGATGATTGGCAAGTTGCTCAGCGTTAGCAACAATCGATATCGCCTGCTGATTGATAAATGCCTCAGTAATTGCTTTAAAATTAAAGGTATTTGGCCCACTAAGACACGCACAACCAACCGCGGCAGGTTCCAGTATGTTATGTCCGCCGTGTTTGACCAAACTACCACCGACAAAGGCAATTGGACAGGTCGCGTATAGCGCAAGCAGCTCATTATGTGTGTCACACAGATAGACTTGTGTATATTCGTGTACGGACTCAGCCTGACTGCGAATGGAAAAAATAAAATCATTTTGCGAAATCAGAACAGTCAGTTCACGCGAACGATCAACATGTCGTGGCGCTAAAAGTAACATGGCATCAGGGTGGTGTGTTAATAGCTGTCGATGTGCATCCAATATGGCCTGTTCTTCACCGGGATGGGTGCTGGCAGCGATCCAGCAAGGGCGACCTGCCCAAGGTCGCTTTATTTTCTCAGCTTGTTTCAATAATGCTGGTTTAATATCAATATCAAACTTGATGCTGCCATTGATACTGATTTGATCTGGTGTTGCGCCTAGTTGCTGAAAATAGTTGGCATCAGAGGGTGCCTGAGCAGCAATATGGGTTAACTGCTGGATCATGCGTTGCGTGGTATGCTTAATTCGGCAATAGCGCGCAAATGAGCGCGCTGATAATCGGCCATTTGCTAGAATGATTGGCGCACCGTACTGCTGGCATTGATTGATTAAATTGGGCCACAGCTCGGTTTCCATGATGATCAATAAAGTCGGCTTAATTCGCCGAATGAGCTTGTGCAATAAATAGGGTATATCATAGGGCAAATAACAAACATGAGCATAATCAGTAAACTGTTGCTGTAAATACTTGCGTCCACTTGGCGTCATCGTGGTAACAGCAATAGCATGCTGTGGGTATTGTTGACAAAGGTGTTCAATTAAGCCCTTAGCGGCAATACTTTCGCCCAGTGAAACCGCGTGAATCCAGATTGATTGTTGGCACGTAAAGCGTCCAAAGCCTAAACGCTCATGCCAGTGGCGTAAATAATCAGGATCATTGCGGCCTTTAGACAATAGGCGTAAAAAAAATATAGGCAGAACAACCCATAGTAAAAGGGTGTAAAGCGCGCGCATTAACGTAATGCTTTGCTGATACGATCTAGCGCTTTATCCAGGGTGTCAATATTTGTGGCATACGATAAACGTAGATAACCTGGGGTGCCATAGGCACTACCAGGAACAATGGCAACTTCTGCCTGATCTAAAAGATGCTCTGCGAAAGCAACATCGGACGGCAAGCCTAAGGCTTGCATAGCGCCTTCAATATGCGGAAAAGCGTAAAATGCACCGGATGCTGGCGCACACTCAAACCCGGGGATTTCGTTCAAGCGCTTGACGACATGATCATGGCGTGTTTTGAAAGCCACCAGCATCTCACTTAAACAATCTTGTGGGCCATTCAGTGCCGCAACAGTTGCCGCTTGTGAAATAGAGCAGGGGGCTGACGTGCTTTGTGACTGAATTTTCTTCATGGCTTTAACAATATATTCTGGCGCGCCAGTATAACCAATCCGCCAACCGGTCATAGCATACGCTTTTGATGCCCCGTTGATGACCGCGGTGCGCTCTTTTAATTCAGGGCAGGCATTGACGATATTACAGAACGGCTCATCAGTCCACAGAATATGTTCGTAGATATCATCTGAGATAATAAATACTTGCGGGTGCTGTAATAAAACAGTCGCCAGATCTTGGAGTTCTTTTTTACTATAGACAGCACCAGAGGGGTTAGATGGTGAATTAAGCATCAGCAACTTGGTTTTTGGTGTTATCTTTGCAGCCAGCTTCTCTGGCGTGATTTTAAGCGCATGACTTTTATCACCCACCACCTCAACTGGGACGGCACCAAAAATTTTTGCCACATCGGGGTAAGATACCCAATAGGGCGCGGGGATAATCACTTCGTCACCTGGGTTTAAAATCGCGGCCATCACATTAAAAATGCTATGCTTTGCACCACTGGAGACGATCACTTCATGAAGTTGATAACGCAGATGGTTTTCTCGTTGAAATTTATCAACCACAGCTTGTCTGACATCTATTGTACCATCAACCAATGTATATTTGGTCTGCCCAGCTTTCATTGCGCGGATTGCCGCTTGCTGAATGTGTTCTGGCGTTGGGAAATCAGGTTCACCAGCACTTAAGCCAATAATATCTCGTCCCTGTGCACGAAGTGCTGCTGCCTTTGCTGCTGTTTGCATTGACGGGGAGGGCTTAATTGCTTGTGCGCGTTGTGAAAGTTCCATTGCTTTTTCCTTTTTTGGGTAATCTCACCGTTTATCCGTGTGAGGGCTATGACACTATTGGCTATTCATCAATCATCCCTGCCATAGGTAGGGTGTTTATTGATTATATCGTCTAATGCGATAGTGATTCTAGTGCTATTTTTTTCGCTGCTGCAAAATCGGTTTTGCCTGTCCCTAACTTAGGAATCTGCTCAACCGGGAGATACCATTGTGGTTTCATTAAATTCAACATATCAGATTGTGTCACTGTCATCTGTAACGTTTTTACATCCATCATACCGGCAACCAGCAAACAGACGACTTCACCTTTTTTTGCATCAGGAATTGCGGTAGCTAAAATCTCACTGTCTTGAGTAGTCATCGGTTTGATCAGCTGTTCAATCGCGCTAAGACTAACCATTTCGCCGCCTAATTTAGCAAAACGAGAGTAACGATCTAAAATAGTAACAAAACCATCAGCATCAATTTTAGCTTTATCACCTGTTTGATAGAAACGAATACCATCGCGTTCAAAAATGACTTCAGCGGTCTTGTCTGGGTTATTAAGATAGCCTTGCATAATATGACCACCACCGACAACAAGGAGTCCAGCTTGGCCTGTTGGTAATTCTTGTAGTGTGTCTGGGTCAACAATGCGCATAGCACAGCCTGCCAGGGCGAAACCAATCGTACCGATTTTATGTGGAATCGATTGACGTTGACTCTCGAGACGGTTAACACTAGCCACCGGGCTTAGTTCGGTGGTGCCATACCCTTCGTAAATTATTTTATCGAATTTCGCTAAAAAAGCTTCACGAACCTCTGATTGAAGCTTTTCTGCGCCGGCGATCACATAGCGTAATGAGCGAAACCGCTCTGATTTTAGGCCACGGCTTTTGCTATATAAGCGGAAAAATGTCGACGTAGCGCAGAGGATAGTAGCTTGATATTTTTCTGCCAGTGCGCCAATAACAGTCGCATCGCGTGGATCGGGATGACAAACAACCGGCAAGCCTTCGGTCATCGGCAGTAAGCTGGCAACGGTCAGGCCAAAAGCGTGGAAAATAGGTAAGATCCCAAGAAAGACATCGGAATCTACTGCATGCATTGCTGAGGCGGCCTGTTTGATATTGATCACCATATTTTTTTCTGTCAGCATGACACCTTTGGGCTTGCCCTCGCTACCGCTGCTGAATAATATCGCGGCAACATCATTGGCATGACGGGGCGTGAGCAAATCTCTTTTAAGCAAACAATAGGGCAGTAGCTTGACTAGCAGCAGCGTCTTTAGTAAATCAAGTTGATGCATGGTTTGTTTAATGTCTTCCAAATAAATCACGGTGGTATTGGCAAAGGCCTGACTAACCTCAAAACCTTTTTTCTTTAACGTATCAACAAAACGACGGGAGGTAATAATGGTTGTGACTGCCGCTTCCACCATTGCGCTGTCGAGTGATTCAAGAGATGCCGTGTAATTTAGATTAACCAATGTTTTTCCTAAGGCCAATAAACTCAACATACTGCTAGTCGCGGCAACACTGGGTGGTAAACATACCCCAATATTTTGTTGACCTTGAAGCTTAGGCTTGAGCTTATTTTTGAGGGTGATCACGGCGGTTAATAAACGATGATGTGATAGCTCTACCCCTGTGCTGTCGGCAATGCTAAGGCGATTCTTACCGCGCTTAGCTTGGTGTAACCACATATCACTCAGACTAGGCAGCTTGGCTGCATAACTATCCCAGGCAGTGACGTCCAATATTTCTAGTGCACGAGTTAAATCATGCTTTTCATCGAATGGTCTTAAACTCAACTGTAACCACTGTTGGGACAGGCGGGAATTGCTTTGTCTTAAGTGTTGTAAATTACATAGATGGCACAGGAATATCGAAGCATACTTGTTCGTTATGAGTGCTTGGTCGTGAGTCAGTACAATACCAGGATATTGATCATCGCGATATTGTTTAACAGGCTGGATATGGCATAAACGCAATAACAGGCGCTGCCAAAAGAAATAGGTCTTCTGCGTATGCCAATAAATTGTTTTCCGCGTATATTTTTGTAGCAAGCAACCATAACGTAAATCACTATCCTGACTATAAATAATTGCTTGTTCTGGAAGTTGCGTCAGCTCAGGCTTCAGCAAGGTATAAAATTGTTGATAACGGTATTGAACGAATAACCATAATAAGCGACATCGGAAACAATAAATACCTACAATAATCAAAACAGTCAGTAAGATTATGGCCCCCATCATCAAACTAACTTAAAAATCTGACTGCTGGTTATTTTGCTCAATAACATGTCCATCAACACTATATTTTTCATGCTTGATCAAATATATGAGTCGTTTCTGTCTTTGTAAGTAAGCATTGCGGGTGGCAATATAAGGATCAATGGCCGTTTCATTGATTAAATCTGCAGCAGGGATCAGACGATACGCGGTATTGGTCAGACTCAAGCCCCAAATCGCACTGCGTTCAGGAATGCTTTCAATATAAGTGGTCGGTGATAAGAAGTAATTCGGGATCATACCCAAGCTGCCAGTTAGGGTATTAGGGCCAAAAAATGGCAGTACAAAGTATGGTGATGGCCCTAGTCCCCAGCGGTCTAACGTTAAACCAAAATTTTGCGTATGGGCGGGAATGCCAGCATCAGAGGCAACATCAACTAAACCGAATAGTCCCAAGGTACTATTCAGTATAAAGCGCAAGGTATCATAAAGCGCAAATTTAAAGTTAGCTTGCAGAACATCATTGGCAATAGCAGACACTGTGCCGACATTATGAAATGCGTTAGTGACACCCTGGCGGATTGTGTGAGTTGTCACTAAGTGGTACACCCCAGAAACGGGGCGAACAAATGTATTCATAAAGTCATTGTTAAAGCGAAAAACTGCTTGGTTGTACGCTTTAAAGGGATCAGGGTTCTTTGCAACTTGTGTAGCACAACCGCTCAAGGCAATAGCTGCCATTACAAAAGCACTGAGTTTAATCGTTTTATTTATCAAAGTTTTTATGACTATCTTGATGATCAGCAGGTGATAATAACCCCTGTCGTGCGCCTTGTAAAATCTGGCATAGTTGTTTTATGCCACGCAACAGGCGCATATCATTGCGTGAAAGCAAGTCAGCTGGAATGGATTGTAGCTGATTATTTTTTACAGCATGCAGGAAAGGCCAGCGTCGCCAATAGCTTAAATTGATATCACCTAAGGTAATAATAACCTGAGGATTTGCCTGCAGGACAGCTTCAATACTTACTTCACTGGCTGGGGTTGTTAGGTTGGCAAAAATGTTTTCCCCTCCGCATAGGGTCAACGCTTGCCCCTGTATACTCTGATTGCCAATGGTGAATAATGGGTTAGTTCCAATTTCAATAAACGTTTTAATTCGTGGTCGTTGATGTGCGTATTGTTGCTTTAAATGGTGATACTGCACAAGGAATTTTTTTGCTTGTTGATTCGCTGTATTGTCATTTCCTGTCAGCTGACCAAGCACCCGCATAATGTGAGCAATATCAGTAATTTTTTGTGGGTTTATCGTCAATACCGGAATACCTAGTTTGTGCAATGCATCTAGGCTACTTTGCGGGTTTCCCCCTTGCCAAGCAACAATCAGATTGGGTTTTAACATCAGCACTTTTTCAATGTTAATATGAGATAAATCTGATACTTGAGGTAGCTTGACAAAGCTTTTTGGATAATTGGTGTCGATACTCACCCCGACCACCTGCTTTTCAGCGCCAACCTCATACAATAGTTCGGCAATATCTGGCGTTAAAGCAATAATACGCTGTGCCGGCTTACTTAAGGTTAATTGCCCCGCCTTAGGGTTGCTGTCTTCTATTGATGCTGTTGCCAGTGAAAAACCTAGTACATAGAGTAAAAATGTACCGACGAATCTCAAGACCTGCGATTTAACATCCACTACGATTGACCAAGCAAGTTAAAAAATTTCTGCCAATTAAACGCCGGACCTGGGTCCGTTTTTCGTTCAGGAGCAATATCACTGTGGCCGATAATGCGTGCTTTTGTAATATCAGGGTAATGTCCCTGGATGCAATGGGTTAGTTCCTTTAGTCTATGGTATTGTTCTTCCGTATAGGGAATATCATCAGTACCTTCTAGTTCAATGCCAATAGAAAAATCATTGCAATTCACTTTACCCTCAAACTGGGATTGCCCCGCATGCCAAGCACGATCGTTAGTTGAAACATATTGCGTTATGAGCCCTTGGCGATTAATCATAAAGTGGGCTGATACCTTTAGGCCTTTTAAATCAAAAAAACTTGGATTAGTACTCACATCGATTGTGTTGGTAAATAATTGATCAATATAAGCTAGGCCAAATTTGCCAGCAGGTAGACTAATATTATGAATAACCAAGAGGTTAACCTGGCTATCAGGTGGCCGCTGATTATAGTTAGGGGAGGGCAGGTGGCGCTGATTCATTAGCCATCCTTCACTGTCGAGTTTTAACATAAACTAATCACTGTTAAAATAATGTCCATTCTTAAGCAATTATACTGCTATGGCAAAGCTTTATTTTTATTACTCTGCAATGAATGCGGGTAAAACCACAACACTATTACAATCCAACTATAACTATCAAGAGCGTGGCATGCAAACGGTGCTATTTACCCCGGCGTTAGATGATCGTTACGGCCTAGGTAAAATTACCTCGCGCATTGGTTTGGCCGCGAAGGCGCACTTGTATCAAAGTGATACTAACCTACTAAAAGCAATCAAAACCATTCGCCAGCAGCAGTTGATTGATTGTATGCTAATTGATGAGGCGCAATTTTTAAGCAAAGCACAAGTTTTTCAATTGACTGAAGTCGTTGACCAACTGCATATTCCCGTATTAGCCTATGGTCTGAGAACTGATTATCTAGGCCAACCATTTGAAGGCAGCCTCTATTTACTGTCATGGGCTGACTCCCTAATAGAAATTAAAACGGTTTGTCATTGTGGCCGTAAAGCATCACATGTCTTACGGGTTGATACAGAGGGCAGAGTGATTAGTAAAGGGGAACAGGTTGCCATTGGGGGCAATGAAAGTTATACCTCCGTATGCCGTCGACATTATAAAAATCAAAATACAGGGCGAAAAAGTTGAGTACTCATCTTGACAGACATCGGGCAAACCTTCTAAAATCACGCCCATTATGCACATCATGAGCGGATCCGTCTCAATGCATCAACTGGGCCGTCGCCAAGCGGTAAGGCACGGGGTTTTGATCTCCGCATGCGCAGGTTCGAATCCTGCCGGCCCAGCCATTCCTTCCCAATTATTTTCTGTTGAAGTTTGTTGCTATAAAACTTGTCAATTGACATCTAAGCTTGGAGATTCTTCATGGCTGAATTAATGCTGTTCTCTGGAAATGCCACACCAGAACTGGCCAAAGCAGTGGCTGAAAATTTACATTTGCCGTTGAGCAATGCCAAAGTAGGGGCTTTCAGTGATGGCGAAACAATGGTTAATATTCAAGAGAATGTCCGTGGCCGCGATGTGTTTATCATTCAATCCACTTGTCCTCCCACTAATGATAGTTTTATGGAGCTGGTACTGATGGCAGATGCTTTAAAGCGTTCATCAGCAGGGCGTATCACCGCAGTCATTCCATATTTTGGCTATGCCCGCCAAGACCGCCGTATTCGTTCGTCACGCGTACCAATTACCTCACGTGTTGTCGCTGATATGCTAGCAATTGCTGGGATTGATCGTGTGCTCACAGTTGATATTCATGCTGAACAGATTCAAGGTTTTTTCCAGATCCCTTTAGATAATGTCTATGGCAATCCCATCATGCTAGATTATATCAAGAGTCAAGATATTCAAAAGCCGGTTGTCGTCTCGCCTGATATGGGTGGTGTTGCACGTGCACGAGCTTTGGCAAAGCGACTAGACTGTGATTTGGCTATTATAGATAAGCGTCGCCCACGAGCTAATGTTGCACAGGTAATGAATATTATAGGCGATATCAGTGGCTATCATTGTTTGTTAGTCGATGATATTGTTGATACAGCAGGAACTTTATGTCGTGCTGCTGATGCATTGCTCGAACGCGGCGCTGAGAAAGTATCTGCCTATTGCGTTCATCCGGTGCTATCTGGTAGCGCAATTGAAAATATCACTTGTTCAAAATTAAGTGAGCTTGTCGTGACAGATACCATTCCATTGAAACCGGCAGCACAGCAATGTCATAAAATTAAGCAAATTAGCTTAGCACCAATGTTAGCCGAGACCATTCA
>CBFIHN010000055.1:0-9029 GCA_965662575.1 Gammaproteobacteria bacterium
CTAATAGAGAATGGCATTCAAATTTCCATGGACGGCAAGGGAAGAGCCACTGATAATATTGCCATCGAACGCTTCTGGAGAAGTGCTAAATATGAAAATATTTATCTTCATGAATATCGTAGTATGCGAGAACTAAAAGCAGGCATCAGTGAGTATATTGAGTTTTATAATCATAAAAGATTTCATCAAACATTAGGCTATCAAAAGCCAATGGACTTTTATTTAGATAGTATACAAGGAGGCCAAAAAAAAGTAGCGTAAATTAAATCAAAAAAAGTAGGAGTAGTTTAAAAAATTACTGTCTTGACACTAGTGGCACTATATAATATTGATCCATAACGTAACGTATTTTTAATGGCACTGACTGAGAATAGCTGATTTAGTTAGCTTTGCAAAGTGTCTTGGATCTGAGTACCTACAAACTTAAATCCTAATTGTCTTAAGTTATCTGGTTGTGATGCCGTGCCAGACAGTATCAGCTCATTAGCCATTTGTTTACCAAACATAATTCTTGGTATCAAGGCAGGTACTTTTAGCCAGAAAGGTCTTGATAACGCCTTAGCTAGGTCACGGCTAAAATCTGCTTGTGTCATTGTGTTTTCATTAACGCAATTATAGATTTGGTGTGGCGCGTTGTGTTCAATAATATGTAAAATGGCACACACTAAATCATGACGGCTAACCCATGGCCAAGCTTGTTGGCCAGTCCCTATAATCGACGCAAACCCAAGTTTAGTTGGGGTGATTAGCTTTTGTAATACACCACCAGAGTGATGCATCACTAATGAAAAGCGCAGAAAGCTAACGTTGCAATGTGTATCAAGTAAAGGCTGATAAGCTTGTTCTAGGCTAAGTGCAATGTGACTTAAAAAACTATTGTCACAAGTATCATCAGTTTCTTGGTAGATATCGCTGATGTTTGGATAAATACCATAAGCACTCAGGGCACTGGCAATTAATAGCAAAGGCTTTTGATCGCATAAGCTAAACCAATGGCAAATTTTTGCCGCAGAATCTAGACGACTGTTCAGTAACTGTTGTTTGAATACTTGGCTCCAACGCTTGGTGCTGATATTGGCTCCAGCAAGATTTAAGAAAGCATCAGCGGATTCAAGCTGCTTTTTCATCTCTGCATCATCAGTATTCCAGCTGATAAAGTCGACAGTTAAACCGAACAGCTTTTGTACTTTGTCATTACTACGAGAGATGATCGTGACGGAATCACCACGATCTAGGCAGTATTTTACAACCGCTTGCCCAACAAACCCGGTGCCACCAGCGATGATAATATTCATCAAATAGAATCCTAGTAGTGAAGTTTCTCCCGCACCTTACCACGGAATACAAAATAACTGTAAAACGTATAAGCCAGCAGTATTGGAATCATAATAATGGCAATGATTAAGGTAAACTTGAGTGTCATAGGACTTGATGCTGCTTGAATATAAGTTAACTGATAAGGTACCATATAAGGGAAAATATATGTGCCAAGACTGAAGAACACTAACACAAAAGTTAATACTCCGAGCCAGTAAGGTGCAAAGTGTGCTTGGCGTATAATCATCAGTTGTTGAACAACATAGAGAATAACAACCGTAATACCAATGGCAATAAATATCGGTGTTTTGCCGTTTAATGTTGCTGTATGCTCTCTTAAAGTCAGTAAAAAAGTAATGATTGCAAATAAAGCCAAAATTTTGGTTGCATACAAAGCGATTCGACGAACATACTGAAATAATGCCCCTTCGCTTTTTAGCATCAACCGGGTTGAGCCTAGCATGCCATAGCCAAAAACCATGGTCATAGCTGCAATTATTTTTAGCGGCAGTCCTTCGCTATTGAATTGCGGCTGTGCATAACCAACAATCACTTGACCAGCCATATAGCCATGAATCAGTGCAATTAAAATCGATGCCAAAGCAAATAGGCGATCATAAAACTTGATACCTCTTTTAGATTTTAGACGAAACTCAAAGCAAATACCACGAAATAACAATAGCAGTGCTAAGCAAATTGCCGGTAGATAGATTTTCGGTAACATCGTAGCAAAGGCGATGGGAAACATACCATACAGCGCAGCTAGAGAAAAAACTAGCCAAGTTTGATTGCCGTCCCATACTGGCAAAACTGCATTCATCGCTAAATCTCGATCTTCACGAGAGAGTAGTGGAAAGATAATGCCGATCCCTAAAGTGAAGCCATCTAAAATCACATACATGGTAAAACCAAAACCAATGATTAGCAGCCAAGCTAGTTCAATACTATGCATTTTTAGATCCTCCATGCATTTCCTCATCGTCATGTGCTTGGAAATAAGCAAACGGCATGCGTTCAGTTCCGAGTTCTGAGGAGCCGGATTCGATAATTCTTAAAAGATAACGGATATAGAAAATACCAAATACAATGGTATAAATCGCTATGATTGCTAGTAATGATGCAGCAACTTGCAAAAATTCAAGATCACTAACGGAATGGGCGGTGCGTACAATGGCATAAAAAACCCATGGTTGACGACCAACTTTAGCGGTGTACCAACCGATTAACAGTGCAATGAACCCCAATGGTGATATTGGTACTAAAATGCGATGAAACCAAGCACTATGATAGAGCTTGCGTTTAGCTCGTAAAATTAAGCCAATGATTGAGGCTAAAGCAATTAGTAAGCCAATGCCGACCATAATCCTAAATATCCAAAAAACAACTGGGACATAAGGGCGATCTTTGGCGGAGACATAATCTAGTCCGACTAACTTTCCATTGAGTTTGTGTGTGCTGATTAATGAGGCAGCTTTAGGGATACCAATCGCAAAATCATTGCTTTGCGTTTTCATCTTCGGCCAAGCAAATAATAAAGGAGCACCATATTGAGTATGCCAAAAACTTTCAATTGCCGCTGTTTTAATCGATTGGCGCTGATGAACTTTACGACCAACATCATCGCCAACTAATACTTGACCAAGACTTAAAATCAGCAATACCCATAACGCGAAAGATAGACATTTTTTACTAAAGTCAATGTGCCTTTTGCGTAGTAAATAAAATGCACTGACACCGGCAATAAATAGCAAAGTACTAATATCTGCAGCCATTAGCATATGTACGTAGCGAATAAAAACAGAAGGATTAAAAATAACATGATACCAACTGTTAATGACCATTGACATAAGTAGCAGCAGCTGTTGATTTGGTTGATTTCTTTGGCATAGTAATTTGCCCTTGTGAATAACTGAAAACCTTAATTTTTAGCTAACGGCTGTCGTGTTGTTTTTAGTGTTTGGATATTCAAATTCAATCTCTTTAGATCTGATTTCTCGAAGATCTGCTTCTTAATTTGGGCTGCATCGTCTGAGTGGTTAAGTCATCACATTTAAATTAGCTAATGCCATCATAGCACACTTTGGAATAGATACCCCCTGATTTTGCTGCGAGTTTATTCATTCGCTTGAATAAACGGATACTGATTTAGTATAGTGAGGATGTGTTCAACCATAATAAACTTCGGAAAAGGAAAGGTAAAACCAAATTACTTTCTACCAATCCTTATCGTAAATAACTAGCATTCAACAGGATTACCATGGACAAATTATTTATAGTCTTAGGGATTATTATCATATTTATTGTGCTAGGTTATGGCGCTTTTTATTATTTCACGATGCGTCATATCAATATTCCCAAATACACGATTGTTTCGAAAATAAATAATATTGAAATACGCGATTATAAGCCTATGATTGTGGCCGAGGTCACAGCATCTGGTCAACGCAAGCAGGCAATTTCTAATGGTTTTAGAGTGCTTGCTAATTATATATTTAGAGACAATAGCACTAAAAATAAAAAACCTAAAAAAATATCGATGACAGCCCCTGTGATCCAGAGGCCTCTGAAGGAGAAGAATGCCTGGACGATTGCTTTTGTCATGCCAGCAAAATATTCACTCAAAACGTTACCTATTCCTGATAATAAAAAAATTCAGATACGCGCTGTTCCCGCACATAATGCTATTGTTATTCGTTTTTCCGGTTCCATCTCTCAAGACAATATCGATGCTCACATGGCGCAATTGAAGTCTTATATTAGAGCTCGCAGCCTCAATGTGTCGACAACACCCATGCTAATGTTTTATAACCCACCGTGGACATTGCCATCTATCAGGCGCAATGAAATAGGATTTACTATAAAATCCAAGGTATAAGCCATGTTAAAAAAAACAAATAGCCTTATGCCAGAAGCTTATAAAATCATTGTTGATAAGGCAACTGAGCACCCTGGCACGGGTTATTATAATCTGAGCACTGATAAAGGAGCTTACCTGTGTCGACAGTGTGGTATTGCACTATTCAGAGGTGATCATAAGTTTATCTCTAGCTGTGGTTGGCCCAGTTTTGATAGTGAGATCCCAAGTCGCATCAAGAAAAATATGGATGCAGATGGCTATCGCATAGAAATTACCTGCGCAAGATGTGATGCCCACTTAGGTCATCGCTTTTCAGGGGAAGGGTACACCAAAAGCAATGTAAGATATTGTGTGAATTCTGCTTCAATTGACTTTGTTGAGAAAAATGTAACCATTAATGACTCAGAAGAAGCTATTTTTGCTGGCGGTTGTTTCTGGGGCCTGGAGTATTACTTTTCTCAATTTCCAGGCGTTATCAAAGTAGAATCGGGTTATATCGGTGGTGAAATAGACAATCCGACTTATCAGCAAGTTTGTAATGGTGTCGGCAAGCATTATGAGGCAGTTAGAGTCTTATATGATAACGATCAAACTGATTATGAATCGCTAACAAAGTTATTTTTTGAATTGCATGACCCAACACAGGTAGATGGTCAGGGACCGGATATCGGAGCGCAATACCAAAGTGCTATTTTTTATCATGATGATCAGCAAAAAATAATAGCGATGAATTTAATTGATCAGCTTAAGTGTGCAGGGTTAATCATAGCGACGAAAGTTAAGCCTACTCAGTCCTTTTGGCCGGCAGAAGATTACCATCAAAAATACTACCACAAACATGGTGGAATTCCTTATTGCCATACACGCCAAGAACGTCCATGGAAATAGTGGATTAATCATTTTCATGAAAGACTATCCAAAAAATTTTGACTATCCTGGTGGATAGCAGATTTTTTTTCGTCAGTCATTTTGTCATAGGTCCTATACATCATACTGACCCTGTGATTCATACTCAGTTTTTCCCGGTTACGTGCAAAAAAATCCCAGTATAGATAGTTAAACGGACAAGCGGTAGACCCATTTTTTTTGCTAACTTTGTAGTGACACTTTTTGCAGTAATTTGACATTTTATTGATGTAGTTGCCGCCGGCAGCATAGGGCTTGCTCGCTAAATAACCGCCATCAGCAAACAAAATCATGCCAGATACATTCGGTAGTTCAGCCCACTCATAAGCATCAGCATAAACTATCAGGTACCACTCATTGATCTGTGCAGGGTCAATACCCGCAAGCAGTGCAAAGTTACCCAATACCATCAAGCGTTGAATATGATGTGCATAAGCGTTTTCTTTTGTTTCCTGCACGCATTGTCGCAAACAATTCATGTTGGTATTTGCCGTCCAGTAGAAGCGAGGCAGATTTCGCTTAGCGTGTAAAAAATTCAGTTTTGCATAATCCGGCATTGTCAGCCAATAAATTCCGCGTACATACTCTCGCCAACCCATAATTTGTCGGATAAACCCTTCAACAGCATTTAAAGGTGCTTTGCCCTGATAGTAGGCTTTTTCTGCTGCTTTGATACATTCTAGTGGCAATAATAAACCGCAGTTCAAATAAAAGCTGATATGAGAGTGAAACATCCAGGGTTCATTTTCCAACATCGCATCCTGGTAAGTGCCAAATTGACTGAGGCGCTGCTCAACAAACAACTTGAGCACTTGCAATGCCTGATCGCGGGTTACTGCAAAATAAAAAGGTTCCAGGTCGCCAAAATGCTCAGAGAAGTGAACTGTAATCAGTTTCATCACTTCCTGAGTGATGGCATCAACCTGGTTAACGTAAGGTATAGGGATTGCTAAACCGATTTCTGGTGGTTTTCTGTTGTCAGTATCATAATTCCACTGGCCACCCACAGGCTCCCCCTCGGCCATCAGTATGTTGTATTGCTTCCGCATATCACGATAAAAATATTCCATCCGCAGTTGCTTGCGATCTTTCGCCCAATGTGCAAAATCTCTGAGATCGCACAAAAAACGATGGTCCGGCCTAATCTCAACCGGAACACCAAGATCATTCTCCCACTGCTTCATATCAACTAGCACACGATACTCACCTGGGTGCGTGACGATAATTCGGTCAATAGATTGCCGCCTCAATGCACGGCTTATTTCTCCGCGAAAAGATCCGGTGTTATGGGGATCATCCAAGTAGATATAGTTGACGGTGAAACCTGACTGTTGCAAGGATTGCGCGAAGTGGCGCATGGCTGAAAATAAGAAGGCTATTTTCTTTTTATGATGCTTAACATAGGTTGCTTCATCCCAGACCTCACACATTAGTATGATATCATTTGTTTTATTACAACCTTCCAAGCTAGATATGGTATGAGATAACTGATCACCCAATAGTAATCGTAGGGTACTCATGACCGAATCTGCTTTAGTGACTGAAATGCTTCTAATGCAGCATAGCGAGATTGTTTTAAATCAACCACTGGTTTTGGATAAGTTCTACCAAGTATAATGCCTGCTTTTTCTAGAGTCGTTGTGGGTGCCTCCCAGATATTAAACAAAAACTTATTCGATAGATTGGCAATTTCCGGCAACCATTTGCGTATATAATCCCCATTTGGATCGAATTTTTGCCCTTGTGTGACCGGGTTAAAAATTCGAAAATACGGCGCGGCATCGGCACCACAACCGGCAATCCATTGCCAACTGGCACTATTGTTTGCCAAATCAGCATCAACCAAAGTATCCCAAAACCAGCGTTCGCCATGATGCCAATGTAGACGCAAATTCTTGACAAGGTAGGAACCAACAATCATCCGTACCCGACCATGCATATAGCCAGTTTGCCAAAGTTCGCGCATACCCGCATCAACCATCGGCACACCGGTTTTCCCTTGCTGCCAAGCTCGCAAAAGAGTTTGATCATTCACCCATGGAAAGTCATCAAATTTTGACTGTAAGTTTTTCCTTGGTAAATCGGGATGATAATACAACTGACTATAAGAGAACTCTCGCCAGCCTAATTCACTACAAAAATGATCAATATGTGGATTATCACTCAAACTGCGAACATTATACCAAATTTGGTTAGGAGAGATCTCACCAAAATGTAGATAGGGAGACAACTTAGAAACGTAAGGTTTTGCAGGATGATTGCGCCCGTCTTTATAGTGAGGCAATCCCTGTTCGATAAAGTTTTGTAAACTTTGATGAGCTGCCAGCTCACCGATATTCCAATGCGATGCCAATGGCTTATCCCAATGGATATCGGGCAATAGCATCAGTTGTTCAATATCAAGTGAAGCATTGTCCTTCAAATAGGTGATACGCTGAGGTGCGGTTAACGGTTGGCGTGGTGCTGCCGACTGGAGACACCCTTTACGATAAAACGGTGTAAATACTTTATAGGGCGTGCCATCAGATTTTTTAATCGACCAAGGTTCCCATAATAATGAGCCATTGGCACTCTCAACTGCAATCCCTCGGGTCTTTAACTGTTTCTTAAGTTGCATATCGCGAACTAAACGCCACGGCTCATAACATCGATTCCAAAATATAGCGGTGACCTGATAGCGTTTGATAATGTCATTTAAAATATCGAGTGGATCGCCTCGATAAACAGATAACGCACCGCCTAAGGAATCATTGAGTGATTGTAGGGAATGATGTAACCAACAACGGCTAGCGCTACCCATTGCATAATCATTAGCATGATCGTTATCAAGAATGTAGACAGGCAAAATCCGCCTATGTTCGGCTGCTAAGCTCAGAGCGGGGTTATCAGCAAGTCGTAAATCTTGACGAAACCAATGGATAACAGTTTCTTCAGTCATGGTGCAATCTCCTGCCCATCCCATGCATAGCATTTTCCGCTATGTCTTGGTTCAAGCTCTTGCAAAACTTGATACAGCTTTGCAGCTGAAAAATCAGGTGTAAATAATTTGCCTTCAGGAACATTCGCTTGAAAAGGCTTCGATAAATGGCTGTCGACTGTACCGGGATGCAGGCCAACAATAATCGCTTGCCGATTAGATCTAGCTGTCTCAATAGCGGCATTTTTAATCATCATATTCAGTGCAGCCTTCGAAGCTCGATAAGCATACCATCCACCTAGACGATTATCCGAGATACTGCCCACACGAGCGGATAATATAGCAAAAATAGATCGATTTTTCTTATTTAATCTGGGCAAAAAATGTTTAGCTACTAGTGTCGGAAAAATAGTATTGGCTGTGAATAAACGCTGAAATTTTTCTGCAGAACATTGGTCGAGAGATTTTTCTGGTCTTATTTTATCATCATGTAATAAGCCTGTTGTGATCATCACGTAATCCCAAGGTGCCTCTTTCGTAACCAATGCAGCGGCCTGAGCAAGAGAATCTTCATCTTGATAATCCATAATGTGATGGGTGACATTTAAAAGTATGGTATCTAATGACTGACGGGAAAAAACATGAATACGGGCACAGGGATGCTTACTAGACAATAACCGCACAAAGGCATTGCCTATAGCACCAGAGCCCCCAATGACTGCAATATTGTTAATCATGATTGAATATCCCTGAAATATGATTGCCAAGTTCATGCCCACTAGTAAAGGCTGCTTCGACTCGACCCTGAATCAACCAATCACCACAAACACCGATAGATGCTTTCTGATCGATGAGGTGTGTCTCGCCATGCTGTTTATCAATATTTGCATAGCGCCACCCATGGACAACTTTATAATTTGCTAAACTAACATCATGACCGATCAAGCGACTGGTTTGTTTGCATAGATAATCTAACACATCATCTCGATTATCATCGATGTGTTGATTTGCCCAATGATTGGTTGAATGAAT
>CBFIHN010000056.1:0-8508 GCA_965662575.1 Gammaproteobacteria bacterium
AAAACACCGAGACAAATGATGGAAATACAGTTGGCTGCTTAATACTCAGGGTGGCGGATTAGTTGTTGAATCTGCGATCTATAATGATGTGAAAGATTCTTATGAAGCCAGTCTTCCAGTTACTCCGGAAATATTATTTTTCTGGCAACATACTGCTGAATTAGCAATAACTATTATTTGGTCTTCATGGTATGAGATGGAGATACGTCATAATCGTAAACTAGAAAATCGTGAAGAACTATTCTCAGTTCGACCTAATGATTCTTTAAGCTATCATGATACAAAAGAAAAAATTAATCATTTGATAGATCTCATAAATGAGATTAACCCTAATACTGATCTTGTAAAAAATATTTATTCCTTTCTAAAAGATGGAGGGTTCCGGAGGCTATGCTATTGGATAGCAAATGAGGATAATGAAGTTCAGGGGGAAGTATCTAAGATTACTGCTCTGAAAAAGTCTCTAAAGAATACTCTGGGAGAGGTATATCCTGTTCTTAGTAAGACACAACCTGAATTATTTCCCTTGATTAAAATATTCAGCGACCGAAAGCACAAGGATTTAGAAAAAGAGAAACAAGAACAGTCTCTGTACAAGGTTGGTGTGGCGTTCGGCAGTCCTAAACAGTCTAATACAAACCTATTTTGTGACGATCCCCGGGGGGGTTATTAGGTTTCCGCCTAAACAGCGGATTAACAGGCCAAGCAATTAGCCCAAGGATAAATAATTGCACAATCATATCGATATAATATTAAAAGGAGATATACGTTATGTATAATGTATTTTGCTGTTGTTTTAAGAAAAATGAAAAGAGAAATGAATATAATAGTGATTTTGATGAATTATCATGGGAACAAAAGTTGCTAAAGTTTGAGAATGAAAATAATGTTTATAAAAATTCCGTACTAAATGACCAAAAAAAATTAGGTGGCCATGAGGGTGAAAAAAATAATATTTCTATGCCATATAGTAAATAACCAAACCAAAAAGCAGCGACGGCGGATGTGATTGACATATTTACCGACGCTGCCGGAAGTGTAATTTAGTTATCGCCTTTTTATGCAGCTTTAGTCATAGCACCAAGCACTTTTTCTTGCCAATTTTCATTCCAGTCATTACTTGCAACATAGCACCTTGAAATGGTCCACAAAACTTGATCCAGTAAATAAGATATAATCCTCCTTGTCAGTCGGAGGTAAAAAATGACGACAAAACGACGGCAATACACAGCCAATGAAAAAGCAAAAATTGCACTTGAAGCAATCAAGGGTAATCTAACGGTTTCTCAAATCACATCCAAGTATGGTGTTCATGCCACACAGATTCCTGCCTGGAATGTTAATTCCCTTGTGCAGCAAGAGATTTAATTTAATAAACCAGCTATCAAGAGCAAGGCTAGCGCCGAATCTTGCAGATTCGCTCTTGACAGCTAACCTAGCAAATGGAAAACTGCTCAACAGGCACAAGGGATTAATCTTGATGGATGATTAACCTCCTGAAGTGCAACCAATACTCATCGAGGGTTCTATCTTAAATTAGTTAAATTCTGGTCCAAATTTTTCGCGCTTTTCAGAGAGCAAAACACAAGAGTCTTAAATGTTTAAACTTTATCTAAGAAACTATCTGATTCTTCTACTAATCAAAAAAGAAACGATGCTGCAAAATTTGGCCTATAGCAACAGGACCCCATTTAAGAGAAGAAAACATGAAAACAAAAAATATGATTGTTGGCGTCTCTGGTGGTATTGCTGCATATAAATCTTGCGAGCTTATCCGCCGCCTCAAGAAGACTGGCCATCATGTGAAAGTGGTACTGACGGATAATGCGAAAAAGTTTGTATCGCCTTGCACATTTTCTGCCCTATCTCAAAATGAAGTTTATGACTCAGTCTTTACTGATCGGGATGCCATGATACATATTTCCCTTGCAAAATGGGCGGACGCTATTATCATTGCACCTGCCACAGCAAATTTTATGAGTGATTTGGCCTGTGGCCGTGCCAATACACTATTAAGTTGCATTTGCTTGGCCTCCAATGCTGCTTGCTACATTGCTCCAGCAATGAATAGTGCTATGTGGTCACACTTGGCAACACAGGAAAACCTCAAACAATTGAATCACTATGGCTACAAAATACTTATGCCTCTAGACGGAGAACAAGCCTGTGGTGATGTGGGTATTGGCCGAATGTTGGAGCCAGAAGATATTTTTAACACAGTCTGTGAGCCGTCACAAAAACTTACTGGTTTAAGAATTGTCATTACTGCAGGGCCAACCATTGAAAGAATAGACCCGGTCAGATTCTTAAGTAATTTTAGTTCCGGAAAGATGGGTTATACATTAGCTCATGAAAGCCTTAACCAAGATGCTAGCGTCACTCTAATTACAGGAAAAACTCACTTAAATCCACCAACTGGCTGTAATGTGATTAATGTCACAACAGCGAAAGAAATGCTCCAGGCCTCACTAAGAGAAGCTGAAGCCAGCGATATTTTCATTTCGGCAGCAGCAATCGCTGACTATACGGTCCAACCAATGTCCCATAAAATAAAGAAAAATGCTGAAAAACTTACCCTTCAACTAGAAAGAACAGAAGATATTTTATCTACGATTGCCATTAAGTATCCAAACGTTTTTAGTGTTGGCTTTTGTGCTGAGACGCACGATTTGCTCGATGCCGCCAAGGAAAAGAAAGAACGAAAAGGTTGCAGCGCAATCATTGCCAATACAATAAGAAAAGATGGATATCCTTTTGGTCATGATGACAATGATTTGACTTACATTAACAAAGAGCACACCCTAAAATTAGGACGAAAGAGCAAGCGAGAACATGCTGTTGCCTTAATGAAGTTGATTTATAACGATTTTAAAATAGTCCACGGTAAATAAGCCATTAATACCGAGAGGTATCAACGAGACATTGACCTGTATATTTGCAAAATCTTACGGCGACTACTCACGCTATTTTTGTTCTCGGCCCTGCTGCCAATCACGACCAATCATTAACGTCGATTACCAAGAAAGGATGGTTAGCATATTGTGCTACACCAACTAAGAACTACTTGGGATATCGTCAACTAAATTACGAAGCCTTCAACATACTAGCTTACAATCTGCAAAACTTCCTTTCATGCAGATGACACCATAGATACCTCGGCCGTCGCCATTCTGCATATTACAATTAGGGGTATCGCCCACATCCTTGTCAAAAATTACGGTTTGAAGACCAATTTTGCTCCGAAACCGTAAATTTTCACACGTCCTCTGCCTCTAGCTGTTCAATCGTGCTGTCTGTAAAATAAGTTCCCATAGTGATCAAGTGCTTGTGTGGTAAAAGTGATATATGCGTTAACGTTTCATCGCTTATTGTTTCACCATTTTGCTTTAGCTGATCAATGATTTCTGTCATTTTCACTGTGTTCCAATACAACGCAGCATTTGAAACCAAGCTTAGGCAGCTGGCTTTATTCATAATCTCCTCATAATCACCAACCTGAAACTTTCCTTGATTGGCAAAGAAGATGCAACGTGCTAATTGATGCCGGTGTTCGCCTCTGTTTAATTGACGCTGCACTTTATCGCGCAAGTCACTGTCAGTTATATATTGCAAGATATATTGAGTTTTAAGTATCCGGCCTAACTGCGTAAAGGCCTTTGATAACTTGTCTGATGGCGATCCCTTAGATAATCGCCTGATAATTTCATGCGCTGGGCTAAGCTTTTTCTTCAATGATGCAGCAACGCGGATCATTTCATCAAACTGCTCAATGACAAGTTCAATGGATACTGTTTTTGTCAGCAACACATCCAATTCACCATACAAGACTTCTTTATCAACACGATAAAGCTGCTGAGATTTGAGGTCTTTGATCCTTGGCATAAATTTGATTCCAAGCAAATGACAAAGTGCAAAGACGTGCTCAGTAAAACCTTCTGTATCAGTGGTGTGCTCTTTAATTGCTAAAATCGTATTGTTATCCAGTAGCCCATCAATAACGTAAAGGGATTCACGTGGTGCACATGAAATAGCTTGTGTATTGATAACCGATAATTGATTTGAAGTATGTGTGTATACGCCAATCATTTTGTCATAATAGCCAGCATCAGGTATCAGTGACGCCTCTCATCATTTTGGCGGTAATTCCAGGCGCGCAATCTTGCATGGTTGCAAGTCCAATATTTGTTGCCTGTGCCAAAATACTGGCTATCAAAGTTTTGTAATAATTCTTTGGCTTACCTTTCTGGCCGTGAATTGGTGTAAAGTGCTTAGTAAAGCCAGTCATCTGATCGACTTCTATCAGCAACTGCTCAATTTTTATTTTTGGCAAATAAGAGCTGATTAATGCCTGTAACCGATCTGCATCAGCAGGAATATCAATCTTGTCTTTTTTCTTAAGCACCAGTTTGCTGTTTTTGATGCTAGCAAAGCCATCGTCTTTAAATCTGCTTGAGGCAGCCTCCGCCAAACCATGAAATTTATCAACTATCTCATTGACTGCTTTTTCAGCATTTTGTGTAATCTCAAGTGCTTGATAGCTATCAGCTCTTTCTCGTTGCCACTCATGATCTTGATAAATCAGGTTCCAAAAAGATGCATATTTATTACTGTGCTCAACGTATAAATCACCTGAACGAAAGCCATCTCTAATAGCAATGGCAACACCTATTTCCCAAAGATTTCGTTTTATTTCACCGCTTTGATCACGTGCAGCTATAGATAGCTGGCTATCCATGAATTTTATGTCGATATCACTGGGGAGTTTTGCAGTTTCATGGCTATCAAAGCTCCTAACCAAATCAATAGATTTTTTGAGCGCATGATTACCCCTTTCGACTAAAAATGGCAGTTGAACAAACTCAGCAAAGTAACGGCGCATGCTGCTATAGCGGTTTTGGGTCAGTTTAGCGTATCCGAACCTACTTAATATTTTGTATTCGTGCATGTCATCACGCGCTTGCTTCAAATCAGACTTTTGAGTTGATTGTGAGTACAGATCGCTAACCGACAAACGGTGATTTTCTTCTTGTGCTAAAACAAAATCGACAAACCGCTCAATTTTATCGATAGCCCGTTCATTTTTTTGTTTGTAAAGCTTCAGGTCTTTCGCGTGAGCATTACGACATTCACGACACACATTAGAGATGTACTGGTCATGCAGTTGAATTAAATAATCCATAAGGACTTTCTTAGATTCATTCAAAAACAATAGCATTAAAGAATATCGCTTTGGTGGCTTGAAACGCCTGATCCTGAAAGCATCGTAATATTTCATAAGATGGTAAAGGTGTTGAGCCAGTTCTGGTGGAACCGAGCTAATGTCAACGCCAGATAAATTAATGGATTCAACCCTATGGTAACGTTGCAAGTAATCTTGCAATAAAGAAATGCTGCTTGCTCCAGGATATTCCTTAAACTTTTGAAACCATGTAATGCCTTCACCAGGAATTATCTCAAGTGTCTGATTAATCTCGCTAATCAATGATTCAGGAAGTTGCTGATAAACATCCATGAATATTTTTTCGTGCTGTTGCGAGCAAAACGAGTTAATGTATCGCTTGAGGTAATATAGTGTTGGTAAGGCAATTTTGTTGGAAATTAAAAACACCTCTGCTTCAGAAGTCAGATTTTCTGGAATGATTATTCCAGACAATGCTTTTTGTTCTAACCAGCGATAAAAGAGTTCTTTGTTATCGTTAAATGGCCTAAAACCTAAGTAGATGAAAATTGATTTCTTGTAATCAGTTTTAGTGGCATCACGCTCTGGCACTTCAACGGTACCAATGATGTCTAACTCAAGGGATTTACATACATGGCCAATTATACGTGTATCTAGGGTGTTGGGGTTATCAAGCATTTGACCGAATAACTTCAAAGAGCAAACTTGAAGGTAAATCCAAAGTTGGTATTGTTTTCTAAATTTTCTAACAAATGCCAGATCTTCGGTATGTAAAGACCAATCACGAATGATTTCATCTTCAGAAAGCCCAAAGTGCTTCATTCCGTTATAAACCTTCTCGCCGTAAATATTGGTAGAGCGTTTCCCGGCTAATGCCAAAATCACGCGCAATATGGCTTTTCTTATCGCCATTAGCAAGGCGTATTTTTATCTCTTTAACTTGCTCTTTAGACAGAATGGCCTTACGGCCCTTATAGGCACCACGTTTTTTAGCAAGCGCAATACCTTCCATTTGGCGCTCTTTAATCAATGATCTTTCAAACTCTGCAAATGCACCCATTACAGACAGTAATAAGTTTGCCATAGGAGAATCTTCACCAGTGAAAGTTAGGTTTTCTTTTACAAACTCAATATGTATGCCGCGTTGAGTGCTTTTTTGTACCAAGCAACGTAAATCAACTAAATTGCGTGCAAGGCGATCCATACTGTGCACCACGATTGTGTCCCCTTCACGAACAAAATCTAGCAGTGACTCAAGTGCTGGTCGCTTAGTATCTTTGCCAGAGGCTTTGTCAGTGAAAGTCTTGTCGACTATGCTGTGTTCTAATTGTCGTTCTGGGTTTTGATCAAAAGTGCTGACACGAATGTACCCTATACGTTGTCCCTTCATGTCCACTTACCCCAAGCTAACAAGCATGTTTTCAATCAAGCGAATCATGGTTTCTTTTTGCTTTGGTTCTGATTCTGCGATTAATAATGCCAATGCGGCAAGTCCAATGTCGTTGATAATTGGTTGCCCATTTTTCATTAGTACATTGTTGCGATTAAGGAAGTCAACGAATAAAAACGCTCCAGTACGTTTGTTACCGTCTGACAGAGGGTGATTTTTTATAATGAAATACAGGAGGTGCGCTGCTTTACACTCAATAGTTGGATAAGCTGGTTCACCAAATACAGATTGATTAAGATTACCAAGGATAGCTGACAGCCCATCGTCACGTTCAACTCCAAAAATATCACTCGCCTCACCACGTGACATAAGGTCTACTTTTAAATCAGCAACCAGCTGCTTTACTTCTTCATAAGATGGTGTCACGCCACCCATTGTTCCATTCGGGTCGGTCAATAATCCCTCGTCGTAACGCTGCAACAATAAAAAAGTTTTTGTGTAACGGCTGACAATTTCTAATAGCCCTTGAGCCGTATCAGTTATCAGTTCGTTTGATTGCGCGGTTTTCTTAACAAGTGCTAGTGCTGATTCCAACTCGGTAGCATTACGTTCAAACCTTGCACGATCTAGCGTCCATCCTTGCATTAAGTGATCTCGTAAAATAGTTGTTGCCCATTGGCGAAACTGTGTTCCTCGTTTGGAATTGACACGATAAGCAACCGAAATAATGGCATCAAGGTTGTAATGCTTTATCTTCCGAGAAACAGAGCGTTGTCCCTCTTGTTGAACTACCGAGAAATCCTCGGTAGTTGCTGTTTCAACTAATTCGCCGCTGGCATAAATATTTTTGAGATGCAAACCAATATTGTCGGTTGAGGTGTCTAGAATTTCTGATAATTGTCGTTGCGTAAGCCAAACGGTATTTCCTTCTAGCTTGACTGAAACAGTAGATTTATCATCAGGTTGGTAAATAATAAGTTTGCCCATTGAGTTGCCTTATAAGTCAAAAGTGTCAGACTGAAGTTTAAGAGGTTGATAGTCGAGTGTCAATAAAACATATTATTAATCCTAAGTTGACATGATTTCCCGCTTTAATCTGACGTCAGAATAGAGTACACTTCAAGCTGACAAGCCTGGGGCGCATAAATTTCAAATAGGGGCTTCTGAGATAATGAAAAAAGTAGCTACACTCGAAAACTGGGATTCTGAAGCTTACAATGTCGGTTCATACATGCAAAATTATTGCGTTAATAAAATTTTGGCCGACCAAAATTTTAAAGCTAATTTACGTATTTTAGATTTAGGCTGCGGTGACGGCAAAAGCACAGCAAATATCTTAAATTATGCACCATCAGCTACAGTTTTGGGTATTGACCGCTCACCTGAAATGATATCAAGCGCGAATAAAAACTACGCAAGCGACCTCATTACTTTTGAACAGCAAGACATTACACATTTAACCGTCAAAGCACCGTTTGATCAAATTGTCTCCTTTTTTTGTCTGGACTGGATAAAAGATCAAGCAACTTTGCAGAAGCATATATACCAAGCACTCAAACCTGGAGGTCAAGTGCTCTTCGTTATCTCAACGGGAAAAGATGACATTGCTAAGATTGTGGAGCAAATCAAAGCTAGTGACAAATGGCGGGCAATTCTTGATGACTATCCTATTCCTGCTGGTTTACATAAAGCTCAAGATTACAAACAGTTCATGTCAAATGCTGGCTTTACTATTGGCTACTTTGAGGTCGTCGAAATTCCAGTAGAATTGCCTAGCATCAATTTGTTCCACCAATTTATTAGCGGTTTGCCTTTGTTTGGTGATGTCTTAACAAAAGAACAAAATGAGGCTATCAATACTGATATAGAAGTTACGCATTGACGGCGGGTTGAAATTGTGGGTGCAGTCTTTTCATTGTTGGGGCAAAGCTTTTGATAA
>CBFIHN010000057.1:0-7902 GCA_965662575.1 Gammaproteobacteria bacterium
ACTCGCAAAATCAAGATTAAAGACGCCATGAAAATTCTCGTCGAGGAAGAAGGTGATAAGCTAGTTAGTGATGAGGATATCAAACTCAGTGCGATAGACAATGTCGAGCAAAACGGCATCGTCTTCATTGATGAAATTGATAAAATTGCTAAAAGTAATGAACATCACAGTGGTGATGTCTCACGGGAAGGGGTCCAACGTGACTTACTGCCGTTGGTCGAAGGCTGCACTGTCTCAACCAAGTATGGCATGATCAAAACTGATCATATCTTATTTATTGCCTCAGGCGCCTTCCATCTCACCAAACCATCTGATTTAGTACCAGAGCTACAAGGACGCTTACCTATCCGTGTCGAGCTTAGACCACTCAGTATTGATGATTTTGTACGCATTCTCACCGAACCAGATGCGTCATTAACAGAGCAATATGTCGCCCTAATGGCGACTGAAAATCTAACGCTAGCGTTTAAACCGCAGGCGATTAAGCGCTTGGCAGAAATTGCTTGGCAAATTAATGAAAAAGTTGAAAATATTGGTGCTCGTCGTCTGCATACCGTCCTCGAACGCTTGCTTGAAGACCTCTCGTTTCATGCCTCGGACCGCGGTGGTGAAACAGTGAAAATTGACAAAAAATATGTTGATCAAGCATTAAGCGATATTGCCGTGGATGATGATTTAAGTCGTTATATCCTATAAATGGACTCAACCAAACTGACTCCCGACGGCTTTTTAATCAATTGGCAAAGCTGGACAGTTGAGGTGGCAGAAGAACTGGCATCAATTGAATCAATTACGTTAAACGATGAGTATTGGTTTCTCATTACCGTTTGCCGCGAATTTTATACTGTCCACCACACCAGCCCACCGATCAGAAAACTGGTGGGCTTACTCAAAAATTACGCACCCCACAAAAAAGTAGATAGCCTATATTTGCAGCGACTATTCCCTAAAGGCGCAGCAAAACAGCTAAATAAGATTTCAGGCTTACCTAAACCAAGGCATTGTGTGTAGTCAAATTTCTACCTTATACTCCCTTTCAGAAGTACTATCAATTTTTAGTAAACTTGAGTTTCTATACAAGTTGTTAGTGCTAGTGATAGCGACATCCAAAACTTGTAAATTTTTGACCAACTCATAACTGGTATTATACCTTGGAAAGTTCTTAAGATATTCAAGTGTCTGGGGATCACTTTTTGTAATTATTTCTTCAACTATTCTCGTGTCTCGGCACTGGAAAAAAAGGTAATCAAAAGCATAAAAATAATCTGTTTTATTTTTAATCTCCTTCTTTAATTGGCCAGCTTCTATACTAAGGTTTTTTATTTCTCCCTTTATTTTTAAGATGCTTGACTTGGCTTCTCTTGACAGGTTGTCAATTGCAGACTCATCCAAATAATCAAAATCAGCGCCGCATTGTTGGCAGAGAGTTGTTAATTCTAATTCAAATTGGCACTTCTTATTGATATATTTAGCTATTAATTTTTTATTTTCCGATTCATTAACAAAATATAATCGTCCTTGAAGCTCGTAGTCTTGATTAACATTCAGACACTTTATACAAATGGTGCACTCAAAATTCGGAAAACCATATTCTACTTTATCTTTACTCCATTGAAACCTTGTATCATCTTCACCGATCGGTTGCCACACTCCATCGAACTGATCAAAACAATATAATGCTATTTTATGGTCATGATCGTTTGTATAGTCTTCTTCCGTTCCATTTCGATTGTGGTTATTCATGGTAAAATATATGCTATTATCGCCTGGTTTTACCTTGACCAAATGATTATCGATAAGCACCCCACCCGCAGAGACCTCTTTATCTAGCACATGTTCTTGGTACTTCTTATAGACTTGATGCAGTCTTTGTATTTCTTGTAGCTTGTATTTCACATTTCTATCTTGAGTTATTAACTCCTCCCGGCGAGAACCAAGCTCGTCTATCTTTTTCTTATAATCATTTGCTTGCCCAATATAATCAGATAAATGTTGTTTATACTGTAATTTATCCGCTAAAGACATACTTAAATCAGGTTTAACTGTCAGCTTTGTAGATTCTGCTATTCTATCGAAGATTTTTTTTCTGTATTCCTTACAGTGATCGTCTACCTCCAAATTAGCCATTAAAAAAACATTCTCACTATTAAATAAGCCTACGAAAGTGGCTATATTATCTATCTCGTTAGCATCAGACATTTGATCATTTCGCTTACTGGTTAGGAGGTCATCTAATCTTGCCTTAAGCTCATCAAAACAAATATCATTCATCTGACCAGGGACTGTAATAGAAAAAATGATTTGATTTGGCTCTAGGGTTGAGCCTATTTGCTGTTCAAGATATTTAATTAAGTCAGCTATACCATCTAAACGTGGCTCCATAAGACTACTCATCGCAATACAGACTATAAAGCATTTAATATGGGATGCTGAATTGATGGCCAGAAAATTTGCTACGGCAGCAACTATTCCAATGACCCTACCATTATCGCCAGTTGACACACGAGTTTCGCCAAATCCCGGCATATCTAGGAAGGAATGACCTCCTGCTTCATATAGTGTCGGGACAAGTGTACAAGAGGTTGATGTATTACCGATAACAGCGTGCCTTAAACTACTTTCATCTGAACGAACACGGTACTTGGTCGTCAATCCCTTTCGTTCCACATCGAACTTTCTTCCCATTAACATAGTCATAAATGTGCTTTTACCAGCTCCAGTTTTACCGAAAATCCCAATGATTGGCTGGCCCTCAAATGATTTCATATTTTCTGCTACATCGAGATATGGTCTGAGCCCTTCGTGCATTTTCTATCCTTAATCAATATTATATAATTTATTCCTAACACTGGGTACCTCAACTAGAAATGCCAGCAGCTTATTTCATATCCATATATTCATAATCACGTGACTGAGTCACAAAAGAAGTCTTCATCAACATGGACGTCTCATATTCATATTTATTGTCATTTGGTAGGAGTAGATCTTCAATTTTTGTGATCTGTTTTTCGATCTCGTTATTAATTATTGCGACCTGATCATGGGCAATTTCAACAATACTTCCTTGACTAATATCACTTTTACTATCAGGTTGAAAATCGTCATATGGCCTAATAGCAGAGTCATTAGAATCACTAATGGATGATGCTTGGGCATACGAGTCTTTATTGTTTTCCAGATATTCTCGTTTCGAAATTAATAAATCTTCCAAAACATTAATCTCTCCACATATTGCATCGCTGAGCACCCCCGATTGTCCATATTCATTCTTAAAAAATACTATCACCTCCAGCCCATCATCAAATTCTTTCGCTTTATTCTTCCCTCTGTACCGACGAAAATTGACGCATTGCCTCATAAGCTTTTTTAGTATACCAAGCAATATCTGCTCCAGCTGGCTAAGATTGGCGTACTTTTCATTTTTTTTGCCTAACTTATAGTCATATGACCCTAATGTCTGATAATCAGCATAAGGTAATTGCACTGGATCATAAAGACGGTAATCAAAATTTGGCAAACTATCGTCACCTTTGTAATGTTTATATAACCGACCATCAAATGTTTTATTAAATGGAGCTGCTTGGCAAGAACTTTCTAACGCTTTAGATTGGCCCTCATAAGGGGTACTGAGCTCATCTCTCATGTTCATGAAAGAATATCCCACAGGCAGATATTTACAACACAAATTGATTTTTTCTTCTACATTCATTACTTTTCCAGATGGCATGTTTGCCAATGCAATGAATTCCGAGTTAAATTTATCCTCGTGTCCTGCTGAATAAACCGCTGTGATTTTCTTAATATTTCCAGGAAGGAAAATATTTTTCAAATCTTCACGATAGAATGCTTTTTTATCATTGCCAGCGAGTGAAGAAACTAATGCTAAATAAGGCTGTAAAGTCTCAAATTTTTCATCACGAAATAATTCATATATTCCCATGATTTTATTTTTATCAATATGCTTTTCATAGGTCTTAAATAGATAGGCTAGGCTAGAAAGCACTGTATTTAATTCCGCTCCAGTAGACTCGATTAACTCAATAATTCCATCGACATCCAATGCTATTTTCATGTGCATTAGGTCACGAATTTTATCAAATTCGGGATCAATTGGTAAGTTGTTAAATATTGTTAATAAGGTGTCTATATTGATGCTGCTACTCAAGCTAAAGTTTTTTAATTCAGTGGGGTTAGCAACACTTTGAACAAATTCACAAAATTCGAGGATTGCTTGCGGAGAAACGCTTTGGGTAATGCTAGCAAAGATCTTATCATTCAAGAGATTTTCCTGCATTAAAAGTTTGATTAATTTTGATCCAGAGTTAAGGTCAAACTTAGGATTATTAGCGATAGAAATCAAGTGAGCCAATTCAACAATAGGGGCATCTTTATTTTGATTAATCGCTTTAATAACATTTTTTCTTAACTCTATCAGAGTTTCCTGTTGAGACTTAATTTTATTTTGCCGTCCCACATTCTTACCTAGAGAATTTCTTTCTAAGGATAGAAGTTCTTCTAACTTATTCCTTGCTTTGTTTAGTTCCGACATTGCCGTCTTCATTTCATTATGATCTGCTTTCTCCAGACTCCAGCCTGAAAAATATGGGAAAATTTCTTGGGCGATGAAGGTTTTAATGACATCATTAAGGCGCTTATAATTTTGTAACTCCAGAAGTGCACTAAAATCTTTAACCCCACAGAGCTGAAAAAGCGTTAAATTTTTGGCATAACCACTGACTAATGTAACCAACCTAACATTATGTGGATTTTTTCTGATATCTTCACAAAATCTATTAGATATTGCGTTATTTGCTGCTATGGACTCCAGTATCCAATTTTCCAATACGACACCATTTACATCCATTTGTGCTTGCAATGCTTCTATAAATTTCATTTGATTAACCGACAGGCTAAATTGTTTTCTGCCATCAGAAGGCATATGGTATCCACTACCTGTTACCTCTAAGAGGCTTCCAGCTATATCATTCATTTTTTCATCTAGAGTCTTTGATAACGCTTCAGGATCTTGACCAATGCAGCTAGTAAAAAAGTCTTTCACTTGTTCCTCCTGGCATGAATCCAGGTTCTTTTTAGCGCCATCAATTAAGTATCCGCCTAGTTTAATTAATGACTCTTTACTCTTTTGATTGGAAAAAGCTGATTTAACCACTGGCCTGTGCTTCAACTCAATGAAATTATCTAGCTGAAGAAGCAATGTTATGTCGTCATAAGAAATTTTAATATCACGCAAACAGAATATTTCATCCAAACTCCATTGACAGTAGCTCTCTAGCTCACCCGACAGAGCTGTTGCTTGACAGAGTCGAGCAACACTATCCAGGCGCATGGTAATTTGTTGTTTGCGTATAGTGTCATTACAACTTAAAAGATCGAGCATATAGTGAATATCGCGTGTCGAAAGCTTTGACTCGACCATATCGGCCAGCACCCGCCCTAAATAATCTAATCTTGTAGGTTCAAAGGCAATAACCAAGGAAATGAGATCTGAAAGTTTTTTTTGTTCTTCTTCACTTTGCATGGGGTATTTGATTTTAGATCTTAAGAAATGCAGGACTGTTCTTTGTAATTGTTCTGAGGACGGATGGTATAATATTTCCTCGAAACATCTTGCTGCTTCATCTTCTTCAAAGACTAACCTGAGATACTCGGCTAACGTCAATAGTTGTGAATCCTGCTTTGATTCACTTTCATCGAGATTATCCTTAGAAAGGAGTCTTGGTGCTAGATAATTATTTTTCTGTCTTTCATGACTCTCCAGGTGAGATTGAAGGCACTCTTTTGCCTTTTTCTTATCTTTTAGTATCTCGACTATTTGGATAAGATCACTACCACCCTGCTTGGTTAAATGAATTTTCCCATCATTCACTAATTGCTGTAACCTAGTCCACTCTTCTGAAGACAGTAATAGATCTCCACTAAAAATACCTTCTAGTTCTTTATCCTCCAGCTTTAATTTATTCCAGTATATGAAATTGAATAAATTAATATTTGACAATAATTGATCTTTTGTATTCAGTGATGAGATAAACTTCCAGGCCCATTGTGGTACCTCCGTATCTGAAAATCTAAACGAACAGAAATTAACAAGATCATCAAAATATTCTCCATATTCTATATACATATCATGACATGCCTTCAAGCTGAGCCCGTTTAGATATGAATGTTTTTGCAAAACTAATAGCATAAATGGATTAAATCGGTCTTTTTCTTCATCTTCATAGTTACCACTTGCAAGGTCTTTGGAGTCATTATTCACAAGGTCCTTGGAGTCATCATTCACAAGGTCCTTGGAGTCATCATTTATAGGGTGGGTCTCAGGAGTTAATGACTGCATATAGAGATATAGATAGCTCAGAAACTCTTTCGGGCGAAGTTCTTTTTCGATGACTTCATTGTAGGTTGGCCACTTTTTGAGAAAGGAATAATCGTGATCCTTTGCATCCGTTGGAAAATTTCTACTCCATGACTTGTCAGTGGAAGGCTTATAGTTTTTATCGTTTAGTTTTTTAAAGAGTTTTTCTTGCATTTTTTTTAAAAATGTCAATTCCTTGTCAAATCTATTAATGTAAACTAGGAATGAATCAAAATCTTTTAACTTAACGGCATTTCTTCTTTTAATGATATGATTTATGCTGTAGATTAGCGGACTCATATAATTTTCTGTGAAAGATTTGAGCCGTCGACTGAAGTCTTTATCTACCTCACTCTCTTGAATTGATGCATTCTTAAGCATGACAGAATTTGTTTTCGATTGTTTTGCCATGTCCTCAAAAATACTTCTCCCTGTACTTCCACTATCATTGAATTCGCGATCGGCTATACATTGAGTGATTTTTTTTAGTAATTCGATGTGATCAGGCCAAAATGACACGGCAACCTCCTTTTACGTCCGCAGTATTAGATATCTCGAGTTTTCTGAATTAGCGCAAAGACGAAACAAATAACTCACTTTGCTTAGTAGTCTTTTTGCTCATCTTTAAGTTGCTTACTCACTGAGTCAAATAAGCAATAACAGTAACTTAATTATTACATTTTTGCTTTATAAAGGCAATAGCAAAATAGGATAAATATCAAATAAGTATGTATTTTAAGTCTTAACTAACTTACAGCCTACATTCCCGCGACCTAACAGAGAAAATTTTAATTAACCTTGTTTTGAGCATAAAATACACAGCCCAGGTTTTTTAGAGCGAGAATTGCCCCCGAATTTTTTAGACAACTGTTTTTATTGGCATAATTAGTAATTTGAAAATCACGTTGCCAGCATATTTTGTTTGTTTTTAAATCAAAGAGCTCACATTTAGAGTGCTTTTTAGCCAAAATAATTAATAATAAAAATGCTTCATAGATCGCGGGAATGTAGGTTACAGCTGTCTTTGGAGCCAGACTTACCCTTACTCTTGAAAAAAGAGGGATTTTTATATAATGAGAGATTTTCATGTAATGAGGGATTTTCATGTAATAAGGCGTCTCCATCTCTAACCACTTCCCAATGATTATGCTCATGCGTATTAGATAAAAATCTTTGGATATGACCATTTATGTGATCAAAACTAGCCTCAGTGTTGTCAGATTTTTTGCCCGAGCGATAAAATGGCCGCAACACAGATTTCAAAGCTTGAGCGCTAGTTGGCTCTCTACGATTACTGGACGATGAGGTAGTAGTAGATCGTGAAGCAACCTTGATGGCAAAAGGAATAACTTCAATCATACCACTACCCTCTTTTGAGTTTTTTGTGATATTTAATAGCGCCTTATAAGCTAAAATTTTTTTCTCTATCAATTCTTTTTTTTTGTTATAGGCATCGCCACTAGGAAGACTGCTGTTAAGCCGCTTGATTTGCTGATTGCAATGTTCAATCAAGCGTGTTTTTAGTAACT
>CBFIHN010000058.1:0-5879 GCA_965662575.1 Gammaproteobacteria bacterium
TTTTAAGCTTGCGCTTTTTGAGAGCTGCTTCAGCTCTTCGTCGATGAGTTCATCGAGCTCTATTTTTGGGAATTGAGTTTCAAGCGCGTACTCTAATCGTTCAATTTGCTTTAGTTTGATTGAGGCCATATCTCACCTTATGATTGATTTGGTGCGAGAGGAGAGACTCGAACTCTCACGGGTTGCCCCACTGGAACCTAAATCCAGCGCGTATACCAATTTCGCCACTCTCGCTAATGCTGACAATCATAGCAGAAAATGAATTTGAAACCAATATTGCTAAGAGCTCCGTGTAGGGAGAAAGTAAACTCCCCCTAATTTCTCATCACAATTAACCTGGCGATGTTTTTGTAAATTCGTCACATAAGTCCAACCATGATCACGAGTTGCCTTAGCTGCTTGTAAAATGCTTTATGGGGCTGTTGCAAACCAGTTTGCAACAGCCTCTTTATAGAGTGACTCTGCGCATTTTTGTGATGGCATTTATTGAGCAGGAAGTTCAGGTCTCTTATCGTAAACAAACACACCAGGCGTTATTTGTTAGGCATGAAGCTCCTGTGTTATTCCACATTTTCCAAACTTAGGACACCTGCACCGTGGTCATAGGAGAAAATCTCTGCATAGCGACCCCAGTCGATAATTGTATTGAGCACGCGTTCAGCCTCGCTATCAGTAAAGAACTCTTCCAGCTCCTTTTGAAAGCGACCTTCAGAGGCGCGACCATTAGGTTTGTTATCTAGCACCTGTTTAATATGTCGAGCTAATGGAATATGCTCAAGCAACAATCGGGCAAATAAAATTTTCTTATCAGTAATATCTGCCTCTATTAATGCCAGGCCGTCTTGGGTCATAGCAATGTCACCCTCCGAAACTTTGGCAAGCTTCAGTGTCGATAGCGCTTCGAGAACTGGGAATAAGTCATCAATATCTAGGCGTACCTCATCGGCTAAGTCAGGCAAGTCAATTGGGCCTTTTTGTTGTAGCTCATCGAGTGATTCCAATAAGCCAATTAATTCGGCAACGCCGACTTCGGGTAGGCGGTAATCCAAATGATTCTGCGTTGTTGCTTTGGTTTTCTGTGATTTTTGTGCTCGAGTCATGAGGGTATAGACATCATCGATAAGCTTTAATACTTCTGGATCCTGGCCATTACGGGGGTAGGGTAAGTCTACGTTAAGTTCACCCTTGATGGCGCCAGGATTACTGCTAAAGACTAATATGCGGTCTGCAATTAAGACGGCTTCTTCGATATTGTGTGTGACAAATAAAATGCCTTTCATATGGTTGTTTTCAGGGTCTTCCCATAATTCCATTAAGTCATTGCGTAAACTGTCAGCAGTTAAAACGTCCAGTGCTGAGAAGGGTTCATCCATCAGTAATAAATCAGGTTTAACGACCAAAGCTCGGGCAAAGCCAACGCGTTGGCGCATCCCCCCCGAGAGCTCTCGCGGGTAGGCATTTTCAAAGCCATCCATGCCAATAATGTCAATGGCGTGCAGCGCACGACGTCGGCGTTCCTTGCGTGAAACACCTTGTGCTTCTAAGCCAAGCTCCACATTTTCTAATACCGTTAACCATGGCATCAACGCAAAACTTTGAAAAACCATTGAGATACCTGGAATTGGACCGCGGACAGGTCGATTGCGATACATTACCTCGCCAATGGTGGGGGCAGTGAGACCGGCTATAATACGTAGTAAAGTTGATTTTCCTGATCCTGACTTCCCAAGTAGGGCGACAATCTCTCCTTCTTTGATTTGCAAATCGACCTGATCGATCACCAGCAGGTCTTGCTTATCTGGGTTTTTGAAAGACTTTGTGATAGTTTTGACGTCGATTAAAGTAGGCGTATCAGACATGTCTGCAGTAAAAACGATTGATTGAACCATCATACCGTAAGAGGGTAACCTTTGAATAGTTCTAAATGCCGTGAAATTTTTCAACGTTGGCAACAAGAGAATCCACACCCAACAACTGAGTTGCACTTTCATTCTAACTTTGAATTGTTAATTGCTGTTATGTTGTCGGCACAAGCAACCGATGTGAGTGTGAATAAAGTAACAGATAAACTTTATCCAGTGGCGAATAACCCACTAGCGATTTTGGCGTTGGGTGAGACGAAACTACGCGACTACATCAAAAGTATTGGCTTATTTAAAACCAAGGCAGCGAATGTGATTAAAACCTGTCAGATATTGGTAGATAAACATCAAGGTCAAGTCCCAGATAATCGCCAAGACCTTGAAGCATTACCTGGTGTCGGGCGTAAGACTGCCAATGTTGTCTTGAATACAGCCTTTGGTCAGCCAACTATGGCGGTGGATACGCATATTTTTCGGATTAGCAACCGTATTGGTTTGGCTACAGGTAAGCATGTTTTAGAGGTGGAAAAAAAATTATTGCAGGTGATTCCCGAAGAATTCAAAGTCGATGCTCACCATTGGTTAATTCTTCATGGGCGCTATGTCTGTATAGCTCGTAAGCCACGTTGTTCGAGTTGTCTGATTTCAGATCTTTGTGATTACCAGGAGAAGACCCATGATGAGTAACAGTCGTGATCAATTGCGTCAGTTATTTTTTGATGTGTGGCAGAAAGAAAATGATCGCCAGCAATTGAGTGAGCTTGAGCAACAAATTAAACAGGTCATTGTTGAACATCCAGAGTATCATTATATCTTTGAAGATCGAGAGACATACCTTGATAAAGATTTTTCAGTACAATTAGGTGAAACTAATCCATTTTTGCATATGTCGCTGCACTTGACTGTACGTGACCAAATTAAAATTGACCAGCCAGTTGGTATGCGCCGTATTTACCAAAAACTGGTGATGAAGCTCAAAGCGCCACAGGAGGTTGAGCATCACATCATTGGCATACTGGCCGATGAGGTTTGGTTAATGCAAAACCAACAGCGAGATTTTGATCAAGCTAGTTATATACAGCGGCTTGAAGGTTTATAGCATCAATGGGCTCACCAGAGCTTGCTGTTGCTATTAGTCATGATGCCGCTGTCAGTGTGTTTTATGTGCCGAGTAATTGTCTGACTCTTAATGTTCCTTCAATCGTTTTTATTTGGGTGATGAGTGCACCTGATAAGTCATCTGCTTCCATAATGACATAGCCAATATCATGAGCTGTTTGTAAATATTGTCCATTAATATTGACACCAGCATCAGAGAAAATTTGGTTGATTTGATTCATGATGCCAGGGCGATTTTTGTGAACATGGAGTAGGCGCGCTTTGCTTTGTTGTTCTGGTAAGTTAACTTGGGGAAAATTTAAAGCTGATCGTGTTGAGCCATTGTCACTGTAACGAATAAGTTTTTCACTAACTTCAATTCCTATCCGTTGTTGTGCCTCAATGGTGCTGCCGCCAATATGTGGTGTGAGAATCACGTTGTTTAGGCCACGAAGTGGTGATTCAAATGGGTATTCATTTGAGCTGGGTTCGAGGGGGAAAACATCAATCGCAGCACCGGCAAGGTGTTGGGTTTTTAGTTGTTTGGTTAATGCGTTCAGATCCACCACTTGTCCACGTGAGGCATTGATTAAAATCGACCCGGGTTTCATTTTTTCCAGTTCTTCTGCTTGAATCATCTGGTGGGTTTGTGTGGTGCTGGGAACATGCAGGCTCACCACATCTGCAGTTGAAAGCAGCTCGTCTAGACGATTAACTGCTTGCGCATTACCTAACGGTAGTTTGGTCATAATATCATGATAAATAACACGCATACCCAGGTTCTCCGCCAACACACTCAGTTGAGAGCCAATATGGCCGTAACCAACAATACCCAAGGTTTTGCCACGGGTTTCAAATGCGGCCGTGGCACTCTTTTGCCAGATTCCTTGGTGGGCTAATGCACTTTTTTCTGGAATGCGACGCAATAACAAAATCATTTGTCCAAGGACTAATTCAGCAACACTGCGTGTATTGGCAAACGGCGCATTAAATACTGGAATAGCTCGTGCAGTTGCCATGTCCAAATGAACCTGGTTACTGCCAATACAGAAGCAACCAATAGCCATTAATTTGGGTAGTTTTGTTATAACCTCTGCTGTTAGCTGAGTGCGAGAACGTATGCCAATAATATGTGTGTCTTGGCATTGATCAATCAGTTCTTGGTTGCCAAGCGCATGATTAATCCGTTTGACTTGTGTATAACCTGCCTGATGGAAGCAAGTTTCTGCTGACGGATCAATGCCTTCAAGTAAGGTAATTTGGATGTTATTTTTATCTAGAGAAAGGCTCATGTGGTTGCTCGTCGTTGTTGTACTGCTTGGGCAAGTTGTTGTAATACCTCGATGGTTGTTTCCCATGAAATACACGCGTCGGTAATGCTCTGGCCGTAGGTCAGGGGTCGTTGGCTAATCGGTTGATTGCCTGCAGTGAGGTGACTTTCAAGCATAACGCCAGCAATGTGCTGATTGCCTTGGCGAATTTGCTCAGCAATATGCGCAGCAACAATCGGTTGTTTGCGATAGTCTTTTTCACTATTACCATGGCTGCAGTCAACCACAAGTTTTTGCTTGAGATGAGCTTTTTCTAATAACTGGCAAGCATTGGTAATAGCGCTGCTATCATAATTAGGTCCAGATTTGCCACCGCGAAGGATGATGTGTGCATCATGATTGCCCTCGGTTTCAAATATCGCGGTATTCCCTTGCTTAGTGACAGATAAAAAATGATGACTAGCTTTAGCCGCCTTGACTGCATCAACTGCGACTTGGATATCGCCATTAGTCGCATTTTTGAAACCAATTGGCATGGAGAGGCCTGAGGCAAGTTCCCGGTGAATTTGGCTTTCAGTCGTGCGGGCACCAATAGCACCCCAGGCGATTAAATCAGCAATAAATTGTGGTGTGATCGTATCTAAAAATTCTGTCGCACAGGCAATACCCATCGCCGATAATTGATCAAGTAGGTTCCGTGCTAAACGTAATCCTTTGTTAATTTCAAATTTGCCATTCAATGTCGGGTCATTGATAAAACCCTTCCAGCCGATGGTGGTACGTGGTTTCTCAAAATATACTCGCATGATGATACATAGATCTTGTGTCAGTTGCTTGCGGATTTTGCAAAGTCTCTCGCCATATTCTAGAGCGGCATCCATATCATGGATTGAACATGGTCCAGCAATAACCAGTAGCCTATCATCATGACCTTGGATAATCCGACTGGCTGCTAGGCGTGCTTCTTCAACAATCTGTGAGGCCTGGTCGGTGACTGGTGTTTCTTCAACCATGATAATTGGCGGCACGAGTCCACGGCGCGATTTAATACGAATATTATCGGTACTGGAATAGCTATCATTATTGAGAATCGAGTCCATAGCGTGTTTGTTGGTCTAGCTTTTAACCTATGATAAGTGCAAGGGTGCATGAAGTGCAAGTTGTCTCCATTATCTTGATATGTCTTATTTGTTGGGCAGTTGGTGATTAATAAGAAACCAATATTGGGTATTGTCGTTGGTGGGTGCTCTGAGAGATAAAATTTCAGCCAATTAAAGTATAGCATTTGACTAGTTTAATCCTAAGGTAATTGCTTTTTGTTGGAATTAATCTAGAACAGATCACAAGAAGAGTGAAACTTTGTCATGAAAGCTGTTATATAGCCCGTTATGGTTAGAGTTTGAGAGTGTATGAATAGATTTAGGAGGTGTATTTAATTGGTTGAGTAGCAGCCTGTCGACATCCAGGCGAATGCGGGGATCCAGATATCAAAAACTGGATTCCTACTTCGATGGAAATGACATCTCGTTGGATGTTGATCAAGTATAGACCGTGGGACTGTTGCAAATCAATTTCTAGCGGCACTAGCGTCGTTGAAAAAAATGAAAAACTGCTCATTTATTAGGTATAAACTCCACTTTTTTAATTT
>CBFIHN010000059.1:0-5786 GCA_965662575.1 Gammaproteobacteria bacterium
CTGTTCATTTATTAGTTGCAAACTCCGCTTTTTTAATTAAGGAGAATACTCTGTAGCTTGCCACGGGCACTTTAACGCTTGGGGTTTCCTAAGGGGAGTGGGTGAACACTTCCCTTGGGTCGCCGTTGGTGCGGCTTTGCTGCTTTTCGTCTAGCTGTTGCTCGCTATAAACCTGCTTGCAAGAGCCCTTTAGCGATCAAGGTGTTCATCTTTTAATTTGACATAATTGTCAGCACTATACTGAAAAAACTGGTGTTCTTGTTCGGTTAATGGTCGAGCTTGGCGAGCTGGGTTACCGAGGTAAAGGTATCCCGAGGTCAGCCTTTTTCCCGGGGCAACTAAGCTGCCTGCACCAACAACAACATGTGACTCAACAATGGCGCCATCCAACACCACGGCATTCATGCCAATGAGTGATGCATCATAGATGGTGCAACCATGTAATGTTGCGTGATGCCCAACGGTCACCTCATTGCCAATGGTTAGTGCAAAGCCATCGGGATTAAATTCACTTTGGTGGGTGGTATGTAGAACCGCACCATCTTGGATATTGCTGCGCGCACCAATGGTAATGGGCATTAAATCACCGCGAATGGATACGCAGGGCCAAACAGAGCTGTCGTGGCCTAAAGTCACATTGCCTGAGACAACAGCGGCGCAATCGATAAAAACATTTTCTCCGATAATTGGGGTGAAACCCCTGATAGTTCTTAGGTTTTTCATGATGCTTGAGTCACTTGCCAAAGTATTTCAAAGGCGTATTATACCGACCGTTGATATATACCGCGAGTCACTCATGGAATTAGAAACTTTTAATCAAGATAGTCAAGTTTTGGCAAAAATTGGTGAGTTAGTGAAACAAAAGCTCTCTAGCCGCCGTGCACGAATGATTGCCTATTTTGTCCGCCAATACTATGCCAATATTGATGAAGAAGAGTTGCTAGCTCGTGACACCATGGACTTATATGGTGCAATTTTGTCGCACTGGTCGTTTCTTGAAAATCGGCAGTCAGGTGAAATTAAGGTCAGAGTTTATAATCCAACTTTTGCGAAAGATGGATGGCAGTCAACACATACCGTGGTTGAGGCGGTGATGGATGATATGCCGTTTTTAATTGATACCATTACAATGGAGCTCAATCGCTTGGGTATCAACATGCATTTCATTGTGCATGCCGATTCTGTGCGCCTAGAGCGTGATGAACAAGGTAACGTGACTAAAGTTCTACGCTTGGATCCGGATAAGCGTGATCAAGGGCAAGCAGAAGCGCCCATTTTTATTGAAGTTGATCGTCAACCAGATAACTTGGCACATTTGCAAATGGTTCATGATGCCTTGATTAAGGTGCTATCTGATGTACAGTTGGTGGTTGAAGAATATCAGCCAATGCGTAAGCGTTTACATGCAGTTGTCAAAGAGCTCAAGAAAAATCCGGCAAAGATTGAACAGGATGAGCTGAATGAATCGGTAGAATTTTTAAAGTGGTTAGACAATAATCATTTCACGTTTCTTGGCTATCATGAAATGGAAATTGTCAACGAAAAAGATGCGCAATGTTTTAAGTCAGTTGATAATAAAGGGTTGGGTATTTTATCGCGCAAGGCACGGGCGTGTAGTGACTGTTTAACTGAAGAAATTGATGTTGCGCGCAGGGCCGTATTATCAGCGCGGCCATTGCTTATCTCAAAATCAGATCATAAATCAAGCATTCATCGCCAGGCGTATATGGATGTGGTTGGGGTTAAAAAATATGATGCCAAAGGGCAGGTGATTGGCCAGTATCGTTTTGTTGGCTTATATACATCTGAAGCCTATCATAGTAGCTTGCGTTATATACCATTTTTACGCCATAAACTGAAAAAAATTGTTGAGCGCACCGGTTTTTCTGGTACCGGTTTTCATGGTAAAAGCCTCACCAATATTCTCGAAAACTTCCCACGCGATGAACTATTTCAAATTGATGAGGAAGAACTCTATCATGCAGGCATTGGTATTATGCAGATTCAGGAGCGGCCAAAAATCCGTTTGTTTGTCCGCAAAGAAACCTTTGGTCGCTACTATTTTTGTATGGTGTTTGTGCCTAAAGATCGTTATAACACCTCATTGCGGTTGCGGTTGCAGAAAATTTTAATGCGCGAGTTAGGTGGTGTGGACTCCACATTTAAACCGAACTTTCTTGAATCGATTCTTCTGCGTATCGACTACACTATTCGGATTGATCCGAATCAAAAAGCCAAGCGAATTAATTTAAAGGCGATTGAGAACAAATTGGTGGTCGCCGCACGTAACTGGAGTGATGATTTACGCTCAGCCTTAGTTGACGCCTATGGTGAGCACCAAGGTTCGATTCTTTATTGCAAATATGGCTATGCTTTTCCGCAAGGCTATCAAGAGACTTTTCTGCCCCGTTCTGCTGTCAGTGATATTGCGCATATTGAAAAAGCCCTGGAGCACAACGGGTTAGAAATGAGTTTTTACCGGATGCTTGAGGAAAGCGATAACCGTATTCGCTTTAAGTTAATTCAGCGTGATCATGGTTTACCATTGAGTGATGTCATCCCAATTTTAGAAAATATGGGCTTGCGCGTTATTGAAGAATGGCCTTATGAAGTCACCTTGCCGGATGATGCCTTGGCCTGGATTTCTGATTTTGGCATGGCCATTGAAAATACGATTGTCAAACCTGCAGATATCAAAGAAATTTTTCAGGATGCCTTTGCCCGTATTTGGCAAGGTTCAGTGGAGAATGATGGTTTTAACCGGCTGATTGTGCTCGCCGGAATGCCTTGGCGTGATATTTTAGTCTTACGTAGCTATGCCAAATATATGATGCAAATCGGTTTGCATCATAGCCTGCATTATATTGAAGATGCATTAGTTGAATATCCAGCGATTGCTGGGCAGATTGTCGAATTATTTAAAATACGGCATAACCCAGAGCTGCAAGACACTAACAAGCAAGAAAAAACCCTGGTTAAGTCTATTCATAAATTATTGAATTCGGTGACAAGCCTTGATAAAGATCGGATTTTCCGTTTGTTTATTGATGTAATTAAGGCCACTGTGCGTTGTAATTATTTTCAACCGGATAAAGATGGTGAACTGAAAACGCGCTTATCCTTTAAATTGGATTCTGCAAAGATTCCCGATATGCCAAAACCTGTGCCAGCTTATGGGATATTTGTTTATGCCTCCTATTTTGAAGGGATTCATTTGCGTGGTACAAAAGTTGCTCGTGGTGGGTTACGCTGGTCAGATCGTCTGGAGGACTATCGCACCGAAGTGCTTGGTTTGATGAAGGCGCAGCAAGTTAAAAATGCAGTGATTGTGCCAATGGGTGCCAAAGGCGGATTTGTTACCAAGCGGACGAATCCGGCGATGAGCCGAGATGAATTGATGGCAGAAGGGCGTGCGTGTTACCAAGATTTTATTCGCTCATTACTTGATCTAACCGACAACATTAAAAATAATGCCATTGTGAAGCCAAACAAAGTACGTTGCCACGATGGTGATGATCCCTATTTTGTTGTTGCTGCAGATAAAGGCACGGCAACGTTTTCTGATTTAGCCAATGCAGTGGCCAAAGAATTTGATTTTTGGTTGGGCGATGCTTTTGCTTCTGGCGGTAGTAATGGTTATGACCACAAAGCGATGGGGATTACTGCGCGTGGTGCCTGGGAGTCCGTGAAACGCCACTTTCTTGGGTTGGGTAAAAACATCATGGAGCAAGACTTCACGGTGGTTGGTGTGGGTGATATGTCAGGTGATGTATTTGGTAATGGGATGCTTTACACTCCACATATTCGTTTGCTTGGTGCTTTCAACCATAAACATATTTTTATTGATCCTAATCCTGATGCGGCAAACAGTTTTAAAGAGCGTCAGCGTTTATTTAATCAAGTTGGTTCACAATGGACAGATTACAACACCAAGTTAATTAGTGCAGGTGGTGGCGTATTTTCGCGTAGTGCAAAGACCATTGCCATTAGCCCACAAATTCAAGCATGTTTTCATATTGAAAATGATACCTTAACGCCCAATCAGTTAATTCAAGCGATTTTGACAGCCGATGTTGAGTTATTTTGGAATGGTGGCATTGGCACCTATGTCAAATCAAGCTCAGAAAATAATTATGAAGTCGGTGATCGTGCCAATGATGCTTTACGTGTCGATGCCTGTGATTTGCGTTGTCAAGTGATTGGGGAGGGTGGCAACTTAGGGTTTACCCAGCAAGGCCGTGTTGAGTTCGCTTTGCAAGGTGGTTTGGTCTTTACCGATGCTATTGATAACTCTGCCGGTGTCAATTGCTCCGACATTGAAGTGAATATTAAAATTCTCTTGCACGATATCATGGAAAAAGGGGAATTAACTGAAAAGCAACGAAATGCATTACTGAGTAGGATGGAAGGAGAAGTCAGTCAGCTGGTATTGCGGGAAAATTATCGTCAGACGCAGGTGCTCAGTAATATTCGTGCGAATAAAAGTAGTTCAATGGATCTGTATATCCGTTTGATTCATGAGTTAGAGCGTGAAGCCAATCTGGACCGTGATGTTGAGTTTATTCCTTCAGACAAAGCCTTACAGGGGCGCTTAGCGGCGGATCAGGGTTTAACCCCACCTGAGCTAGCGGTGTTAATGGCGTATAGTAAAACAGTGATTAAAGAAGCGCTGATGAACTCAGATTTGGCAGAAGATCCTTACTTTAGAAGCTATTTGATCTCCGCGTTTCCCAGTGCTTTACAAAAGAAATATGCAAATGATATGTCCAATCACTATTTGGCGAAACAGATTATCATCACTCAAGCGACAAATCGCATGATGCATCATATGGGTATCACCTTCTTGCACCGGATGTATGATGAAACTGGGGCAACCCCTGCAATGATTATGCGCGCTTATGTGGTGGTCAAAGAGATTTTTGATTTACCCAAATTTTGGGACAAAATTGAAGCGCTAGATGGTCAAATCCCCTCCTTTGTCCAGCGTGATATGATGAAGTGTATCGGGAAATTAGTCCGTCGTTGTAGTCGCTGGTTATTGCGCGAACATCGTAAAAACCTTGATGTTAATGCCTTGATTAACGTTTGGAAGCCGCAAGTGCAGCAAGTAACAAAAATGCTGCCCAAGTTAATGAATAATGCTGAAAAAGTGGTGAAGAAAGAGGCAGAAGCTCGATATACCAAATACGGCATTTCACAGAAGCTGGCCAGTCAAATCTCAGATTTCATTTTTCTATCACCGGCATTTGACGTCATTGATTCAGCCGAAAAAAATCAAGTGAGCTTGGAAGAAATGACGCAAATTTATTTCCAGTTTAACTCCCATTTATCTTTCTCTTGGTTGCGAGAAACCTTGAAGCAGGTGAATAGTGAAGGTTATTGGGAAATGCTATCGGGTTCTTCGCTGCGGGATGATTTGGATAATATCCAGCGCCGTTTAAGTGTCAGCGTTATTCAAACAACGGATAAAGGTCAAAAACCTGTTGAACGTGTCGTGCAGTGGATTTCACAAAACCAATTTTTGGTGAATCGCTGGGGCTATATGATGGATGACTGCAAACTCAGTCAAAATCAATTTACCAAATTATTTGCCGCATTGCGTAGTTTGATGGATTTGGCCGAATCGTCAAGTCAGCATGTTTCGTAGTTCTGTTACATACTGTATAGCCTATCAATAACTTGGCAGAACGCTAAAAATAACTCTATATTAATTATATGGTTATTTGTTAATTTTTTTCATGCGACATTTTGCGGTGTTTTTGTTGCTCTCTTTGCTTGCCACAGGT
>CBFIHN010000060.1:0-5037 GCA_965662575.1 Gammaproteobacteria bacterium
AAAAGAATACTATCAAAAAAATTGGGCAACCCTTGTGCGAGCTGCCACAAAACACCGGTATAGTGGAGGTATGCGAATAAATAATTACGTTGCTTACCCCAAATCTTTAACCAAGGTCGATCCAAATTCTCACATGAGCGCATTGGATTGTCTTGAATATGCTGCGAAGCACCTTCAATTAAAGCCCAGCTTGATTAAGGATATTGCAGTGAGCCATAAAAATCAGGTTTCGACTGCAAATACCCAATGCCCAATTTATGAGACTTATAAAAAACAACTAGAAAATTATCTATCTGTGGAAAATAATGCGTAACGCCACGCCGTCAACTAAGTGACATAGTCGGCGAGTAACCATTTCACGTTACCTCGACCAAACTGAATTTGCAATTTGGTTTGATCACCGTGACCTTCATAATTAAGCACCGTGCCTGCACCAAACTTAGGATGATGGACTGACTGACCAACAAAAAAATGTTTGCCAGAGACTTGGGCTGGTTGCGCTGAGGTTACGCGACGCACGGGGGTTGAACGCTGCAAATAGGCATTTGGCCACGAAATGCTCATCCGCATACGCACTTCCTGCAGGCACTCTTGAGGAATTTCCCGGATAAACCGAGAGCGATGGTGCGCACGACTCTCGCCGTAAAGCCGTCGGTATTCGGCATAGGTAATATATAAATGCTGCATTGCCCGTGTCATGCCAACATAACAAAGACGGCGTTCTTCACACAAACCATCAACAGATTCTTGTGCCATTTTGGACGGGAAAATATCGTCCTCACAACCCATCATAAAGACCACAGGAAACTCGAGTCCTTTAGCCGCATGCAAGGTCATCAGTTGGACGCAGTCATCATAGGCATCAGCTTGAGTCTCACCCGACTCTAAAGCTGCATGCGCTAAAAATGCATCCAATTCAGTTAAGTTTTCTTCTGAACTTTGCTCGTAACGAAATTGCCTAGCTGCCGTCACCAGCTCCGCCAAATTTTCCATCCGCGCTTGTGCTTTTTCCAATGCATCTTTTTTATAATGATCAATCAAACCACTATGACGCACCACAACATCCACTTGTTCGTATAAAGGTTGCTGATCAATTTTATCTGCCAAATTTTGGATATGTATTTGAAATGCTTTTAAGGCATTCAACGCCCGAGCAGATAATTGCTGTTGCTCCTCTGCTATGGCAATCGCCTGCCACAAGGCAACACCTTGGCTACGCGCAATATCACGTAGGACCTGCATACTTTTATCACCAATGCCACGCGTTGGCGTATTAACAATACGCTCAAATGCAGCCTCGTCATGACGCAAACGAATTAACCGCAAGTAAGCTAACACATCTTTAATTTCTGCTCGCTCGAAAAAGCGCAACCCACCATAAACACGATACGGGACCGCCGCTTGCAATAGAGCTTCCTCCATCACCCGAGACAAGGCATTGGCACGATACAAAATGGCGATTTGCTCGCGCCTAAAACCTTGAGTAACAAACTGCTTAATTCGCTCAACAACAAAGCGCGCTTCATCAAGCTCATTAAATCCTGCATATAATGCAATGGTCTCCCCTTGCTCACCGGCTGTCCACAGTTTTTTACCCATGCGCTCTGGATTATTGGCGATCACCGCATTAGCTGCTTTGAGAATCATTTTGGTTGAACGATAATTTTGCTCAAGACGAATGGTTTTAACATGAGGAAACTCTTGGGTAAAACGGCGAATATTACCAACTTGGGCACCACGCCAAGCATAAATTGATTGGTCATCATCACCAACGGCCATTAGATAGTTGCTATCCCCACAGATTAACTTCAACCATTGATACTGAATTTGGTTAGTATCTTGGAACTCATCGACAAGGATATGTTCAAAGCGATCATGATAATGCGCCAAGATATCAACATGATTTCTAAGCAGCTCATAACAACGCAATAGTAATTCGGCAAAATCGACTAAGCCATTCTTCTGGCAATAATTTTCATATTCTAGATAAACTCGAATGACAGTTGCTTGTCGAAAATCATCATCACGCTGCACACTCCCAGCACGTAAGCCTTGGTCTTTATAGCCATTAATTCGATGTTGGATAGTCTTTACCGGCCATTGTTTCTCATCCAAATTCATTTGTTTTAATAACCGACGGACAAGACGGTATTGATCATCACTATCAAGCACCTGAAAACTCTCTGGCAGTGCCGCTGCTGCAAAATGCAACCGCAACAGACGATGCGCCAAACCATGAAAAGTCCCTACCCACATGCCGCGCGTATCAACTGGCAACATATGCTCAATACGCGACTTCATCTCGCTGGCAGCTTTATTGGTAAAAGTGACTGCTAGAATACGTCCAGGTGGAATACCTTGCTCAAATAAATACGCCATTCGATGTACGAGCACACGGGTCTTTCCACTACCAGCACCAGCTAAAACCAAAGCGTGCGTTGGTGGCAAACTGACTGCACTGACTTGCGCAGAGTTAAGTTGATTGAGTATATGATTGCTCATAATCTGGCTATTGCTTAAAAGAATAGCCTGACTATAGCTAACAATATATAAAAGGATCAAGGCTTGCCACCGACCGCTTAACCTCTGGGGATTTTTAACCCAACGACTCAAGCTAAAAAGTTTGACCCTGAAGGTCACTATATTAGGAAATTTGTGCCTGAATTAAAAAGAATACCCACAAAATATTTATTTAAACCTTGGACGGCACCCAATGAAGTCTTGAGCCAAACAGGTATCACTTTAGGAAAGACTTACCCCTATCCAATAGTTGAGTTGAAGACGTCAAGAGAGCAAGCGTTAGAAGCCTTTTCTCACCTCAGAGATGTCACAAATGTCCATTAAGATTTCCTACGATGATCACGATAGTGGATGCAACAAAGAAATAAACTACCCCGCCGCAAGCACGGGGTATCCTCCTCAATAAAATTTTCTTGGCGTTTCGCTACAAACCATCAATAGTAATCACTATAGTTATACAACATTGCAATATGTATACAAAAAGCTATACTCTAATCAGAGGCTACAGGAGATATGAAGATGGAGAAAATTAAAGTTGGGATCAGTGCCTGCCTGCTTGGGCATAATGTTAGGTTCAATGGCAGCCATTGCCATAAAAAGTGGTTAACCCAACATTTAGCCAAATACGTTGATTATCATGTGGTTTGCCCTGAGGTTGCATCAGGAATGAGCACACCAAGACCCAGTATGTTTTTGCTTGAAAACCAAGAGACTGAGCACCCCCAATTAATCATCAGAGATGACAAACATACAGAGATAAGTGAATTGTTACTCAAGACTAGTCAAAAACTGATAGATCAATGTGACGGCATTAGCGGTTTTATTGTAAAACGCGGCTCTCCAAGTTGTGGCGCAGGGTCTGCAAACCTATACAATCAAAAATTTAACATCCAGTCACACCATCAAGACGGATTATTTGTCCAAGCACTGAAGACAGTCCACCCTCATTTACCAATTGAGGATGAGGGGCGACTTAATGATCCTTTACTCCAAGAGCATTTTATTAAGCGGGTTTACCTATATCATTCAGCACAACTTATGCTAGATACCGTGAATCACGTTACACAATTACAAGCATTTCATGTCAAACACAAGATGCTTTTACGCTTGCATAGCAGCCAAAATCAAAAGATTTTAGGACGATTGATAGCTCAGGCTTCTATGAAAAAAAACCTGGATGATCTGAAGCAACAATATTTTAACGTATTTATACAATCATTTGATAAAGTCGCAACCTCAGCGAATCACTATACTTTGCTTCAGCGCTGTTTTCGCGGCATTAATTATCATTTATCAAAACTAGACCGCGAAGATATACAAGAAAATCTTAAGGCCTACCTGAAAGGCCTAACGCCCCTATCAACACCGATGGCCATACTGAGGCATTACGCAAAGCGCTATCAGCAAACTTTTATTAGCAATCAGAGCTACCTGTACCCATACCCAGATGAACTTGGCTTAATGCGAGGTGTTTGATGAATATTTTAATTGCGGGCGGTTCTGGCTTTATTGGAGAACATTTAATTTCCTATTTAACAGAGAAAGGACATAAAATATCTCTATTAACACGCTCCGCAAAAACTCAAAGCAAGACCGGAACGACAGTACATCTTTGGGATGGAGAACAAATCAATCATCTAGTAACTTTTGATGTTATGATTAATCTTTGTGGTGAAAATATAGCAAATAAACGTTGGACTAAGCGGCAAAAATTAAATTTGCTCAATAGCCGAATAAAAAGCACAAGAGCTATTTTCAACCACCTAAAGAAAACCATACCTCAACTTGATGGAGATAAAAAACCTCTGAAGCTGCTAAATGCCAGCGCCATTGGCTTCTATGCTGATAGCGAACACCAGCAAGATGAAGACGACCATATAAAAAATCGCACTTACAATTTTGCCCAAAAACTTGTTAATGCTTGGGAAAAAGAGGCGCTAGCTTGCCAATCCTTAGGCGCTGATGTTACATGCTTACGATTTGGGATAGTGTTGGCCAAGAATGGTGGTATGCTAAAAAAAATGATGTCCAGCTTTAAACTAGGTTTTGGCACAACAATTGGTAATGGCAAGACCTATCTATCTTGGGTTCATATTTCAGACCTTTGTCGTGCTATAGAACATATTATATTACAACAACCCGTTGACCCTGCCTATAATATTACCTCTCCAGTGCCGTGCACTCAACAAGTATTCTCTAACCAGCTAGCTAAAGCCATGCATACCTTTCGACTCCTCAAAATACCAACTTGGGCAATCAAAATTTTGTTTGGCGAAATGGGAGAAACACTAATGCTATCTGATCAAAAAATCATACCTAAAAGATTAGAAAAAATTGGCTTTAAATTTCACTACCCAACGATTGAAAGTGCATTAGAGCAAATCATTAAAGGGTAAATCATGAATAATGAATCACTATCCTGCTATTGGCATTATTTGTACGCAGATTCAACAACTAATCCGCCACCCTGAGTATTAAGCAGCCAACTGTATTTCCATCATTTGTCTCGGTGTTTTA
>CBFIHN010000061.1:0-4898 GCA_965662575.1 Gammaproteobacteria bacterium
GTGCCGTCGTTCACCCAAAAAATCGGCAGCTATTCGGGTCTACTCGCCTTGGCCTTCGGCCTCCATGGCTCGCAGCGAATGATGAATTGCTGAATCAGTGGGTTGCTGAAGATGACCACCAAATATTTCTTGATGCTTTAGCACCATACCGTTCTCAAGACTATGCAGTTAAGTTAGATGATGCAGGTGATCCACCGCAAAGCCTGGATGATTGGCAAAAGATCCCAAAAGATAATTAACTAAAGGCATACAAATGGCAATACATGAAGGTGATACAAAGCTTAGCTACCTTGAGGTGTTTCGCAAACGAGGTGTAGAAGGGGCGTTTAAGGCACTATTTTTTGTTGTCTGTTGGTTTTTCTTCAATACCTTCTTACTGCATCTTCCCTTTGCTGAAGGTGCTGTTATCCTTTATGTCATAGGTTTTATTTTTTGTGCCTGCTATTTTACTTGGCGATCCAAACTTATTGGTACTATGAAAGAGAAAAATAGAGATGCCTGACAAGCAGTATTTTGTGTATATGCTCGAATGCTCTAATGGAAGCTATTACACGGGCTATACAACAGACATTAAGCGACGTTATCACGAGCATCTGACTGGACAAGGGAAGTGCAATTATAGGAGAAGTTTCCCTCCTCAAAGGTTGGCTGCCTGCTGGTCGATGACTGATAACTCCGCATCTTCAGCACTAAAAATTGAGAAACTTATAAAAACATTGTCACAGACAGCAAAGAACAGCCTAGTGCACAACCCCAAGACACTGGTTTCACTTGTGCTAGAGAAAAAACAGGGAATAAATCGCAAGGTCATTTCATCCATTGCTGTGACAAGTAATGTCGAGCACTTTTGTCGATAGAGCGCAAAAAGAGTTATGGACGCAATATAAGAGCAATCCTTTGCACCGTCATTCATCGTGATTAATTATATTGCGTCCTGCTAGGTTGAGTAATGTTGATATCTAGTTTTTTACTCAATTAGCAGGGGAGTTATAGTATTATTTTTAGCTAAATGCAACAAAATAGAAATAATACTGGTTGTTATATTTGTTTGTTTAATCAAGATTTATACCTAAATTATTGCATTTCAAGCAGTAATTTTTCGCCACGCTTAAATTGTTTGCATTTCTGTTACCCATGGATTAGGATGCTAATATCTGGTAATGCTTTTTATACTCATCACCCTATGGCATGTGGCGCTTTTGCATGGATTTTTAAGCAAGGTTACTGACTTCTTTTTCAAAAAAGTACAATAGCTCTAAGTAGGGGTAAGTTCAACGGAGGAGCAACTATGAACGAAATCAATGAACTAACTGCCAAAATAGAAAAGCACCCTGTGTATTTTGCTATCAATTCTATTGATGCGTTAAAAACTTTTATGGAGCAGCATGTCTTTGCCGTGTGGGACTTTATGTGTTTGCTCAAAGGGCTATACAGCAGGCTGGTTACTGTGGATTCCCTTTGGCAGCCGCCGAGAGATGCGATGAGCGCCCATCTCATCGGAAATATTCTAGCGGATGAAGAGGGTGATATTGGCCCTGATGGCAAAACCTATCACAGTCACTTTGCTTTATATTTACAGGCGATGCGGGAAATCGGGGCAGATACAACGCCTATAGAAAAGCTGCTGCAGCTAATTGGCTCTGGCATGAGTGTTGAAAATGCGCTCAATAAAATTTCTATCGATGAAAAAACGAAGTCATTTGTATTAACAACGCTTGAATTTACCGACAGGTCTACCCATGAATTAGCTGCTGCATTTGTTTATGGCAGAGAAAATATTACCGACCTGATGTTTACAGGAATACTCCATAAAATAAAAGGGGCCCATTTTGTACAAAGTGATTCTGAGGTGAAACTGGATACAATAGTTTATTATCTTGAGCGACATATTGAGCTGGATTCAGAAGACCACTTTCCCAAAGCGTTGCAAATGCTTAAGAATATGACTGCTGGTGACCCCAGTAAGGAGCAAGAAGCCAATACGGCTGCGGAAGAAGCTTTAACTTCTCGGCTAAATTTATTGGATGGTCTTTTGGATAAAATCCAAGGACAAGCACGTTCTTGCGCGGCCTAATTGAACTAAACCTAGAGGTCTTTTGATGTTCCAAGCGAACCTTTATAGAAGCTCTAACGCTTTATTTGCTCTTTGTCACACAAATTTTGCCCGTAGGCAAAAAAAATTACCCTGGATGATGTCAAAGACTAATGTGTTCTATGTGTTTAAGGATCTTAGTCAGCAGCCTAGAGGAGGAAATTATCAATGCAATTTTATTGATAGTTCTGTATACCTTCTAGCTAAGTCACCAGTGAATAGAGCCTTAAAAAATCTGGATGAAGACAGAAAACTATCAGAAGATATAAGCTATAAGTCTTTAATGCTTAAAGGCCAACAGATTGCTCATTTCTTAAAAACGAAGGGTGTTAAGAAAGGTGACTCCGTTGCATTAATGTTGGGCCAATGCCCCAATTGGTGGTTTGCAGTAGCAGGGTGCATGAAAGAAGGCATTGCGATTGTTCCTTGCCCCAGGTTGCTAACGCCTGATGATTTGCTTTATCGAATCAACGATTTAAAAATGAAGGCCATTATTGTTGACTCGGTTACTGAAGAAAAAATAAATACGATCATACCAAGGCTGCAGCAACCTTTGTTGAAACTAACTACGGGTGATGCACATGACAACTGGTTTTCTACGAAAGATATTTTTAGTAAAACAGTCAGTGAATCGCTATTAAGCTTGGAGAAGTCGATAACCACAACTCAGGACCCGTGCGTTTATCTGTATACCTCCGGTACAACAGGAAATCCCAAAGCTGTTGAACATGGCCATGGCTATCCGTTTGCTCATTACAATACTGGTGCCAACTGGATGATGGCAAAACCCGGCGACATCATTTACAACGCGAGTGATACGGGCTGGGGTTTTACGCTATGGACAACACTTGGCGCTTGGTCAACGGGTGCTCAAGTATTAGTAACACCATCAAACAAAAAATTTGATGCTTCAAGAATGCTGGATAATTTGATTAATCAGGAGGTTAGTATTTTATGTGCTGCGCCTACGGTATTACGGCGCCTGGTTGTCGACCCTTCTTTTGATGATCGTGTTTTTTCTAAGCTAAAGAGAATTGTCACCGTAGGTGAGGCGCTAGATGAAGTTGTTATTGAGAAGTTTAAAAAGAAAGGCGTGGAGACACATGTGGGTTTTGGGCAGGCTGAAACACCACTGATTATTGGTAGGCTTAATAATCAGTCACATATACCAGGAACCATGGGTAAGCCTGTCAACCCTTATCGCACTGTTATTCTTGATGATGATAGCCAGCCAGTTTCACCCGGAAATTCAGGGCAGATTGCTGTTGATCTGTATCAAGGTGCTTCTAATGGCATATTTAATTGCTATTTTGGCGACCCCAAAAGAACGGCAAAATCCTTCTCAGCTGATCAGCGTTACTATTTCACTGGCGATTGGGCTCATTTAAAAGAGGATGGCAATATTTGCTATATGGGCAGACGTGATGATTTGATTAAAAGTCATGGTTATCGCATAGGCCCTGATGAGGTTGAAAAGGCAGGCATGGAACATCCGGCTGTTGCTAAAATTGCTGTTGTTGCAAAACCTTCTGTTAAAGATGCCTCTGATATCGTCGTGAAGGCATTCATTTTGCTTAAGCCAGAATACACTGGCTCACCTGAGTTAACGAAATCTATTCAAAACTGCATTAAAGAGAAAACTGCCCCGTATAAGTACCCCAGAGAAATAGAATTTTTTGATCTGGATGAATGGCAAACATATGAGACCATCAGTGGAAAAATTAAAAGGGCTCAACTCAGGCAGCGTGAGCTTAATCAGTATGGTGAGCATGACCAGTATGTTTTCTTTGGTCAGGGTAGTAGTCGTGGAAATAATGATCCAGCACCGAATATACCGAAATAATTAAAGGCTTATTTTACTTTGGGAAACCGAATAATAAATTCCATATATTCGCCATAATTTGAGTTTGCTTCTATATGTGCGCCAAAAGCAGTTAACGCGTGTTTGCAAAAGGCTAATCCAACACCAGATCCATTTTCCTTGGTGCTATTATATCCCTCAAATATTTTAGGAAGATACTCAGGCGGGGCGCCACTAGCGGTGTCTTTAACGATTAACAGGTTGTGCTGATCATCTTTAGTGGTGACAATATAAATCATGCCTTTGTTGGCAATGGCAATTTGTTCAAGCGCATTTTTAATTAAATTGGTCAATATGCGAATCATAATGACTTCATTTCCCATAAAACTGAAATCACATCCGTGGTCAAAGTTAATCAGTGAAGCTTGATTCTCAATAAAGGGGTATCGGCCAATGGTCTGTGTAACACAGTGGTAAATATCGCATTTGAGCAGATCGCTGACGGATGGTTCATTAATCAATGAGTTACTCAGCATCGAAAGAGACTGGGCGATGTATTTGTCCATTCTATTGCCAATGTTGATAACTTTATCTGCTTCGTCAGCTATGACCTGTAGTTCTTTGGAATGGTAGAGGAGGGTGGTATCAACTTGTTTAATGCGCTCGACACTTTTTTGCAATCGCTCACCGATAAACATTAAGACGGTAAGTGGCGTTCTTAAGTCATGGGCAATACTGCCTGAAAGTACGCTAATAGCATGGCAAAGCTCTTTGTGAGATTCAGCTTGAGCCTCCGCCTTAACCTTATCCAATGATGCCTGTTTTTCACGTTGCTGTGTTTCTTTTAGCTCGGTGATATCTGTAAAAGATCCAATAATGCCTACCACTTGATTCTTATAAACCATTGGCACCTTGCTAACTATAGTCACCAGAGTTTGGCCATTCGGTAAGGCCAAGACTTCTTCTTGGTTAACTAGCGGAAATCCAGCCATAGTTCGCTTATCA
>CBFIHN010000062.1:0-4384 GCA_965662575.1 Gammaproteobacteria bacterium
AAAACACCGCAAAATGTCGCATGAAAAAATCAAAGAATAATCATATAATTAATATAGAGTTATTTTTGATGTTTTGCTAGATTATGACGCTAGTGCCACTAGAAATTGTTTTGCAACAGTTCCATTATGGCTAATCATATTTAGAATGATTACAGTGTGGCGGCTATTTTTTCTTCAAAATGAATTTTGTTCACTTTGCAATATATTCAATGTGGCATGGCTCACAAAAATCCATGGTAAAACAAAACCATTTGTTAAAATGTCATTATTCTAAATGTGATTAGCCGTCAGTTATTGAAAAGTACCTTGCTTCAAAGCTTTAATCTGATCGCGGCATTGCATTGCTTGTTCAAATTCAAGATTCTTTGCGTATTCACGCATTTGCTTTTCTAATTTTTTGATTTCATTAGATAGCTGTTTGGGTGTCATGGCTTGGTATGCAACTGTTGGTTCTGCAACCTGTCGTGATTTTTTGTTTTGCATTTGACGTCCATAGGCGCCATCCAAGATATCGGCAATATCTTTGCGAATGGTTTTCGGTGTGATGTGATGTGCCGCATTAAAAGCCAGCTGTTTTTCACGGCGACGGTTGGTTTCTTCAATAGCGCGTTGCATAGAGCCGGTGATTTTATCGGCATATAAAATCGCCTTACCTTCTGCATGACGTGCGGCGCGGCCAATGGTTTGAATGAGTGAACGCTCAGAGCGTAAAAAGCCCTCTTTATCAGCATCGAGAATGGCGACTAAAGTAACCTCCGGCATATCCAGCCCTTCACGTAACAGGTTAATGCCAATTAAAGCATCAAACTCACCAAGTCGCAGGTCGCGAATAATTTCAACTCGTTCAACGGTATCAATATCAGAGTGCAGATAACGTACACGCACGCCGTTTTCTTGTAAGTAGTCAGTTAAATCCTCTGCCATGCGCTTGGTTAAGGTGGTGATCAAAACTCGCTCATTGCGTTTGGCTCGTTGATTAATTTCAGCGTAAATATCATCAACTTGTGTGGCAATAGGGCGAATATCAATCTCAGGGTCGACTAGTCCCGTCGGGCGCACCACTTGCTCAACAATGTTATCACTGATTTCTTTTTCATAGTCGCCAGGGGTCGCCGAGATATAAATACTTTGTGGGGCAAGCGCTTTAAACTCATCAAATTGTAGGGGACGATTATCCATGGCCGAGGGTAAGCGAAAACCATAGTGAACCAAATTCTCTTTGCGCGAACGATCACCCTTATACATGGCGCCTAATTGTGGAATGGTGACATGAGATTCATCAATAACCAGTAGTGCATTTTTCGGTAAATAATCGATTAAAGTTGGTGGTGGTTGACCCGGTCCGCGGCCCGATAAATAGCGGGAGTAGTTTTCAATTCCTGAGCAATAGCCAAGTTCTAAGATCATTTCAATATCAAATTGTGTCCGTTGTTCCAGGCGTTGGGCTTCAACCAGTTTATTCGCTTTGCGTAAAATATCTAATCGCTCGCGTAACTCATCTTTAATCTGATCAATCATCGCCAATAATGTTCCGCGTGGCGTGACATAGTGGGTTTTCGGATAAATGGTTAGACGGGGGGTCTGGCGAATGGTTTTGCCTGTGAGTGGGTCAAAGTAACGTAAACTTTCAATCTCATCGTCAAATAGTTCAATACGAATGGCTTCTTTTTCTGATTCGGCAGGAAACACATCGATAACTTCACCACGCACGCGATAAGTGGCACGCTCCAGAGCGACATCATTGCGTGTATATTGTAATTCAGCCAAACACCTGAGGATTTCCCGTTGGTCTATGGCGTCGCCACATTGTAAATGCAACACCATTTTTAAATAAGACTGGGGGTCGCCTAAGCCATAAATTGCTGAAACAGTGGCAACAATAATCGAATCAGGTGCTTCCATTAAGGCTTTAGTTGCCGATAGCCGCATTTGCTCAATATGGGCATTAATTGAGGCATCTTTTTCAATAAAGGTGTCAGTCGACGGCACGTAAGCTTCGGGTTGATAATAATCATAATAGGATACGAAATACTCAACTGAGTTATTCGGAAAGAAAGCCTTCATTTCGCCATAAAGCTGTGCTGCAAGTGTTTTATTATGTGCCAGAATAATGGTTGGGCGTTGCACTTCTGCAATCACATTGGCAATGGTGAAGGTTTTTCCAGATCCGGTAACCCCTAATAACGTTTGGTGCGCTAGGCCCTGGTTTAATCCGTCGACTAAGCCTTTGATCGCCATTGGTTGATCACCGGCGGGTTGGTAATTGGTATTGAGCTGCAATGACATTGTTTAGGCTTATAAACCGGCGCGCAAACAATCATGCAAGTGAATAATCCCAATAGGTTTTTGCTGTTCGTTAATCACAAAAAGTGCTGTGCATTGCTTATTATTCATGATGTGCATCGCTTCTGAGGCTAGAATGTTTTCTGTAATCGTGAGTGGGTTTTTGGTCATCACATCATTCACCGATAGCTGGAGAAAATCGCGATGATCAATATGTCGACGAATGTCACCATCGGTGATCATACCAACCAGTTGTTGTGCTTGGTCGGTAATGCCAATGCAACCAAATGTTTTGCTTGTCATTTCAAATAATGCTTCTTTCATCAGTGCCTTGTCGTTGACTAGTGGCAGGGTCTTTTGTCCATGCATAAGCTTTGCAACACGAACCAAGTTTGCACCCAGCTTACCGCCTGGGTGAAAAATGCCAAAATCGGCTGGGCTAAATCCCCGTTGGGCAAGTAGTGCCATGGCAATCGCATCACCATACACTAGCATCATGGTGGTTGAGGTCGTTGGGGCGCCAGTGAGCGATTGTTCGGGGGTATCAGGTAGTGCAATGCCAATAGTGGCATCGTTGATGAGTGTTGAGCCTGGGCGTCTGGCAAGTCCAATCATGGGGATGTCAAACCGCTTGCAGTAATTGATCATATCACTCAGTTCTTTTGTTTCCCCAGAGTTTGACAGTAGCAGTACCGCGTCATCGCAGGTAATCATCCCCAAATCACCATGACTTGCTTCACCCGGGTGGACAAAGTAAGACGGTGTTCCTGTTGATGCGAAGGTTGCGGCAATTTTGCGGGCGATATGACCACTTTTCCCCATGCCGCTGATGATCACTCGCCCTTTTAAATGATGAATGAGATCAACGATGTCGCTAAACTGATTATTGATGGATTCATCTAATGACTTCAGGCCATGAATGGCACGGCTAATAGTTTCGTGAGCGGCATGAGTGGCTTTGTTTGTATTGATCATGTCTGTGTTGGTTTGACGAGTTGGTGTTGATTGTATGCTAAGCAGTTTTTATGGGCAATTGGTTGGGTGTATTTTTCGTCTAGCTATGGATGCTATAAATTCGCTTGTAATAGCCGCTTCATAAAAAATCACTCTGCTGATTTGGGTTTTGGTTTGTAGCAGTTGATGACAAAAAACAAATTAAATTTGAAAATTTTTATCATAAATTATATAATTTATTGTGGTTTTATTATTGGTGGTTTTTTTATGATAAGAAAATATTTTTTGGGCGGCTGTTTATCACTCATGTTTTCAGTTGGTGCTTTTGCTTCAGGAGTTTTGCCTAGTCACAATGTATTGATAACAGTCCATAATGTTATTAACGAGAATAATACCGCAAAATTCTATTTTGGAGATATTGACTCTGGAACTGCAGATCCTAAGAAAATGAAGGGTTACAACATTCCAAAATATAGCAAGGGTAATTTTTGGTATAGGCTCTCAGAGGGTAAACAGCTGTATTTCTATGCTTCTCCAGAATTTAGTATAGCGCCCCCTAGTGAGAAACACCCTTACCGCTGCCAGAGTTTGCCATCTCAACCCATACCTGCCGTAACCTACCATAATGATAAAGGTGAGTTATTAGAAAAAGTTGATGTCGAGATTATTGGGAATTATGAAGGTGGTTATGGAGGAAAATACTGGGATTACTGTACTGTATCACCCTGTTATGGGTCTGATGCTGAGTGTAACGTTCCTTAATTTTATGACAAATGAGTTATATCCCTGTCATTTGCTTTCAGCTATTCTCAGTCAGAGCCATTGAAATTAAGGTCAGGAGAGGTGAAAATAATAACTAACTAAAATGTTAGTTATTTTGACAGAAAAATATCTTTGCTTTAAATGTATATGGTCAATAAATATACAATATTTTCCTTTAGACGATAAAAATCCTACCAAGAACTGGAATAAACTAAAAGAGTTTCTTAAACTTTCGGCGGATCCAAAAACCCAGCAAGAAAGTCCATCAATAAATTTTCCCAGCTGTCGTATAACACTCGGTGAAATAATACTTTCAGCTCATCCCATAGAGCATAGGCAGCCCCTGCTTTTTTGCGGCAAACGCAGAACAACCTGTCGCTAAGCT
>CBFIHN010000063.1:0-3690 GCA_965662575.1 Gammaproteobacteria bacterium
TTAGCCTTCCGTTGGCAAAATTTACTTTCAAGACCTAATAGCAAAATTTATGCTATCTCGTCAATGCGTAACTTCTATGATATTAGCAATGCATTCCAAATGCATTGTGCAAAGGAATACGGCGACAAGTTAATCTGCCTTGGCGAAATGATAGTGATAAAAGCCTGTAGACTATAATGCTATCGGTAGGATTAGTTAGCTAATTCAAACCGTAAATTTTGCCACGGATGTGGGCGATACCCCAATTACTTGGGAATGTATTATTTCTTGTGTCTAGCGAAAGATAAGAAGTATCCAACACCCTGCCTTCGGTGGTATACCAGCAGTCCATGCCGCCATTGGTAACTCCAGCTGCATTTTTAAAGGGCCCAGTCGGTGTTATCTTGCTTAATGCCATAAGAGAACTAGTCATTCTGATTTTTTCTCCATTTGACCCCAATAAATAACCAATATAAGTGTTTAGCACGCAGGTCTTATATGATCCTTGCTCTCCATTAGGCCCAGGTAAGATACAGTCAAAGATTGTTTGAGAAGATACCTGTACTTCTGATGCATCAGGACAAGTCCATGATATAGCTTTAGATGCACTTAGATTGGCGGATTCTTTCTTTTGAGTACAGTGAGTCCCTTTTGATACTTCCCATAGGTTTCCCTAAAAAAAAGAATGCAGATAGCTAATGAGATAAGGTATAAAATAGGCAATAAAGACAAACCAAAAATAAAGCTATGCAAAGTCAAATGTTGAGCACTGCTACTGCCACTCGATAACGAAATAAGGTAGCTGATAGCCAGTGGTATGACTGCACCTGATAGAGTGATTAATCCATTGTTTAATCCTAGTGCACTAGCTTTTATATTCGGGCTAGTATGCTCGGCTATTGCTGCAAATCCTATGTTTTGTCCGGTAGCGGCAAGACCCAACATAAAAAATAAAACTTCATAAGCGGATTCAGAAGTAAAGTGCCCATAAAGGATAAGCAACATGCTTGTTAGGCCTAATAACGCACATATAATCAAAAAAGGTTTGCGACGTTTGGTTAGATCAGACAAGAACCCAAACCCTGGACAGCCTATAGCATAGGCGATCCAAGCAACTGATATCATATAGGCAGCATTTTTTTGCGTTAAACCAACCGCTTGTAAATAGTCTGTACCCCAAACTGCAGCCATTACAGCTATCGAAACATAAACGCTTGCCGAGTAAACAGCAACGACCCATGCTTGTTTGGTTTTGAATAAGCGTTTTAAACGAGTTGTCATGGGCTCATCTTTTGATAAAAATAGCAAGGTGCTTTGCCCGTATCTTGGTTTGTTTTTCACAAAGAACAGGCTCAACGCTGCCAAAACGATGCCAAGCGCACCAATGCTGCTCAAGGCAATGCGCCAACTTGTGTGACTATCTACGAGCCAAGAGATTAGTGGCCCGCCAGCAAGTACAGGCCCCATGGTGCCGATAAACTGTGATGCTCCAGCAAAAAAACCAAAAAACCGTTTGGGAAACCAGTTGGAAGCAATAACAAGAAGACAGACAAAAGCGAACGATGAGCCAAACCCCATAAAGAAGCGAGCTAATATTGCTTCAATAAAACTGTGTGAATGAGCAAATAAAAATGTTGCCAAAGCGCAAGTTAGTGTGGCAAAGATCATAATCTTCTTCACGCCAAATTTATCTGCAAGGATGCCAACTGGCATTTGCATTAATCCGTAAGCCAAGTAATAGGCTGATCCAATCAAGGTAAACTGTTCAATATTAAGCTGAAGATCATGGATAAGCTGATGAGCAATTGAGCCTACAAAAGTTCTCAAGAAAAATTCATAAAGAAAAAAAACAGCTGCAATAACCCAGATGAATAGCCCAATCAGATTAACTTTTTGTTCAAGCTGTTGCATACCTATTGATCCAATTGGTTTTCGGACTCATCAACCCAGTCTTCGATATGGGTAGCTGCCAGAGATAATCGTTCAAAAGCAGCTAATTGAAATAAGGATACGCCTTCATAAACTAAAGGAAGGTTATTGATACTAACAACAACGCCATCAAATGGGGCAGTGACCGATATGTCAGCTCCTGCGCCAAATGGATCTTTAATAATTGTAAGTAATTCGCCCTTTTTAACTTGTTGTCCAAGTTTAACGACAGCATGGCTAATACCGCTGGTTGGTGAGCAAACCCAATGGGTATCGCGCATTAGGAAAGACTTTTGTTTGCTTGAGGTTGATTTGCTTGATGCTGATAACATGCCAATATGTTTCATTACATTGGTCACCCCTTTAACCCCTATGCGGATAGAAGTTTCATCAAAGCGCATTGCCTCACCTGCCTCATAAACCAGATAAGGTTTTTCTTGTGTATTTGCAAATGCACGAAGGGATCCTTTTTGTGCAGCCAACTCAGAAATAACCGGTGCACCAAAGGCATGAGCAAGTTCGATCTCTTTTTGATTGTCGTCGGTAGCAAAAACTTGCGGCAAATTTGAGTAGTTTAGCCAGCCGGTTTGTAAGTCAATACAGTAATCTGCCAAAGAAAAGATTTCATAGCAAAACAAATGAGCTAGTCTTGCCGCGTGTGAGCCATGAGAACTGCCAGGAAAACTCGTGCCAAGTGCAGCACCGCCAGGCATAGTTCGTGTTTTATTGATAAAACCATAAACATTCATAATGGGTACAGCTATCAGTGTGCCTTTCAATTTGCTTATGCCCTTTGCTTGAAGTAATCGGTTAATAACTTCAGCACCATTTAGCTCGTTACCATGCATTGCTGCAGTAACCAACAAACAGGGACCTGTTTGCTTTCCATGTAGTACCTTAATGGGCATATACATGGGCGCACAGCTAAACAACTCTGGCAGAGGTAATGCAAGCGAAGCTTGCTCACCTGGGTGTATTGTTTCGTTGCAGATAGTAATATTAGAGTTCTTCATAAAGGGCACTTTGAGTTCTTTAAAATATATTAGTATACTAACAAAATTATATGCCTCTCTCAATCATTAAAAGGGAACAGGGTGACAAAATACAACGAAAAATGTGATGAAATATTGACCTTGATACGAAAAATAACCAGAGCAATTGATTTGCATTCAAAGCAATTGTTAAAAAAGTATGGCCTGACAGGGCCTCAATTACTTTTACTAAAAATTATCATCCAACACGAAACGCTTTCTAGCAGCAAGTTGGCAGACATTGCTAGCCTGAGTCACCCAACTGTAACCTCTATACTTGACAGGTTGTCGCTGAGTGATCACGTAAAAAGAGAAAAGGCGAATGATGACAAAAGGAAGGTTATGGTATTAGCCACCGAAAAAGCAAAAAAACTTTTTGAATCCAGCCCCTCATTATTGCAAGAGCAATTTGTTACCCAATTCTATGCACTAAAAGACTGGGAGCAATCACAATTGATTTCTTCACTCTCTAGAATTGCAGAAATGATGAGTGCCGGTGATTTAGACGCAGCGCCATTTTTAGTTTCTAAAGCAGACTTAAAAGAATAAATCTTTAAGGCGTCTCATTTTAGAACTACCCATTGAGGATGCCCTATATGATTATTAGGGGTTCTGTTGCTATAGGCCGAATTTTGTAGCATCGTCTATTATTTAAACAGAAGTGCCGAATCACATAAGATATCTTTCAGCATTTTATTGACAGCCAACCTAGCAAATGGAAAACTGCTCAACATGCACAAGGGATTAATCT
>CBFIHN010000064.1:0-3581 GCA_965662575.1 Gammaproteobacteria bacterium
TGCACTAAGCAATAGCAGGTAATATACAAATCTTTGCTAACGGTTTTAGGAATATTTGCTGACAAGGCATCGCTCATTAACATGGGTGGCTCAGCGCCTTTATCGCGTAGCTGAAGAAGATCATCAACTGTTTTTCCTGCCGTACGATTATCACTCATGTAAATATAAACTCGGTAAGACTCATGGACACTAACAATGCCAGTCGTAAAGCAGTTGTGTTGCTTCTTCTCGCCTTTTGCAGCCAGCTTTTTCTCCTTGATTTCATCAAGAATTTTGACAGAGGTGTCGTCATAGCAAATACCAATGCCATTGGCGGCTCTGAGCAACAGCACATCATACAACTTTTTGAGCATCTCTTTGTGCTCTGCCATTAAGCCCCACTGAGTTGAACTGGGCAAAGGAACACCAAGATGCTTTTGCAAGTTATCTTGGCGATAAAGTGGCACTGACATGAAGTACTTGTTTATCATGAGCATCGATACAAAGGTTTCATCATATTTTTTATCGCTGACACCCCCAGGCAGTGACGCTGTGTAGATGACTTCGCAAACTGAGCAGCGAAATTTCTGTAAGTTATAGCGCGTCGCTTGTGCGAGCTGACCACCGGTAATTCGCAGTGCAATGCCGGGGTTAAAATCATATAGGCGCCCATAGCAAATTTCATCGGGACAAGGATCGCCTGGCTTAAGCTCAGGATGTTCAATATCAACGATATCCGCACCGGCATAAGCATCAGCGCCATTGCGCCCATGGTTCTTTATTGTCTTGTTCTCATTCTTATCATTTGGTGCTGCATGATCATCAGGACTACCATGACCTTGCTTGCGCCGTGGGTTTCGGTTTGATGGTTTCTCTGATTTCTGGATTTTGAACAGTTTCCGCAGTTTGGCAATGGTGAGTTGTCCAAGCTCTAGTTGTGTGGAAAACCATAAGTTACCATGCATGGCCAAAACAAATAACTCGACCAATTCATCATCATCTTTTATTTTAGCCTCAAGCCTTGCGATATAACTTTTTGCTTGTTGAGGTGTTATCTTTCTAACTTCGGGTTTTTTCTCTAAATTTCTCTCAGCCTTCTTTGCCATGAAGTTCAGTGTTTTCAAGTGATGAAGCTATTATACCCCAATTTTTTAAGCGACATTTTTAGCTCGCTCAGACGTTTGTCATCGAAGATAATTTTTTGCACATCCCCGGGTAGATCCGTCAGGTATAAAATTGATTATCGTCCAGCATAATGGATCTGGATGGGTTGATTTTGCAAAGTAAAAATATTTGGCGAATTTCGAAAAAATGATCAAAAACCCTGTCAAGTCTTTTAAGAAAAAATATGGAAAAATTTTAATAATTTTGTAACAGCGCAGGCTTCCCGCAAGGACACAAAGCAAAGTGCTTTACTGGATAATTTTAGAAGACTAAAAATTGCTGTATCCTTTACAAATAAATGAATACAGAGGATTTTTTACCGACTAAAATTCACACCAAGGGATGGGATGATAAATGGCGTTCGGTAGTCCTAAACAGCCAAATATAAAACCTATTTTGTGACAACTCTAATTGTTTCATGATTACGCTTTTTGCAGTATTCTTGAATATAAGCATAAGACCAAAGATAAGCTTGGCCTCTATCTTCATTTAATACATTTTGATTGCAATTCTTACCTACATAATTACCTGAGTTACTTGTTATATTAGATAGACCTTCAAAAGCCATTTTTGGTCCTAGCGGGTTAGAATTGCAATTATTTAGATTCTTGCCAGCCTGAGTTTTACAAATTTCCTTAATAAGATCATAATTAATGTATGATTTTTTTAAAATATAATTTAGCCCACTAGGAGATTTGCAAGCGCCATCCTGGTAGATTACTGTAGGATTAGAATAAAAATCTGTCGCACTATTAATTTTTATCATGTCTGAACAATAATCAGCATGAGATATGGAATTAAATGCCAATAATAAAATAAATGAAAAATTGATTTTATTCATATGTTGCAACCAATAAAAAGCCATTGCATAATCATAGCACAGATCTTGCTTCGTAACCATTCAGCCTGCCCTCATAAATCGGTAAAAAAAGTTGAAATAATCGCAAAAAAAAGCTTGACAAGGTTTTTGGGTAAAAATCGAGAAAATCATACTGATCTCAAGATCTTCTATGAATGCCGGTATCCATTGATTATATAATGATATAGAGACTTTACGAGATCACCACGCAACCCGCCTTTACCACAGAAAGATAATGGCTCAGCAGGCATTACAAGAGGAAAAATCTGACTTTAAAAACCAGGGTTATAATAGGTTGTTCAGAAGAAAACCCCTTGCGGTATGTCAATAAAAACACCCTCTGAGCATCAATTAATTCAGATGGATTGTTAATGCCGGGTAAGTCGATCACAAAAAACCAGTATAATCTAAATTCAAAAAATTAATGCGACAGAACCATTTTGCGTATTGATGAACTACCCATTGACTATTTTTTGGTTCCAGTTGGAAACTGAAGGACATTAGTAAGATCTAAGCATGACTCATCAGTATCAACAGCCTGATCTGAATTAAAAGTGTTTTGACCTTCTACACCATACTCTAACTGCCAAAGTTCAAATGGACGGGTATAATCATTACCACTTTCTGGCGTCTTAACTAGCCACTCCAACCAGTCACGGCTTGCTACATCACAAACTTTTTGAGTAATAGCACCATATCTGTAAGCCTCAGATTCTAAAAGATGTTTGAATTGCGTCATATGCGCGTTGACACTTCTGTTGTTAGTTTTTGTGAATGTATATTCACCATCCTCTACAGCATAGAACCCCTCTATTCCTATACATGCATCAGCATAACGATCCAGCTGGCACTCAAACAAATGGTGCTTAAGAATAAAAGGAAAAAAATCAAAGACTTTTTTCAGGCCACCAATATCAGAAAGTGTAATAGCTATCGCCATACGGGTTCTTACATGCATAGCAATAACCACTTTTTTGCGCATGGCCCTAATGGTATCCAAATACCAATCATCATAAAATCTTGGCAAGTCTAATCGAGGCTCAGAGAGCTCTTTGACCTTTAGATCTTTAGCCATAGCAGCTGTCAATCTGAATTGTGGCATTTAAGTCTACTCCTCTCTATTTAAGCCTTTTAAGGATTTCTAAAACGCTCCCTTTATCTAAACGAGAAAAAGCAAACCACTTCTTGCCAAGATCTTTTAAAGATGCACCTATATGATAAATCTCGTCTCCATCCAAAATCAGAAACCGATCATGTGCCTCAGACAGAGTTCTGATTTCAACAGCTTCATACTGGGCATTATGCTTAACAAGGTCTAACTCAAGTTTCTTGGATATTGCCTTGGTACAAGCTAAGCTGCCTCCGGCAGCGACTGTTTACGCAGTTATCTGATAATATGCAGGCTATCCTTTCCTGTTGCTTATTCCTTGTGGAGTTTATCACTGGTCCTACATCCATCAAGCATATATTGCTCGACAATGACAACTGGTGGAGGTTTTTTGAGCATTTTCAACCAGGGTAAAAAGATTAGCACTGGCATTCGCTGTGACTGTATTGCCCGAGAAAAGCCAGTTCTTGC
>CBFIHN010000065.1:0-3261 GCA_965662575.1 Gammaproteobacteria bacterium
CTGACTGTCGGTCAGGCGTGCATAAGTAGCTGGTTGCTATACAACCAGGGGTGGCGGTTTCTTAATTGAATTCGCGGGCCATAAAAGTGAAACCTGAGTATTCTCAGTGCTTTTTTAAATGGCTTAATGCTCCGATTTGTTTTCTGCAAAGCTACGCGCAGAAATTTAAGTCCATGACTAAAGATACTTTTTTCAGGCCTTCCGTGTTTTTCAGCTTAATCGTTTTTTCGTATTTGTGGTGCCACTGACCGACAATAATTGCCCAAGTGTAAGCAATTGCCAACACCGCAACCATTTTCTTAACTCTGTTTCGTTTGATGATCCGAACTTCCTCGAAGTTAAAGCCCTTAGATTTGAGGCAGCCAAATAGCGTTTCAATTTGCCAACGGCAAAGGTAATGATCAATAGCGTTCTCATGTGGCTGATTAGTTGCAACGATCATTAACTCACCACTTGTTGGTGACTTTGCACCCCAAATATAAAGCTTATGACCATAGACCTTGCGCCTGCCTTTGACTTGAAGCTGCTCACCCCGCTTCAAATGATAAAACAGCCAGGAAATCGCTACGCTTTTTCCTCCACCATTGGTTGTATCAGCATCTGACTTCACCCTGAGGTAAAAAGGAATATTCTCTGAGTTCAAAAACTTAAACCACTGTTCCCCAATAAACTCACGGTCACCCAAAACCCCTTTAATTACATTGCCGAAAGAGTTTAAGAAACCGCTTAATTAGTGCTACACGTTGCGTAGTTGCAGAGTTTCCTCGGTGCGGCAAAAGAATCCATAGAATTGGCATTGCATGACCTTTGTAACTTAGACACAGAAACAAAATATTGATATTCACATTACCCCATTTCCAGTTGGTCCGATCAAATATCAAATAATGCTTGCCGTGCCGAAAGCCACACAAGTGAAAAATCAATTTTGCCACACTGTCAAAGTCCAACTTGCAGGATGAGAAAAAACGCTGAAAACGACGGTGACGTGATAAGTCTAGAGTATCTACCGCAAGCTCACTGAGTCGCAATAAATTAACTGTATTAAGCTGCAGTACGCCTAAAACTAAAAATAGAAAACACTTTAAACGTCGCTTGTCCCAAGCCAAATATTGACCTAATATAGCTTCTAGTTCATGGATGCGATTCATTTCCAGATCCTTGGAAAAATTCCTTTGTTTTTACGAACTAGGAAGTATCCATGAACCCCTTATAAAATCAACACTTGTAGCTTAGCAATACAGAGTTTTGTCGTGTACTAAGCGAATCACATAAGATATCTTTTAAAAAGCTGCGCTTTTGTATACTGTGGGTATATTTATTCCAATGATTTTAAAATATAGGTTTACCAAGATAGATATTGCAATTTCCTTCATTAAGGTGTATTATATTACCTATATTGAATATTTTATATTTATTCTATGGAAGAGTTTTTTTACAAACATCCGGTTTTTCGACGTGATGAACTGATTGATTGGAAGGTCGCTCAGGGCGCTTCTGTTTCAGCAGCAAAGGCCGCTGTATCGTATTATTTAAAACAGAGTCGTATAGTAAGCATCAAGAGAGGGTTATACGTTTCTGTTCCGCCAGGTGAATTGGCAAGCTCAATAGTTCCTGACTCTTATTTGGTTGCTTCTAAAGCAAGTCACAAGGGAATTTTAAGTTATCACACAGCATTAGAGCTGCATGGAGTGGCATATTCTAATTTTGAATACCTTTATTTTGTGACACCTGAAAAAATACGGCCATTTGAATTTTTAGGTCGCTTTTATCAACCCGTTACCTCACCTGGTGGACTAGCAAATGATGCGATTGAAGTCGAAACAATTAATCGCCAGGGGCTGGAAATAAAAATAACAAGTCTGTCACGAACGTTTGTTGATGTCTTGGATAGGGTTGAGCTAAGTGGTAGTTGGGAAGAGGTTATGCGCTCACTGGATAGTATAGGTGCTTTAAATATTGATAAAGTTATAGCATATTGTTTACAACTAGGTCACCCTATATTGGCGGCAAAGGTTGGTTATGTATTGGAACAACGGTCGGGCGTGTTTGCACCAACCGAGGAGCAAATTAATCAATTACTGCTGAAAAAGCCAAAACAACCTGTGTATGTGTCTGGGGCGAGAAAAGAAGTGGGGAAGCTATGCAAAAAGTGGAACCTCATGCTGCCAGAGAGTGTTTATAAAAAGTCCTGGGAGGAGCCTAATTATGATATCTAGGGAACAGTTATTACAAGAGTCTCGTGACCAAGGCTATAAACCTGAAATCTTAGAAAAAGTCTATCAATTGCTTGGAACACTTGCTCAAATTGTTGAAGTGCCATTTCTAAAAGAAAGGCTGGTTTTGAAAGGCGGAACAGCGTTAAATTTATTTTGCTTTGAAGGAATGCCGAGATTAAGTGTTGATATCGACCTTAATTATATTGGTAGTCTTGATCGTGAAGTTATGTTGAAAGAGCGCCCAATTATTGATGAAGCAATAAAAGAGCTCCTTTTAAAAAATAACTTCTCCTTGTATCGTAACCCTGGCTATCATGCGGGTGGGAAAATGGTATGGCGATATCCTAGTGTTTTTGGGCAGTTTAGCAACCTTGAAATTGATTTGAACTACATGTATCGGCAACCTATTTTTAAGCCCACCATAGCAAAACCTCATTTGGTAAATATGGGAGATTTTAGCTTTCCAGTGTTGGATATTCATTAACTTGCTGCTGGCAAACTCTCTGCGCTAATGAGCAGAACGGCCAGTCGGGACTTATTTGACTCACATTACCTTATGACCAAATGCGACCTAGATGATGAAAAACTCCGGTTGGCTTTTGTGCTTTATATGGCTATGACAGACTTGAACTCTGATGATATAACAGTCGAACATGTCACCTATGATTTAAAAGAGTTACATAATAGATTGTTGCCTGTCCTGCAGCAAAATAGCTTTCCAACGGCCAGAGCTAAATTACAGGATTGGTCTAGTGACATGGTTTGTGAGCTAAAGTCAGGCCTTAAAAAAGTTATGCCGCTGAATGAAAATGAAGCATTATTTATTCAATCTATACGTGAGCAAGGCTTGATAAAACCAGAACTTATTACTCAAGATCAGCAGATACAAGCGTGCGTTAAAAACCATCCGGCCATCTTGTGGGCTGTTAAACGAGGCTGCACGACAGCTAAAAATCAATCTTAAACTATTAAGGGCCCGTTGCAATCTAAAGTTTAGAGATTAGTAAAAATTATTAATGCCTGGCTCCAAAGTTAGGAAAAGCCT
>CBFIHN010000066.1:0-2680 GCA_965662575.1 Gammaproteobacteria bacterium
CAAACTCAGAGGCTTTGTTTCCACTGCCAGGAAACAAGGTTGGAATATCCTTGAGTCAATTTCATTAGCTATGAAAGGCAATGCTCCTTTACCAAATTAAGGTACCTGGGGAGTTACCATTACATTAGATAAAGTTCTAAGAAGTTTCGATAGATTTTCTAAGGCGTTAAAATCTATTGTCTTAATGTCCTTTAGTTGTTTTTCAAAGCTGTTATCAAAATTCTTCAGTATGCGTTTTGATTCATTAGAGGACCATTTTAAGTATTCATTATTATATCTTCTTGACAAAGAACGGGTTGTAATACATAAACAATAAAACTGACAATGAAATGCAAACGATAAGGTTCTCTTATCAGAAGTATTAGGATAGGGGTATAGATATTGGATAATTATTCGCAATATACCTATATCTCCTTTTGAGAGAAGGCTTCCACCCTGTCTTCTCCCTTGGAAAAGAGCTATACAAGCCTTCCCGGTCTTTTTTTCTCGTTGGTGATATTCAGCAAAGGCATCGGCAATCTTTTTTGCCCCAGCATCCGTTAGCTTATTACTGCTAAGGTTAATTGATAATCCTTGAGGGCATTTGCCGCTTTTCAGGGCCTCGGCAATCTTTTCTGCCCCAGCATCCGTTAGCTTATTAGCCCTAAGGTTAATTTATAATCCTTGAGGACATTTTCCGCTTTTCAGGGCCTCGGCAATCTTTTTTGCCCCAGCATCCTTTAACTGATTATAGTCAAGATCAATTGATAATCCTTGAGGGCATTTTCCGCTTTTCAGGGCCTCGGCAATCTTTTCTGCCTCAGCATCCGTTAACCGATTAACGCTAAGGTTAATTGATAATCCTTGAGGACATTTGCCGCTTTTCAGGGCCTCGGCAATCTTTTCTGCCCCAGCATCCGTTAGCTTATTATGCCTAAGGATAATTGATAATCCTTGAGGACAGTTGCCGCTTTTCAGGGCATCGGCAATCTTTTCTGCCCCATCATCCGTTAACTGATTATAGCCAAGATTAATTGATAATCCTCGAGGACAGTTGCCGCTTTTCAGGGCCTCGGCAATCTTTTCTGCCCCAGCATCCGTTAACTGATTCCAGCTAAGATCAATTGATAATCCTTGAGGACAGTTGCCGCTGTTCAGAGCATCGACAATCTTTTCTGCCCCAGCATCCGTTAGCTTATTATCGCTAAGGTTAATTGATAACCCTTGGGCACAGTTGCCGCTTTTCAGAGCATCGACAATCGTTTTTGTCAAATCATCCGTTAACTTATTAGCCCTAAGATCAATTGATGATCCTTGAGTTAGGTTTACAGTCATTGCTGTAGTATTCTCTAGCTTCATGTTGCAGTATCCTTAGGTGTTGATGTTAGGTTGTTTTTGAGAGAGTTATGGCGAGTTAAAATGACGGCATGGTTCAAACCAACTGAACACGGCCTTGTTGAATAAATCGAAATTCAACCAGCACCTTCCCTAGGTTTGGTTGTTTATCAAGCAATTTTAACTGAAATTGGCATCCATACGCCAACTCTTACCAACCGCTTTCTTACGCGAGCGAAAAGCACGCTCCAATTGCGGTGCATAGGTGGCTACCCAGCGTTGAATACTAGAATGATCAACTGAAACACCTCGCTCACCCATTAGCTCTTCGATCGCACGATAGCTCAAGGGATACGCCAGCTTCCAGCGAACCGCCATTAGAATGATATCTTTAGGAAAGCGACGAAACTTAAAACTAATCATGAGCTAATCCATTTGCTTAAAGCGTCATTATACTCAAAATCTGAAAATTAATGCGACAGAACCTTCTTTGCCATTCGACCTAAATAGACTGTTTTGTGTTCAAAATAGCCAACTTGATTCTCAAGTCGTTTTAGTATTAAATAGTACGTCGCTATTATTTAATTTTTAGGCATTATGAAATCACCTCAAATTACCCTAAAAATCAACACCAACCCCATCGTTTGCGAGCAGATCTCTCGCAACAAAAAAATCTGGAATTTTGTAAAAGGGGATCTTAAAAAACTGCTTCAAGCGCAACCTTTCGATGCTAACATTTCTGTCCAAGAACTAGAGGATAAAACCTTCTTAATCGATGATCAAGCCACCGATAAAAAATATCATATTAGTCCTGATTTTTCTTTCGCAAAAGAACTGCATATTGAAACAGAAGACTTGGTCTTTGCGGGTTTCTTTTTAAGCATCCTGATTCTTCTACAAACCCGATATAAAAAGGCTTTCTTTGTTGAATGCAATGCTTATAAGCCGATTGCTTTAGCCCTAACATCTTTAAAAAAAGCCACCGGAATCTCAGTGCCAAGATCAACACTTCGAGAGAGCATTTCTTTTCCTGAGCCGGGCAGGCAAACCATTAAATCCAAGCCTATGACCAATGCAGAAAAGAGTAAGCGCCGCGATCAAAATAAGCTGGCTCGTGGCATGAAGAGCTTTAACACTTGGTTGGATGAGGATACCAAAAAAGCGCTGCAAAATTATGCCAAAGATAATGGCTTATCAACGCAAGAAGCCGTGAATAAAATCATCCCATTGGGATTAAAGGTAGCAACGCATTTTTTAGATGAAAAGCCATCGACCTAGAATAAGCGCCTATGCTTCGCGTTTGTTTTGGCTAGGCAATCGCATTACTTAACCTGAGATCGTTCCGTACAGAGCGTTTATGGCGGTC
>CBFIHN010000067.1:0-2009 GCA_965662575.1 Gammaproteobacteria bacterium
CTGCTTGAAAAAAAAGTCATTTGTTTTGGTCTGCCATTTTATGCAGGTTGGGGAGTAACCGAAGACAAACAGCGTTGTATTAGGCGCACTAAACGGCGTTCAGTGCTGGATATTTTTATTGCCGCCTATTTAAGGTTGAGCCGTTATTATGATCCCATTTTAGACCAGGAAACCGATGTTTTAACCGCATTGCGCTATTTGCATTTGCAGCGGCAAGGCCATTTGAATAATCAATTTGTCGGGAAAAAGGTTGCTGCATTGGGCTTTAGCCAGAGGAAGCAACGTAATATCTCTCAATTTCTGCAGGTATCAAAACCTATTGTGTCTAAACTTAAGGATGCAGAGATTTTCTTACAGTGGAGTATGGGTAAAGCTGGATGTAATTTAGTCAACTCTGTAAATTCAAGTCAGCTTTTTCAAATTGAAGATGGTTTTATTCGTTCTTTGGGCCTTGGAGTAAAAGGTGCATTGCCTTTATCCTTGGCTTTTGATCGACAAGGTATTTACTTTAATCCACAGCAGGCTTCGGATCTTGAAAATATGCTAAATCAAGTTCAATTGAGCCCTATTCAAATGGAAAGGGTGCAGAAACTGATTGCTACGATCGGTAAAGAAAAAATCACTAAATATAATTGCGAGCAGCTTGAAGCCATAAGCTTTGATACAGATAAGGAAATTATCTTGGTGCCTGGCCAAGTGGAAGATGATGCTTCCATTCGCCTTGGCTGTCAATCAATTAATAGCAATCTCAAGCTATTACAAGTAGTCAGAGACAGAAAGCCAAATGCTCATATTGTTTATAAACCCCATCCAGATGTAGCTGCAGGGCTTCGCTTAGGGGGTGTTGATCATCAGCAATGTGTTGACATTGTTGATAGAATTATTACTGGCAAAAGCATTGTATCTTGTATTGAAGCATGTGATGAGTTACATACCATGACTTCACTCAGTGGTTTTGATGCCTTATTGCGTGGCAAGAAAGTTTATACTTATGGCATGCCGTTTTACGCGGGATGGGGATTGACAGTTGACCAATTGACTTGTGATCGTCGTAAACGACGCTTGAGTTTGGAAGAGTTGGCGTATGCTTGCTTAATTCAATATCCGATGTACTTCGATTTGGAATCAAATAGTCATATGGATGTTGAATGGGCGATTGCTAAGATCATCCAACAGCGTAAAATGCCGAAAAAGCAATGTTATTCTGATGTGGGTGCTTGTATGACAGCCTACAAGCTTTTAAAATCCCTGCAAACTAAACTATATCGCAGTCGCTCTTGAAGCATTCAAGTTATCAAACGATTAAGGTCAAAAAAAATGTGCTGTTACTGCAAGGGCCAGTTGGGGGTTTTTTTAATCAGTTTTCGGCGTTTTTGAAAAAGAATATTGTTAATGTCTATAAGATTCACTTTCACTATGGGGAGAAAGTTTTTTATCGACAAGGCAATGATGTTTTATATGATGGAACAGTGGCGGCGTTTGCGCAATATATTGAAAGTTACTATCGAGATAATCAAATTCAACAAATTTATTTGTTAGGTGAGTTTAAGGTTTACCATCAGATTGCCAAACGGGTGGCACAAGAAAAAGGTGTTGAAGTTTTTGTGTTTGAAGAGGGTTATATCCGCCCTGATTTTATTACCATTGAGAAAAATGGTGTGAATGGTCGTTCGTCTTTGCTAAAAAATCGGGATGGTTTTTTTGAGTGGGATAATGTCAATTTTGTCTATCCAAAGCGTCAGAGAAATTTACCTCGTTGGCGCTGGCCGCCATACCATCTCTGGGTTTACATTAAGTATGGTTATGCGCTGACTTTTTCAGGTTATCGACTACCAAACTATCAGCATCATTTGCCATATAAAGGGTGGCGGCAATTTCTCTTATGGCATCGATTAATATTGCAGTTGTCTTTTGGTCTATGTTTCTTTCCCTATAGAAGTTACGCATTGACGAGATAGCATAAATTTTGCTATTAGGTCTTGAAAGTAAATTTTGCCAACGGAAGGCTA
>CBFIHN010000068.1:0-1252 GCA_965662575.1 Gammaproteobacteria bacterium
GCCCACCTATCGCAGTACCACCAATCGCATGGTTAATACTGGCGCCAGGGTTTTTTAGAAGCTCGTTGAGTAGTAGCTCAGTATGCCCACCTATCGCAGCACCAAGAATCGCCTGGTTAATACTGGCGCCAGGGTTTTTTAGAAGATCGTTGAGTAGCGCAGTATGCCCACCTATCGCAGCACCAAGAATCCCATGGTTAATACTGGCGCCAGGGTTTTCTAGAAGCCCGTTGAGTAGCTCAGTATGCCCACCTTTCGCAGCACCAAGAATCGCATAGTTAATATTGGCGCCAGGTTTTTCTAGAAGCTCGTTGAGTAGCTCAGTATGTCCACCTATCGCAGCACCACCAATCGCATAGTTAATATTAGCATTTAATTCTAGTAATTTTAAAACATTTAATCTATCATTCAAACTGGCAAAATAGCTTAAAGCACTAAAAAAATACGACCCCTTTTCCCAACAATCAATTGAATAAGAATTAAGGTTTAGTACACCTTTGTTATCTCGTATATCAGAAATAATTTGATTATAATCAAACACCATTTTTTTCCATAAAGTTTAATTTACTAATCTCCTAGGCTCTATCGGAAGTAATCGTCACAAAATAGGTTTTATACTAGGTATGGTTCAAAAGGATGCTTTACTGAACACTTTTACAAGTCTAAAAATCGCTGTATCCTTTACAGATAAAGGCATACAAAGGATTTTTAAGATCCAAAGTGTTCGGTCTCCATATACAATTGGCAAGCTAAAGATTGATAAGCCAGAAACTAGCAGAGACAATGAATACTTATTAAGTAAAGAATTGTTTAGTTGTAACATAAAATAGAATATTTAGATGATGAAATTATCATTTTAGATAAAAGTAATGCTGGAAACATTACGTTATTATTAAGAGGAAAGTGTAATGGCTCTTTCATAAAAGAGAGCAATTATTATCTAGATAAAAATTGCTCCCTTAACCAATTATAATACTCAACTGGTTGCTACTTTTAAAAAGCGACTCTGATTAAAAAGAGATCATCGATAGGGGGCAGCAAAAAGACTGGTCTAAAAATAACCTAATCAGTATATAAAATTATAATTTGTCTATTTGTGCTAGCAGCAACACTTTGATCAGAGTGACTTTTTTTAAATTTTTTCCTCCCAAGGGAGGGCTAGTTCTTACCTACAAAGTGAAAAGGGCGAAAAATTTGGACCAGGATTTAGCTAATTTAAGATAGAATCTTCGGTTAGTATTGGTTGCGTTTT